>NZ_JACJEP010000018.1:0-88296 GCF_014164135.1 Pseudoalteromonas sp. SG45-1
CCGCCGTATACTTTTGCAAGTACGTTAGTGATTGCTGCAGTTAGTGTAGTTTTACCGTGGTCAACGTGGCCGATTGTACCAACGTTTACGTGCGGTTTTACGCGTTCAAACTTTTCTTTTGCCATGACGGAACCTATCAGTTTTGTGTATCTAAATTACATATGAAAATAATCCACCAAAGGTAGATTAAGTTAATCTTTTTCAAATAGTATTTTCTGACAGATAAAGGAAGTAATCAAGGAGATTCTTAGGACTGGTGCTGATAGGCAGAGTCGAACTGCCGACCTCACCCTTACCAAGGGTGCGCTCTACCAACTGAGCTATATCAGCAACACAAGAACTGGAGCGGGCAGCGGGAATCGAACCCGCATCATCAGCTTGGAAGGCTGAGGTAATAGCCATTATACGATGCCCGCATAAAAATCTGTTCTTAAACTACCTCTAACCGTCAAGAATAAAGTGGTGGAGGGAGCTGGATTCGAACCAGCGAAGGCTGAGCCGTCAGATTTACAGTCTGATCCCTTTGGCCGCTCGGGAACCCCTCCACGATAATTCTCTACTAATTCACTTCCGGTAAAAGGAAAGTGGTGCCGACTAACCGAGTCGAACGGTTGACCTACTGATTACAAGTCAGTTGCTCTACCAGCTGAGCTAAGTCGGCACTGCTTTAGTACGGGGCGAGATATTAGAGTAAGGTTTATTGGGATGCAACTATAAAATTAAAAAAAGTGTAAATTTTTAGTTTAAATGCTCAATATTCACGCGAAAACACGTTTTTTGCACTTTTTTATGTTGTTTTGCTTAGCTGGTGCCAGTAATTTAACCCCTTCATTACGAGTAATGAATCAAAAATACTTCCCTCAAATTGCTGCTGTAAAAGCAAGCCATAGCCACCAGCAAAAATTATTTGTACTTTTTGCTCTGTTTTTTTATCCATTAAGTGCAACTTAGCTTGCTCAATTGCTCCAATGGTTGCCACTAAAGCACCATTCTTTAAACCATTAGGCGTATTTTTACCCAGTTCATTGGTAAATGGAGTTTTACCATCATCAAAAACACGTTGAGTATTTTGTGTAAGTGATGAGGTCATTAAATCAAGCCCAGGTAAAATCCAGCCACCTAAATGCAACCCTTCACTACTAAGCACATCAATTGTTGTCGCAGTACCCGCATCAACAACAATGCATGCTGTGTTTGGATATAACGTAAATCCAGCAATAAGCGCAAGCCACCTGTCTATGCCTAAGTTAGCTACATGCTCGTAAGCGCATACAAGATCTCCAAGCGTTTTGGTTACCTTGGCTTCAAAACAAATAATATTATTGCTAGCCGCTTGCGTTAGAATATCGTTTAGTAAATCACTGCGCCCTACACATGCATAAATCACTTCGGTTATTTGTAACCAAGGCAGGTTATTTATATCTGCCGGTTGTGTTTGCTCGTTATGCCACAACACAGCTTTTAATGATGTATTTCCTACGTCGATCAATAATCTCATAATTGCGCCTTTCTAAGGGAGACTTCCCCACCGTAATAACTTTTTACTTCCCCGTCTTGGCGAATTCGTATTCCACCTTGTGCGTCAATACCTTCACATATTCCACGCCAACTTCGGTGCCCTGTGTTTAGTTCAACATATTCACCAGCAAACGCATTGAGCGAATTCCATTGCTCATACATAGCTTGCAAACCCGTTTGACGATACTGCGCTAAACGCTGCTCCAAATGATGAGTAAGAGAAGCCACAAGTTGGTTTTTATCGAGCTTTTGAGTATGTTGATTTAAGTCGGTCCACGCTTGGTCTATATGCTGACTAAAGCTCTCAGGCATTTGTAAATTAATACCGATACCAATCACTAACTGACAAGGTCCTTGCGGTTGTCCATCTAATTCAACCAATACACCTGCAAGTTTTTGCTTATTTATATAAATATCGTTAGGCCACTTAAGTTCTACGTCAACTTGGTATAACGCTTTAATAGCATCATAAACAGCTAGGCCAACCGCAATTGATACGCCCATTGCAGCTTGTAAGCCGTCATCTAAACGCCAAAAGTAACTGTAATACAGATTAGCGCCAAATGGGGATTGCCAAACACGGCCGCGTCTACCACGTCCTGCTTGCTGCATTTCAGCAACAATAACAGTGCCAGACTCAAGCGCTGTTTTGGCCTGTATACGGCGCATAAGCTCGCTGTTAGTCGAATCAATAATAGGGTGTACTTCTACATCGGCAGTATTTGCACCTAGCGCTTTGTAGTGCTGATCAATTTGCGTTTTATTTAAAAGGCCCACCTGACTATTCAAACAATAGCCTTTGCCAGTCACTTTAAAAATATCCAAGCCCATTTCTTGTAACGTTTTAATATGTTTACTTACCGCAGCTCGGCTAATACCTAGCTTTTCACCCAAGGCTTGACCAGATACAAACCCTCCTTGGTTGAGTGCATTTAAAATAGCGAGTTTGTTTCCATCAGGTGCTTTCATTACTTAGGCTCCGCGTTAATATGGCATTCGCTGCGTGCATCCATTAAACGTACTTCGTGCTCTAACATAATGTTGTAACGCCTATAAACAACTTGCTGAATGTGTTTAATCATATTTATTAGGTCGCTGCCTTCACTATTTCCGTGATTAACAAGTACTAGAGCTTGTTGTTGATGCACTTCTATACCTGCCTCGCGGTGCCCTTTTAAACCACTTTGATCGATTAACCAACCTGCCGCGACCTTGTGATGACTTTGCCCATATTCGTAATGAGGTAAATCGGCAAATTGCTTTAATAGTTCAGCTAACTGCTGGTTGGTTATTATAGGGTTTTTAAAAAAGCTGCCCGCATTGGCAAGTGTATATGGGTTAGGTAATTTGCTATTACGCGTTTTTATAACCTGATCGAGTACAGCTTGCGGGGTGATGCTTGAGAGCTGCTGCAAAGGGCCATAACTTAATGCTGGTTGCCATTTTTTTGGGAGCGCTAAGTGTACTTGCGTGATCACCGCTTTATTTTTAAGGGCATGTTTAAATATTGAGTCTCTGTAAGCAAATTCACATTGCTCGTTATTTAATGAATGCATAGTGTTAGTGGTTATATCAAAGTACTCTACCAACTCAACAAATTTAGCTATCTCAACGCCATAAGCACCAATGTTTTGTACCGGCGATGCGCCAACAGTGCCCGGTATAAGTGCTAAATTTTCAAGCCCGGGTATATTTTTCTCTAATAAATAGCTAACTAGTTGATGCCAGTTTTCGCCTGCGGCAATACTTATTAGTGTGTCGCTCTCGCGCTCAGTAATTTTAATACCTTTTAAAGCTATTTTTATAACCGTACCCATGTAGTCATTTAAAAATACGGTATTACTGCCCTCGCCCAGCAAACAAAACGGTGCACTAAAATTTTGCGTTTTAAGTTGCTCAAGCTGAGTAATTTCAACAAAATTTTGGCATTGGCTGTTTAATGCGAATGTATGTAAGGAGTGTAATGAATGCGCCACAAAGCTCTCTAAAAATACCGGTAACTAATCGCAATAGTTTACCTCATCGTCGCAAATGTGGCACTAGATTGTAAAAATCACTCAACCCGCCGTGTCAATCGTGATATAAAACCAGCACTTTTTTATTTGTGTTCAGAGTAATGATGAAAATTAAACCTCTTTTTTTAAGCCTCGCTATGGCGGGTATGTGTTCGCAAGCAATGGCTAATGCGATTGACCAAAACTCGTATGCTAACCTTGATGATGTTGTTACTACTCACTTAAACCTTGATTTAGATGTCGATTTTGCCGACAAGCAGTTAGAAGGTTTTGTAGAGCATACTCTTCAGTGGAACAACAGCAAAAGTAGAACTCTCGTACTTGATACCCGCGACTTAGACATTGATAAAGTAATGTACAAAGATCAAAGCGGTAACTGGAAAAAAGCGACTTTTGATTTAGCTAAGCGAGATGACGTTAAAGGTTCAAAGCTTACTATTGTGTTTAAAAACCAAGCTGAAGTAGTTCGTATTTATTACAACAGTCGTCCAGAAGCTTCAGGCCTGCAATGGTTAACACCAGAGCAAACGGCAAGTAAAACGCATCCATTTATGTACAGCCAGTCGCAAGCAATTCATGCACGTAGTTGGATCCCAGTGCAAGATACACCCGCAATGCGTGTAACTTACTCTGCACGAATTCATACACCAAAAGATATACGTGCTGTAATGAGTGCCGATAACAAAGATGCGCTTTATAAAGATGGCGACTACATTTTTGATATGCCACAAGCAATTTCACCTTACCTAATTGCTATTGGCGCAGGTAACTTAGAATTTAAAGCAATGTCGCATCAAACAGGCATATTTGCTGAACCGACAATTTTAGATGCCTCTGTTGCTGAATTTGACGACACCCAAGCCATGATCGATAAAACAAACGCGATGTACGGCGAATATGCATGGGGTCGCTACGACTTATTAATGCTACCACCAAGTTTTCCGTTTGGTGGCATGGAAAACCCACGCTTATCATTTATTACTCCAACGGTTGTTGCCGGTGATAAAAGCTTAGTTAACCTTATTGCTCATGAGCTTGCTCATTCTTGGTCAGGTAACTTAGTAACTAACGCAACGTGGGAAGATTTATGGTTAAACGAAGGTTTTACCTCGTACGTTGAAAACCGCATTATGGAAGAAGTATTTGGCCGTGACCGTGCGGTTATGGAACAAGCACTTGATTCAGCGTCTTTACGCGCACAACTTAAAACAATTGATGCACCAGATACACGCCTTAATTTAAAACTTAACGGCCGCGACCCAGACGATGCATTCAGTTCAGTGCCTTACACTAAAGGTCAATTATTTTTAATTTACCTAGAAAACAAATATGGTCGCGATAAGTTTGACCCGTTTGTAAAAGCGTACTTTAAAGAGTTTTCGTTTAAATCACTTACTACCGCGCAATTTGTTACTTACTTAAAAGCTAACTTAATTGAAAAGTATCCTGGTGTTGTAAGCATGGATAAAGTAAACGAATGGATTTTTGAACCTGGATTACCAAATGATGCGCCAAACCCTACTTCTGATGCATTTGATAAAGTAGATACTGCAACAGCAGCATGGCTAAAAGGCGACACAACTGCAGCTCAACTGCCAACAGCTGATTGGTCTGTGCATGAGTGGCTACACTTTTTAAATAACTTACCACGTGATTTAAGCCAAGAGCACATGGTAGAGCTTGACTCAGAATTTAACCTAACACAGTCAACTAATGCTGAACGTGCATTTGCTTGGTTTATGCTAGCAGTAGGAAATGGTTATCAGCCAATTTACCCTGCACTTGATAAGCACTTATCAGGTATTGGCCGTCGTAAATTAATTGTCCCATTATATAAATCCCTTATCACTAACGGTAAAAAAGAGTGGGCACAAAGCGTGTACTTAAAAGCACGCCCTGGGTATCACCCTCTTGCACAAGGTACTATTGACGCATTATTTGAATAAATAGCGTTAAGTAGAAACTAAAAAGGGCCAAATTTGGCCCTTTTGTTTTGCTATTTTTCTACTTTGTCACTTTTTCTAAAAAAGCTTTACGCTCTGCAGTTGTGGCTTGTTGCCACCAAAAATCAAGCATTTGCGGCGCACTTGGCATGCCTTTACCTGTAATTGGTGCTATCGGCTTTATTGGCTGACTAGGACGAGAAGGTCCTGCAGGCATTGTATTTTGCATTACCGGTTTATTGCTTGCTAGCTGCGTGTTAGAAATAACACTTAAAGGCTTAGCAACAGCGCTACTTTTTGCTTTTAAACTAACTTGTGGTGCTTCTGCAAATACTTTTGCAGATACTGCATTTTCAGCACGATTAAACACTAAGGTATAATCTTTACCTGCTTCAACAGTTACACTTACCCAAAATGGTTCCGACTCCACAACTTCATGCGTGTCATAATCATCTTCATATAAATCGGTATATTTTAGCCTAAGCTGGTAAGTTCCTGGCGCAAGCTCTACATCATCAATACGGCTAAACAAAGAGCTTTCTAGCATTTTATCGCCCACTTGTAGTGGTACAATTTCTTCTGGAAAGTGAATGTTTTCAGCATTAGCCGAAGAACTAAGTAGTAATGCAACTGCACTACTTATTAAAATTGGTTTAAGCATATTAACTCCTTTATTTGATTTCAGTTTGACACTGCTTTGAAAGTTTGTCATTAGTGAGCTTAAAATTCATAATACTTAATTAGGAACACACTATGAGCCAAGAAACTATTTTTACCAAAATAATTAATCGTGAAATTCCGGCCGACATTGTCTACGAAGATGAAGACACCCTCGCATTTAAAGATATAAATCCACAAGCGCCATTTCATGTGTTAATTATCCCCAAAAAAGCAATTGCTACTATAAATGATATAAATCCTGAAAACTCACATTTAGTAGGCAATTTATACGTTGTTGCGGCAAAATTAGCTAAGCAGCACAATTTTGCTGAGGACGGATACCGCGTGGTCATGAACTGTAACGAACATGGTGGACAAACCGTTTATCACATACATTTACATATGCTTGGCGGTAAAGAAATGGGATGGCCACCTTACCAAAATGTAAAAAAGTAAATTAATTGAAAATTTTTATCTAACTATTCTGCTCAACCAATTAGTTACAAATGTTATGATTTTTCATGGTTATAAAGAATAAACAGTTACTTATTTGCAACATTTTATGTTTAAATAATCGTAAAATCGTATTTGTTATTGAGTGCTTCAGCGACTTTCTAATACAAAAGGTGCGGAAGTCGTGATAAACTTAAACAGTCAGCTTTATAAAAGAGTATAAAAACATGAGCAGTTCAGCCTTTTTGTTATTAGATCAAGAGCCAATTAACACTATTGGTATTAACGTTTTAGAACCTTTGTTAAAAACGCAAGGCCTTGACGTAACCACGGGTACTAATATTTTAGATATACCTGAAGGGACTCGACTTTTGTTTATCGAAACATCTAGCAAGGATGCATGGGGAAAACTAAAAGAACAACTAGTAAACCTACGTATTAAATGCGATATCATATTATTTAATCTAGACGAGAACCCTGAGCTTGCTAATCGTGCATTGTTGAGCGGTATTCGTGGCGTATTTTACACAACAGATAACGCCGATGTATTAATGAAAGGTATTCGTTTACTACTTGAAGATCAGCTTTGGTACCGTCGCGATATTATGTGTAATGCATTAAATCGTATGCTGCAATTTAATAAAGATGCGCTGCATAAACTAACCGAAGGGGATATTGAGCCTGTTAAACTTACTAAGCGAGAAAAAGCAATAATCTCACTAATGAGTAAAGGTTCGAAGAATAAAGAAATCGCTGAAGATTTAAGTATCAGTCCACACACAGTTAAAACACATTTATATAGCGCATTTAGAAAAACTAAATGTCGTAACCGTATTGAGCTCCTATCTTGGGCACAACAAAATATCCCTGATGAAATTCGTTAATCATATATTTAGTTTAAAATTAAAAACAGACACTTAGGTGTCTGTTTTTGTATGTGTTACACACTTATTTAATACCAATTTGATTGCCTAAGTAATCTGTTTTGATAATTGGTATAAGTGTATACTTTTGATAATCTTAGTTTAAAACTACTTTGCTGGAATATTAATGCTCGACTCTTTCACTCTTTATTTTGCCAGCATCGCCATCATGGTTGTAATGACCTTACTTAACTTTTTAACATGGCGAACAAACAAACAAATATCGGGCACGCTGCTATGCATTTTCTATCCCATATTGCTATTAGGCTCTGTTATTGGTTTTACGCTTGTTGGTGATACACATAATTTAGTGATTATTAGCGCTGCTAGTAGCATGATGTTTGCCGCATCAATAGTGCATTGTTTATCGCTCAGTCAGTTTTTAAATTATCACGGTATTGGTTTTAAATTACTTTGCTCAGTAACTGCTTTTTGCACTGTAATGCTTGGCTATTACACCTTTTTTGACCCATCTTTACACGAAAGAGTGATTGCATCCGATATACAGCACATAGCAGAAGCCGGCTTTTTACTCTTTATATTTATTAAGTACGCGCGCAAACCCTACCCTAATGGCAGCATTGTATACATAACCATTTTAACGCTTGTTGCTTTGAGCTTTATTGGCCGCTCGTTATTTATGGATAACATTGAACAAAAAAATCTTTTAGTAAACGGCTGGTTTAGCTCTTTGCTATTTTTAAATGGCGTAATTGCACCCATGTTTTATGCTGCAGGTATGGCGTTATTATGTAATGAGCGCAGAGAGCAGCACCTCAATAAACTCGCCGATAAAGCACAAAAAGATTTAGAAATTCGCGGGCTCTTTTTATCAACAATAAGCCACGAAATTCGCACCCCACTAAACGGTATTTTAGGCAGTGCCCAACTTGTTATGAACCAAACAAGTGATACCCGCAATAAAGCCTATTGCGAGGCAATTATAAATTCTGCCGAATCACTTAACTTGTTGGTAGATAAGGTCCTTGATTACGCGAGCCTAGATCAGAGTGACGAAGCGCTTTACGAAGAAGATGTAGAATTTAAAACATGGCTTAATAATTTATGTTTATTACTAAGCCCAATGGCCGAGCAAAAGCAGCTAAAATTTGAGCTTATCTATAATATTCCTGAGCAAGCCTGTTATTACTGCGACCAACAAAAACTTAGACAAATAATTATTAATTTAGTCGGTAACGCTATTAAATTTACAGATCACGGAACCGTTAAAATTCAGGTTGATTTAGTATTAGAAAAACAACTTGAGCACACGATAAAAATTAGTGTCAAAGATTCAGGACCAGGTATAGAAAATGACGAGATAGCCTACTTAACAGAACCTTATGTACAAAGTAGCGCAGGAAAAGAAAAAGGCGGAACCGGCCTTGGTTTAGCTATTACTAGCCGCCTGCTTGAAAAGCTCAGTAGCCGACTCGAAATAGCCAGCCAGCTTGGTACTGGTAGTGTATTTAGCTTTACCGTTACTTTTACTTTAGGTGAATTAAGCCTTGTAGAGCAGCGCCATCAAACTAAAGATTACTTAACAGGTCTTGATGTATTACTGGTTGAAGATTTAGATTTAAATCAAAAAATTGCTATAGAATTTATGGCCGACGATGAACACAAAATTAAGCTCGCAAAAGATGGGAAAAGTGCCATAGAGCTCATGCAAGCTCACCACTTCGATGTTGTTTTGCTTGATATGAACCTACCTGATTTAACAGGCCAAGAAGTACTTAAACGTCTAAAACGCATTGATCATAAAAATCAACGAACGCCAGTACTCGCATTTACTGCAAGCCTTAGCCCTGACGAAGTAAAAGAGTATTTAGAATTAGGAATAAAAGACATTGTAGGCAAGCCTATTAAGCATGAAAAGCTTCGCCAAGCACTTAGTGACTCTCAATCTAATCAAACTGCGAGCATTGCAGTAGAGCTTATTGATACCTTGTATGACAAAACAGCGGCCGAAACACTCACCAGCTCATTTAGTGAAGATGAAGTGTCTTCAATTTATAATGAATTTGTGCTTTCAGCCCGCAACAAGCTAACTCGCTGTCAAAAGCTTATTGACCAACAACCAGAGCAATGCATTAAGCTTTTACATCGCCAAGCAAGTACCGCTCTGCAACTTGGTTTTAATCGCTATGGTATTGAGCTTAAAAAAATAGAGCGCCGTTTACTCGATAAAAAGCCACATAACGATATGCTTGATGAAGCGCTAGATCTGTGGCAACGCAGCTTAGAGCAATATTTAAAGTTTGTGCGAGGACAGTTAGAGTAATAGTGAATTAGCTTTAAAAAAGCTAATGATTAACCCCTTCCATATTTATCATCAAATCGCTCTATATCGCTTTCATCAAGTACAGTACCGGTTTGCACTTCAATAACAATTAACGGCTCTTTTTGATTATTAGCCAAACTATGAATTTGCTTAGCCGCGATATAACACGATTGGTCATGCGTTAGCGTATACGCTTGCTCATTAATACACACATCTGCAATACCCGAAACCACAACCCAATGTTCAGCACGATGCTGATGGCGCTGCGTCGAAAGCTTAGCACCGCTGTTAACAGTAATTTTTTTAACTTTAAAGCCAGTGCCTTCAACCAAAGTACGGTAATTCCCCCATGGGCGAAAAACCACTTGATGATGGTTAAGTTTATCAGCCTGTGTTGTAGCAATTTGCTTAAGCAACAAAGGCAGAGAATCTAGCTCATTTTGGTTTGCAATTAACGTGGCATCATGGGTATGAATAATTGCTAAATTGCTAACTCCAAGCGTAGCAATAGTGTGTTCAGCCTCGTTAATAACTAAGTTATTAGTGCTTTTTTGAGCCATATAATTAGCATTTAAGCTATTACCGTTTTCATCTTTTTTTGTAAGCGCATCAAGGGATGAAAAACTACCTACATCACTCCATTTTAAATCAACAGGCATAACAACTACGTTATTACTGCGCTCTAAAATGGCGTAATCAATTGAATCGCTTGGGCAGTGTTCAAGCGCACTGTTGCTTGGGCGGGTAAACCCTAAATCTTTAGTAAATTGCGCCGCTGCAGCGACACTCGTTGCTATTTTTGGCGCAAACCGTTCGAGCTCTTTTAGATAGGCTGCAGGGGTAAATAAAAACATCCCGCTATTCCAGCTATAACCACCTTGAGCTAAATAACGGTTCGCTGTATCTAAGTCAGGCTTTTCTTTAAATTGTGCAACATCGTAACAACCCGTTCCAACAATAGGCGCGCCTTGTTTTATATAGCCATAACCGTTATGAGGCTCTGTAGGAGTAATAGAAAATGTCACTAGCTTTCCTTGCTCAGCAAGTTTTACAGCTTCAGGGAGCTTAGCCGTTAATACATCAAAGTTTTTAATATGATGATCGGCAGGCATCACTAATAGCGGGCCGGTAATCCCATTTTGCAGCGCATAGTGGGCGGCTAATGCGATGGCAGGCGCGGTATTTTTACCTTCAGGTTCGAGTAATAATGCAGTAGGAATTGAGCTTTCAGCCTGCTCGGCGGCAATAAATCGGTGCTGCTCGTTACACACTAAAATAGCATTATCAAACAACTCATTAGAAACACGCGCCAACGTACTTTGTAGCAATGACATGTTTTCATTTAGTAGTGGTAAAAATTGTTTAGGCATTGCTTGGCGAGAAAGCGGCCACAAGCGAGAGCCTATGCCACCTGCTAAAATTACAGGAGTGATTAAAGTGTTCATAATGTACATTAGCCGCCAACAAAAATATCAGCGACTATTTTAACACTTTATTGGCTCTGCGCTAAATTAACGTGTTTATATTAATGTAAAAGAGTCTGCATCTAAATAGGCAGGAAACGCTGCTTTAAACTCATCCAGTGGCGCTTTTTCAAGCGTGATAGTAACTAGTTGCTCAGTGTTATCTTGCGCTTTAGTTAACGCATCGCCTTTGAAGTCGTATACTGCCGTACCGCCATTGTGCGCCACACCATTACCGTCGTCACCCACACGATTAACACCTACTACGTAACACAGGTTTTCCATTGCACGCGCCATAAGTAACGTATCCCAAATATGGCGGCGTACAGCAGGCCAATTTGCTACGTTTATCATTACATCGTAGTCGTTATTATTACGTTGAAATACCGGAAAGCGCAGGTCATAGCATACTTGCGGTAATAGTTTAAAACCATTGATTTCAAAAACTTTGCGCGCTTGCCCTGCTACAACATAATCGCCCTCGCTGCCTAAGCGAAATAAATGGCGCTTATCGTAATAACTCACCTCACCATCGGGTTTTACCCAATAAAACCGATTCGCTTTTTTATCGCCTTGTGCAACAAGTACCGAACCCGCAATAACCGCATCATGTTTATGAGCCTGCGCCTTTAACCACGTCAGTACTTTACCGTTTTCAGGCTCTGCACAATCTAAATTAATGGCAAAGCCAGTCGAGAATGTTTCGGGCAGTAAAATAAGATCGGGCTGATGCGTAATTGCTTCAAGCTGCTTATTAAACATGGCTAAATTAGCATCTTTATCAAGCCAATAAAGCGAGCTTTGCAATGCTGTAATGGTTAAAGTTGACATAATATTTGCGCAGCCTCTATGAGAGTGTTGTCGTTTTTAGCAAAGCATAAACGAATTACTTTGTCGGTTGGTGGATTTTGATAAAAAACACTTAACGGAATAGCCGCAACACCGGCTTGCTCAACTAACCAATGGCAAAATTCAACATCGTTTAAATCCGATACATCGCTGTAATCTAACAATAAAAAGTAAGTGCCTTGGCTAGGTAAAATTTTAAAACGGCTGTTACTTAAATGACTCGCTAATAAGTCGCGTTTTTGCTGATAAAACCCGCTTAGCTCATCTATATGCTCACCTTGCTGCTCGAGCATATCGGCAAGCGCATGCTGTGCGGGGGTAAAACTTGAAAACGTAACGTACTGATGAATTTTTCTAAATTCGACAGCTAAATCGGCAGGTGCAATACAGTAACCCATTTTCCAGCCCGTGCTGTGAAACGTTTTACCAAAACTCGATACAACAAAGCTTTTGGCAAATAATTCATCATCGCGTAATACGCTTAAATGCGGTTGTTCATCAAACGTAATGTGCTCATATACCTCATCGCTTATTACATACAAATTGTGAGTACCAACTAACTCTTTAAGCGCTTTTATATCTTGTGGCTGTAATATTTTACCGCTTGGGTTATGAGGCGTATTAATAATAATTGCACGGGTATTTTTAGTAATAGCTTGGCTTACTACTTGCCAATCAATAGTGTAATTTGGCGCACTTAAAGCAATGTGTACCGACTTTCCACCAGCGAGTTCAATTGCCGGTTGGTAAGAGTCATATGCAGGGTCAAATACAATCACTTCATCATTTGGGCGTACAATTGTTTGAATAGCCACAAACAATGCCTCTGTTGCACCCGAGGTAACAGTCACTTGATCAGCCGCGTTTATATCAGCTGCATATTTGCGCTTTGCTAAATCAGCAATTTGTTGCTGTAATCGTGGTACACCACTTGAAGGTGAATATTGATTAACGCCCTGCTGCACATAATAATTTAACTGCGTTTTTAAAAGATCAGGAGCATCAAACTCAGGAAAGCCTTGAGAGAGATTAATTGCCGAAAACTCATTAGCCAACCCACTCATTTGGCTAAATATACTAACGCCTAAATTTGGTAATTTACTTTCAAACACGTGATGCCCTTAATGATGGTTTTGCGCTTAAAGCGATGCTATCATTGCTTAAAACAGAAGTATAGCCGTCTAAAAACAATTAACTTTACGCTCATTAGTGAGGAATGTATGCAAAACAATACCGCTATTTCACAACTTATTGAAGCCGGAAAATGGGTTAGCCAAAAAGGCTGGGTACCCGCAACAGGCGGAAACTTTTCAGCTCGTACTAGCACTGGCTTTGTTGTTACAGCAAGTGGGCACGATAAAGGCTCACTGACGCAAGAGCATTTTTTGCAATTAAATCACCAAGGCGAGCGCCTAGCAGGAGCTGTAAAACCATCGGCAGAAACACAATTACACCTAAGTTTGTATCAGCTAATACCTGATGCGCAGTGTGTTTTGCATACTCACTCTGTAGCCGCTACCGTACTGTCGCAAATTACCCAAGGGCATCAGCTTGATTTAACAGGCTATGAAATGCAAAAAGCACTGAGCGGCTTTACTTCGCATTTAGAAACGCTGAGCATTCCTATTTTCGATAACGATCAAGATATTGACCGATTAAGCCTACTGGTCAGTGACCATCATTTACATACGCCGATAGAGCACGGCGTACTGATACGTGGTCATGGTTTATATGCAGTAGGACGTAATATTGATGAAGTTCGTCGCCACCTAGAAGCCTTAGAGTTTTTATTTAGCTGCGAACTAGAGCGCCTAAAAATAATAGGTATTCAAGCGGGAGTAACTAAATGATTAAAGCCATTTTAACCGACATCGAAGGCACAATAACCCGTATCTCGTTTGTTAAAGAGGTGTTGTTTCCTTACGCAGCAAAACAGTTACCTACCTTTGTACGTGCCAATGCTTATAAGCCAGATGTAGCTGAGCAAATTAGTGCCGTAAAAGCCCTTATCGAAAAGCCAAACGCCGATATTGAAGAGGTCATTAGCACTTTACTTACCTGGATTGATGGAGATAAAAAAATCACTCCACTTAAACAGTTACAAGGCTTAATTTGGCAAACAGGGTATGAACACGGTGATTTTAAGGGTCATTTATACCCAGATGCATTTGATTTTTTACAAGCTCAGTACAACAACGATATAGCTTTATATGTGTACTCGTCAGGGTCAGTAAAAGCGCAGCAGCTACTTTTTAAATACAGTGATTATGGTGACATTCGCAGCTTGTTTACTGACTTTTTTGACACCAAAGTTGGCGCAAAACAAGAGCAAATGGCCTATAACACCATTGTGGAGCTGTTACCGTTTAAAGCAGCAGAAATACTCTTTTTAAGTGATGTAGCCGGCGAGCTTGATGCCGCGCAAGCTGCGGGCTTAAAAACACTACATTTAATTCGTGATGGGCAAGCAAGCACTAAAGCATACCCTTATATTAATGACTTTAGCCAATTTAAATTGGAGCAATTAGTATGAGTCAATTAACAATATATGCTGACAACGATGCAAGCAAAGCACTTGTAAGCACATCAAATGCTGATGATATTGCAAAGCAACTAGCTAAAGTAAACGTACGTTTTGAACAGTGGCAAGCAAATGAAGATATTAATGAGCACACCACCCATGAGCAAATTATTAGTGCGTACAAAAGCGATATAGATCGGTTAAAAGCCGAAAATGGCTATCAAACAGTAGACGTTATATCTCTAGCTAAAGGTAATCTTGGCGCATCAGAGCTGCGCAAAAAGTTTTTATTTGAACATACTCATAGTGAAGACGAAGTGCGTTTTTTTGTAAAAGGCCAAGGGCTATTTTGCCTGCATTTAGGCAATAAGGTTTACCAGGTACTTTGCCAACAAGGCGATTTAATTTCAGTGCCTGAACTTACACCACATTGGTTTGATATGGGAAGCGATCCTGAGTTTACCGCCATTCGCTTATTTAACAATAAAGAGGGCTGGGTAGCAAAAAGCACTGACTCGTCTATTGCAGAGCAATTTCCGCTATTATCGTAAGTTATTCATTCAAAACCTTGGTCCACACTAATAAACATAACGTGGACCAAAAATATTGCGAAGTTACTTAAGCTTTATGAGATCGCCATTTTCTACCTGACTTTGGTTATACACACCTGTATCTAACACCCACCCTGTGACCAGTTTTGCCGGCGTTATATCAAATGCAGGGTTATATACATTAGCATTGGTGGGTGCCCATAAAGCCTCACCAAAGCTACCGCTAACTCCGCGCACTTCTTGAGGATTACGTTGCTCTATTTCTATATCATTACCACACGCGGTGTTGGTATCAAGCGTGGTAATAGGCGCAACTACATAAAATGGAATGTTATGAAAATACGCAAGTACGGCTAAATTATAGGTGCCCACTTTATTAGCAAAATCACCATTGGCAGCAATACGATCAGCGCCTACTACTATTTTATCCACCTTACCTGCAGCCATTAAACTTGCCGCCATATTATCGCAAATTAATGTGTACGGTATTTCCCAGCGCTCAAGCTCAAAGGCCGTTAAGCGGCCGCCTTGTAATAATGGTCGTGTTTCATCAACCCACACATGTACGTTGCCATGTTTTTGCTGCGCTTTGTAAATAACACCCAGTGCAGTACCAATACCAGCGGTTGCAAGCGCCCCTGTATTACAATGAGTTAATATGTTGTCGCCACTATTTATAAGCTCGGCACCACGATTTGCCATTCGTTCACACAGCTCAATATCTTCAATAAACAACCGCTCAGCAGTACTAACAATACCGGCAACATAATCGCTTTGCGTTAAAGCTTTACGTAGTGCCACCATACAATGCATTAAATTAACCGCTGTTGGACGAGTGGCTTCTAGTTCATTGATTGCTTTTTCAAGCTCACTTTTCACTACCCCTTGCTCAGCTAAATACGCCACTAACAAGCTCGCGCCTAAACCAATAAGTGGGGCTCCACGCACTTTTAAGTTAATGATCAGCTCTTTCATGGTTTCTACATCATGGCACTGATGCCATACCTGCTGGTGAGGTAGTAAATATTGGTCGAGCACACTAAGCGACCCGTTTTCATATTTTAAACTGCTTGCGATTAAGTTTTGCATAATGCTTAAGGTATTAAAAATGCGTAACGTTATTTTACACCACTTTGAATAACTCTCAAGTTAGACTTGTAGACATCTAAACATTTAAAAGTATAGAATGCTTAAAAGCTGATTTTTGAGATTTAAACCATGACTAACTATGTTGCTTTTAATGCACAGCGCGCTATCGATTACGTATCGACATTAATTGAATCTAAACAATGTAATTTTTTTGATTCCGGACAAACCTTAACGGCATATGAGTTTGGTGATGGCAATCTTAATTTAGTATTTAGAATTACTGATGAGCAAAACAATAGTGTTATTTTAAAGCAAGCTCTGCCTTACGCGCGTTGCGTGGGTGAGTCGTGGCCATTAACGCTTGATAGAGCCCGTATAGAAGCACAAGTTTTACTTAACCATGGTGCTATTTGCCCTACTTATACTGCTAATGTTTTACATTATAGTGAAATGCAAGCGCTGACTATTTTAGAAGATTTAGGTAATTTACAAATATTGCGTACTGCACAAAATAATGCAGAGCAATTCCCTAAATTAGCGCAGCACGTAGCGACCTACTTAAGCCACACCGGCTTTTATAATTCAGATTTTTACTTAACCGCGCAAACTAAAAAAGCACTCGTTAGCCAATTTACTAATCCTGAGCTTTGCCAAATCACTGAAGACTTATTTTTTAGCGATCCGTACATTGAGCACGAACGCAATAACTACCCAAAGCAACTACAAAACGAAGTTGACGCAATACAAAAAAACAACGCATTGAAGTTAGAAATAGCAAAACTAAAAGCTAATTTTTTATCTAACCCGCAAACATTACTTCATGGTGATATGCACAGCGGTAGCATTTTTGTTGATTGTAATAATACAAAGATGATTGACCCAGAGTTTGGCTTTTTTGGACCTATTGGGTTCGATATTGGCTCTTTTATTGGTAATTTGCTATTGAATTACTGCGCACAAGCAGGGCATATTGATGACTTTGTAGCACGTCGTAATTACCAAACACATTTACTTAGCTGTATCGTAGACACCTATAGTTTATTTGAGCAGCAATGGCTTGAATTAATACGCACTAAAACATTAGATGAATCACTAGCGCCAGTAGGCTATGCGCAATACTTTATGAAAAACGTATTGCAAGATGCTGTTGGTTACTGTGGTGCTGAGTTAATTAGGCGTACTATTGGGCTTGCGCACGTAAGCGATATAGATAGTATTAGTGATGACAATGCGCGCCTTACAGTGCAAAAACAAACATTAGCACTAGGCGAGCAACTTATTTTAAATGCACAAACATGCAACAACAAAGAAGCATTTTTTAGTTTATTAATAAGCCAATTAAACTAACAAGCATTAAAAAAGGCGCTATAAGCGCCTTCTAGTTAGTTAAAGCTTACTTGTAGTTTTCATAAATTTTATCAAGCGGCTCTGAAAGCCCACTTTCTTGCACTATACGTACATGCTTACGAGCCAACTCACGTGCACTTGTTACACCGCATGAGTGAGCAATTAAACCGGCTCCGTAATGAATATATTTATTATAGCTAGCTACTCGTTGCGCTTTATCAGCTACATTTAAGCCGCGTTGCAAACGCTCGTTATGCGTAGTGATCCCGGTTGGACAGGTATCTTTATTACATTGCATTGCCTGAATACAGCCCAGTGCAAACATATGACCACGAGCCGATACAACAAAATCAGCACCGAGCGCCAATGCCCATGCAACCTTTGAAGGAACGATTAATTTACCCGATGCAATAATTTTCACGCGATCTCGAAGCCCGTGCTTTTCAAGCATATTAACTACAAGCGGCAAGCTTTCGCGAAGAGGTAAACCCACCGAATCCATAAGCGGCTGCGGTGCAGCCCCCGTACCACCATCAGCACTATCAATTGTTATAAAATCGGGTGCCGACTCAATGCCACGATGATTAATTTCTGCAAATAACGTTTCTAACCAGGTGTAATCACCAATAACGGCTTTAAAGCCTGTTGGTTTTCCTGTGGTATTACGCACAGTGGCAATCATATCGAGAATATCGGCTGGTTTTTTTATTTCAGGGTGTCCATTTGGGCTAATCGAATCTTGCCCTTCTGGAATACCCCTAATTTTAGCTATTTCGGCGTTAACTTTGCGCCCTGGTAACATACCGCCTTTACCTGGTTTTGCACCTTGGCTCATTTTTAGCTCGAACATTTTGACTTGTTCGTGAGCTGCTATTTCTTTAAGTTTTTCGGTGCTTAAGTTTCCATGCTCGTCTCGGGCACCATATTTAGCTGTACCAATTTGAAATACCAAATCGGCGCCACCTTCAAGGTGGTAAGGGCTTAAGCCCCCTTCACCTGTGTTCATCCAGCAACCCGCTAATTTAGCACCTTTTGATAAAGCGCGCACAGCAGGCTTTGAAAGCGCACCAAAGCTCATGCCCGACACATTAAATAACGAATTAGTGGTGTAAGGTGTTTTACAATACGGACCTAAAGTAACATTACTCGGGTCGAGTGCTTCTTCATCTAAAGTAGGAAAAGCACAGTTCATAAACATAACCGTACCCGTCACTTCTAAGCTTTGTGTTGAACCAAATGCAGCGGTGCGATCGACATCTTTTGCTGCGCGGTAAACCCAACTGCGCTCAGCGCGGTTAAATGGCATTTCTTCTCGATCGAGAGCAAAAAAGTATTGTCTGAAAAATTCACCTTGGCGTTCAAAAAAATATCGAAAGCGGCCAATTACTGGGTAGTTACGCCTAATAGCATGTTTTGTTTGCGTTATATCGCGAAAGTAAAAAATAATAGCAGTAAGCACAATTAACCCAAGTGCGATAATAAAAATACTCGCAAATACGTTAATACTAAACATAATGAAATTGCTCATCTAAGGCCCCTTGATGGCTATATTTTTAGATAATACCTATTGCGTAGTATGTGAATATTTTGACGATTGGAGTCGCTAAAATAAACTACATTACTAGGTCTGTGGTATAAAAAAGGTGTTGCGGTCAAAATGACACAACACCTTTGTTTGTTCAAGGTTTATAAGCCCTACAAAGCTAATTTTGCAGCTTAGTTAACTCATTTTTTATATATAAACGTACCTGTGTTTCTAATACTGACAAGGGCACTGAACCATGGCGAAGAACCTGATGGTGAAATTCGCGAATATCAAAATTTGGTCCAAGCGCTTGCTCTGCTTCAACACGTAAACGTTTAATAGTTAACTCACCAATTTTGTATGACAGTGCCTGAGCTGGCCAAGATATATAACGGTCAGTTTCTGTTTTAACATTATGCAGCGAAAGCGCGGTGTTCTCGCTCATAAAGTTCATAGCTCGCTCGCGGCTCCAGCCATACATGTGCATCCCTGTATCAACAACCAAACGTGCTGCTCGCCACATTTCATAAGTTAAGCGACCAAAACGGCTATATGGGTCTTGATAAAAGCCTGCCTCTAAACCTAAATATTCAGAGTAAAGCCCCCAACCTTCGCCAAATGCCGAAAGGTAAGCATCACGACGATAGCTCGGCAAATTTTCAAGCTCTGCATTAAGTGATATTTGTAAATGATGACCTGGCACTGCTTCGTGCAATGTTAATGCTTCTAAAACATACAGAGGGCGCTTATCTAAAGCGTAAGTATTTACCCAGTAGTATCCAGCTTCATCATCTCGATTAGAGCCAGAATACCGACCTGTTGTGTATTTAGGGGCAATACTTGCGGGTACCGGTGCCACGCCATAAGGTTTACGCGGTAAGGTATGAAATAACTTAGGCAGCTGTGCATCCATTTTTTTAGCAATGTAAGATGCTTCTTTTAAAAGTTGCTCAGGTGTTGTTGCGTAAAACTGTGGGTCGGTACGTAAAAAGTGAATAAACTCAGCAAATGAGCCTTTAAAACCAACTTCTTTTATTACAGCTTCCATTTCACCTCGAATGCGAGCAACTTCTTTTAAGCCTAGCTCGTGGATCTCTTTTGGTGTCATGTCGGTAGTAGTGTAATGCTTAGCACGGTTTTTATAAAAAGCTTTGCCATTAGGGGTTTCTGAAATACCAATACTTGTGCGGGCGCCCGGTTGGTATTGCTCAGTAAAAAACGTTAAGTAGCCTTTATATGCTGGTATTACTTTATTTTTTAAAACAACTTTAGCTCGCTGTTGAAGTGCATAAAAGTCACTCTCACTTAAACTGGCAGTGTTAGCTAAAAACGGTTTATAAAATTCTGATTGAGTTACATCATCAACAATATAAGTACTTATGGAGTCTTCGTATCCTTCTAACACTGCTTTTGGTTGGGTGAGACCTGTTTCGAGCCCTTTTTTCATCCAATATATATTTTGCTCAAAAAAGCGGGGGATTTGTGCTAAACGTGCAAGGTATGTCTCTAAATCTTGCTCTTTTTTATATTGAGAACTGTTAACGATGTACGACAGACCGGAGTGAAAACCATACTCAGATGTAAGCGGCATGTAATGCGCATTAAACACATATTCGTCTACGCTATTTTGTACCTGAGCACGAATAATACTTAAGTTAATTTGATTTTCGTCACTAAGCTTAGTTGCATCTACGCCATCTAAGTCTGCTAATAATTGAGTATTACTTTTGTACTGCTTTGCTAAAAATTCTGGCGATAAATTGGCAAGTAAATAGCCATCAACCCCTTTTGAAGTGCTATAAGGGTTTATACTTTCTCTAAATTGAACAATAGATTGTGCCACTTGAGTAAACTGCTCATCCGCATTGGGTGTGGTTATTTGACATGCACTTAACGAACATAAAGCAGTTATGCCAAGAAGCGTTTGGCGAAGCGTTTTTGGAAAAAAATGATTCATTATTATTTAACTTGATGATGCAATAGATTGCATAAAACTATCGTAGGCTAAAGAAATAGCAAGTAAATGAGACAAACTAGCATATTGAAATAATGCTACATACGTTAACAGAAGTAAAAACCAGCCGAATTGATGAGAAAAACAGCGATTGGGCTGCTAAAGTAAAATTTAAGTTCCCTAACTATCGTTTTTGCTTTTAAATAGCGCGGATAATGATTACTGTATAAAAAAATAATAAAAAGCTCGGACGCATAACCGCCTCATGGAATGAGATATTTTAAAATTTGCACTTATGCGTACTTAGTTGGTATTTAAAATGATGTTCCATGATTCCATGGCTATTGCACAAGAGAAGATGACTAAAGTGTGTGTGTTTTTAGAGCGCTATGCACTTTCTCCTACGCCGCTCAATTATCAAGTTGTTTATACCTATACTAGCCAAACTAACCTTGAGCTGAACAAAGCCTTAGACCGCGCTATTGCGGTTGAAGATAATATAGACAGTGTTTTAATTGAACAGCTCCATGCTGAATTTTTAAATACCGGTCACACAGAGCAAGTCAACATGATTCAAAATGTTGATGGTGTTATAAGTTCACTTTCTCAAAACTCTCAAGCTACTGAA
This sequence comes from Pseudoalteromonas sp. SG45-1, assembly GCF_014164135.1. NCBI lineage: Bacteria > Pseudomonadati > Pseudomonadota > Gammaproteobacteria > Alteromonadales > Pseudoalteromonadaceae > Pseudoalteromonas > Pseudoalteromonas sp. SG45-1. The sequence goes on from NZ_JACJEP010000018.1 coordinate 21,724, forward strand.
AAACAGATAATTCGCTTTGCGGGTCAGGTGAGCGAATGCGTACATTCACTAGATGAGAACAACATAGAACAAAGCCGTCAAGCGCTTGAAGTACTTCATAATCAAACCGCCGAATTACTAAATCAACACAAGCAATTTAAGCAAGAACTAAGTAAAGCCAAACAACTACACGAAAAAACAAAAAAGCAGCTAAATCAACTTCGTAAACAACATATTATTGATAGCCAAACAGGGCTTTATAAACGCCATTATTTAACGCAACAAACTCAAGTATGGACTAATCAAAAAAAGTCTATTTGCGCCATTGCGATTCAAATAGATAACCTTGATCACTTTACTGAAAATTACGGTGATATAATTGGTGAAGTTATTTTGAATAAAGTAGCTAAACAAGTGCAAAAATATGTTTTTCAAAGTGGCTTGCCTGGCCGCACAGCTAAAGATCAATTTACTGTTTTACTCGCCGATATAGACCCAGAAACAGCCAATGTTATAGCTGAAAAAGTCCGAAATGGAGTCGAAAAGCTTCGCTTTGTTAGTTCAAAAACAGGGATTAAGTTACCTAGTATTGGCTTATCTCTAGGAATTGCTCAACATCTACAAGAAGATGATTTTAACCAGTTAGCTAAAAAAGCGTCTCATGCGGCTTTTAAAGCGCGGTCATTAGGGCAAAGTAGCTACACTGCAGGGCAATAAATTACCTGATAAATCATATTCAAATTGCACCTACTGCGTACAATAAAGTACACTAACCTCTATTGTCACGATAGAGATTAGTCATGAACGAAACCGAACAAAAGACCACGCATTTTGGTTATAAAACAGTAGCCGAGGGCGATAAAGCTTCTATGGTTGCTGATGTATTTCACTCAGTAGCTGCAAAATACGATGTAATGAATGATTTAATGTCTTTTGGTGTGCATCGTTTATGGAAACGTCAAACTATTGCAAGCTCAGGTGTTCGTAAAGGCCATCATGTACTCGATTTAGCCGGCGGCACTGGCGACTTAACGGCAAAATTTAGTCAACTAGTTGGCGAGACCGGTCAAGTTGTTTTGGGCGATATAAATTCATCTATGCTTAAGGTTGGTCGTGAAAAACTACACAATCTTGGCTTAGTAGGCAATATTGACTACGTACAAATGAATGCTGAAATGCTGCCATTTCCAGATAATAGCTTTGATGTGATCACTATTGCCTTTGGCTTACGTAACGTTACCGATAAAGACAAAGCATTACGCTCTATGTACCGTATTTTAAAGCCAGGTGGCAGATTACTTGTTTTAGAGTTTTCAAAACCAGAGCATGACGTACTTAGTAAAGCTTACGATTTTTACTCATTTAATTTATTGCCAACAATGGGTAAGCTAGTTGCTAACGACAGTGAATCGTACAAGTATTTAGCTGAGTCTATTCGTATGCATCCAGATCAAGACACATTAAAAGCGATGATGGAAGATGCAGGCTTTGAACAAACAACATACCAAAACCTCACAGGCGGAATTGTTGCACTGCATCGTGGTTTTAAATATTAAGGCTAGCAGTTATGGCGCTTGAAAAAATAACCAAAAACAATAAAGGTGCAATGTCATCTGAGTTTTTTATGTTACCTAATTTTGTACTCTCGCTTATTGAGCGTGTACTAAATCAAGCGCTTAGCCTGGACCCACAATTATCTCAAAAGCTAAACGCCGTTAAACATAAGCGCTTAGTGGTTGAAATAAGAGATTGGCAACAAAGCATCCAACTCGTTTATAGTGCTGATCAATTACACTTATACAGCGCTCAAAGCAATGAAAACGCAGATTGTATGATCAGCGCAGATATAGACACACTTTTAGCGCTCAAAAACCCTGCAATGCTTACCCAATTAATTCGCCAAGATAAGCTCGACTTACAAGGCGATTTAAACATTGCGCAAACTTATAGCAATGCATTTTCAGGTATCGATATTGATTGGCCTGAACAACTTTCTAAATACATTGGCGATGCCCCCGCTCAGCAGTTATACCTGCATTTAAAAGAACTAAAACAAAAGAGCAGCAAAACCAATACTAAAATAAGTACCATGCTTACAAGTTTATGCCAAGATGAGCTCGCAATTACTATTCATCCATTAGAACTTGAGCAATTTAAACAAAAAAATAGAGAACTCAAAGGACAAGTCGCTGCTGTTGAGCAACGCATTAACGCCCTCTTAAACTCTTTTTTACCTTCAAACACCCGCTAAGGATTTTTTGTGTCGACTGCACGTTTGTATAACATCACCAAAACGTTACTTAGCTATGGACTAGACGAGCTAATTCCAAAGCATAAAGTGCCTTGGTTTGGTAAAGTAGCCCGTGGCAGTTTATTTTGGCTGCGTAATCAGCACAAAGAAAAACCGGCAGGGCTACGTTTACGTTTAGCATTGCAAGAGCTGGGTCCTGTTTGGATCAAATTTGGTCAAATGCTCTCTACTCGTCGTGATTTACTCCCTCATGATATCGCTTTAGAGCTTGCGTTTTTGCAAGATCAAGTTCAACCATTTGAAGGCGAACTTGCACAAAAAATAATAGAAAAAGCGCTCGAAATTAACGATATAAGTGAATTATTTAGTGAGTTTTCACAAACTCCACTAGCCTCTGCATCTATAGCGCAAGTACATACAGCAAAACTTATTGATGAGCAGAGTATTGAGCAAGATGTCGTAATTAAGGTTATTAGACCCAATATTTACGAGCAAATTAATGCCGATTTAGCGTTAATGGAAAAGCTCGCAAAGGTACTTGCAAAAGTACATAACGAATCAAAACGCCTGCGCCCGGTTGAAGTAGTTAAAGAATATAAAAAAACACTCCTAGACGAGCTCGACTTAATGCGAGAAGGTGCCAACGGCATTCAACTAAAACGCAATTTTGAAGGCTCTGATTCATTATACATCCCTGCAGTTTACAGTGATTACAGCCGTAGCAATGTGCTGGTGATGGAGCGTATTTACGGCATACCCGTCTCTGATACCGATGCACTTATGGCGCAAAACACTAATATGAAATTACTTGCTGAGCGTGGCGTAGAAGTGTTTTTTACGCAGGTGTTTAGAGACAGCTTTTTTCATGCCGACATGCATCCGGGTAATATTTTCGTCTCTCGAGAGCACCCTGAAAACCCAATGTATATCGGTATTGATTGCGGTATTGTTGGTACGTTAAGCAAAGAAGATAAACGCTATTTAGCTGAAAACTTTATCGCCTTTTTTAATCGTGATTATCGCCAAGTTGCACAACTACACGTTGATTCTGGTTGGGTACCACCAGATACTAGCATTGAAGAATTTGAATTTGCGATTCGCACAGTTTGCGAGCCTATATTTAATAAACCTTTGGCTGAAATTTCATTTGGGCACGTACTCGTAAATCTATTTAATACTGCACGTCGTTTTAACATGCAGGTACAGCCGCAATTAGTATTACTACAAAAAACTTTATTATACGTTGAAGGATTGGGGCGTCAGCTTTACCCACAACTCGACTTATGGAAAACAGCTAAGCCCTTTTTAGAAGATTGGGTAAAGCAACAAGTTGGACCGCTATCAGTACTGAAGCAAATGTATGCTAACTTACCATTTTGGGCTGAAAAAATGCCTGAGTTACCGGATCTAATTTATCAAAATTTAAAGCGTGCACCACACATTCAACCTCAAGAACAAAAGGTATCTCATAAACCTTTAATATTGAGTTTATTTGGTAGTGCTACAATGATTATGGCAACACTTTGTTACTTACAACACCATTTAATAGCTGCAAGCATTGCAATAAGCTTATCGGCTATTAGCTTTATAGCGGCATGGCGCAGCGCATAAACTGGGTGCTATTTGCGCTAGTGAGCGTATAATTAGTATTTAAAATAAACATTTAACCGTTTTATATATTGGAGAAAACCATGGGTTTTGGTGGTATTAGTATTTGGCAATTATTAATTGTTTTAGCGATCATAGTTTTACTTTTTGGCACAAAAAAACTACGCGGGATGGGTGGCGATATTGGGGGCGCTGTAAAGGGCTTCAAAAAAGCAATGTCGGATGATCAAATGAGCGAGAAAGAGAAATCCGAGCAAATTCAACAATCAGAAAAAAACACTGCTGACAACTCAACCGATACTGAAAAAAACAAAGATAACAATAAGGTTTAATTAGTATGGGCATGTGGGAACTTGTTGTTATTTTTATTGTTGGTTTAGTGGTGCTCGGCCCTGAGCGCTTACCTGTTGCGATTAGAACAGTGAGTAAATGGGTTAAAACCGCTAAATCACTTGCCAACTCAGTAAAAGCCGAAGTAAGTGAAGAACTTCGCATCCATGAGCTGCACGAAAACCTTAAAAAAGCAGAACAGCAAGAATTAAAAGATTTAAGCCCTGAGTTACAAAGCTCACTAACAGAGCTACAAAAAGCGGCTGAATCAGTTACTCACAGCTACAAGAAACAACAATCTGATACATCAAATAACCAACAACTTGATGAGAAAAAGTGAAATTTATTTCTCACTTTGTGGTCAACTTACTACATGGTATAAAAAATAATGGCTGAGGAAGTAAAATCAGGGTTTGTAGCTCATTTAATTGAGTTGCGTGATCGGCTAATAAAAGCACTATTGAGCATTTTATTATTTTTTATCGCGCTGTTTTATTTTAAAGATGATATTTACGAACTTATAGCTGCACCATTAGTAGTTCATTTACCTAATGGCGCGACCATGATAGCTATAAATGTGAGTGACCCTTTTATAATCCCTATGATGCTTACTTTTTTTGTTGCGGCTTTATTATCTACTCCATGGATACTTCATCAAATTTGGGGGTTTATAGCTCCTGGCTTGTACCAAAATGAAAAGAAAATGCTAATACCTATACTAATCTCAAGCGTTGTCTTGTTTTATGGGGGTATCGCTTTTTGCTACTTTGCAGTACTACCAATTATATTAGGTTTTTTTACAAGTACAGGTCCCGAAATGATGACTCTAGCGCCCGATATCGCTAGCTATCTAGGATTTGTATTAAAATTGTTTTTTGCATTTGGCGTCGCTTTCGAAATTCCTGTGGCTATTATGTTGCTATGCTGGAGTGGCGCAACAACAACAAAAAGCTTAAAAGAAAAGCGCCCATATATCGTCGTGGGTGTTTTTGTAGTCGCGATGTTTTTAACACCGCCTGATGTATTATCACAAACATTGCTAGCATTTCCGATGCTTCTTCTGTTTGAACTAGGTCTAATTTTAGCAAAGTTTTATACCGCTAAACCACAAAAAGAATCTGAGGAATAAAATGAAAAAACAACTGCTCTCACTATTGGTTTTATTAAGCGCACCGACTTTTGCTGCGCAAACAGAGTTTAATACTCAAGCGTTACAGGCATGTAGCTTTATTGAAAACGATTTTAACCGCTTACTTTGTTACGATAATACCATCGCGGGTAAGTCACTGGTTAAGCCATCAGTAACAAAAACGCTCACACCACCAACAGCTAATAATGTACCTCAGGCAGTAGCCACAACACCAACAGAAGTGAAAAAAACAGCAGATGAGTTTGGGTTAGAGTACAAAAAATCACAGACAGAAAAAGACGCTGAAATTAAAGCGATGGTTGCTTCAGTTGAAGAAGCTGCTTACGGCGAGTTAATTATTTCGCTAGATAACGGTCAACAATGGCGTCAAATTGGCTCTGACAGCATGCGCTTGAAAAAGAACGATACGATTGTAATTAGCCGTGGTGTTTTTAACTCATTTTTGCTGCATAAAGAAGGGCAAAACCGCTCTATTCGCGTTAAACGTACTAAGTAATGTCATATACATTAATTGATGCTGGAGTTAACTTAACTAATCATCAATTTGATGAGCAGCATCACGATGTAATTACCCGTGCCAATGAAGCGGGTGTTACAAATATGCTTATTATTGGTTGTGATATTGCAAGCAGTCAGCAATCACTTGAACTTGCAACAAAGCATCTTCAATATTCTACGGCGGGTATCCACCCACATGATGCAAAATCAGCCACTAATGAGCTAGAAGCACAACTAACTGTACTTGCAAATAATAAGCATGTTATTGCTATTGGTGAATGTGGCCTTGATTATAACCGCGACTTTTCGCCTCGCGATGTACAGCGCAGTGTTTTTAGGCGTCAATTAGCACTTGCAGAGAAATTAGATTTACCTGTTTACTTGCATGAACGTGATGCAAGTGACGACATGCTGAGTATTTTAGAAGAGTTTAGTATTCGCGGTGTACTCCACTGCTTTACGGGTAACTCAGCAGCTCTAAAGCAATATTTAGATTTAGGTCTATATATTGGTATAACGGGTTGGGTATGTGATGAAAGGCGTGGAAAAGATTTACAACAGCTAGTGCCTAGCATTCCTCTAGATCGATTATTAATAGAAACTGATGCACCATTTTTAATTCCACGAACAGTTAAACCAAAACCTAAATCACGTAAAAATGAACCTGCCCTGCTTCCTTATATCTGTCAAACGGTTGCACAACTTTATCAAATAGATGAAGAAGTTGTGGCCCGTAAAACTACAGAAAACTTTCACCGTGTTTTTGGTTTAGAAGATCGTTAATGGCCTATACAAAGGCACTTTTAAGCCTATTAGTATTCCTTTGCACTTTTTGCTGTTTCGCAAACCCAGTAATAATAAAACACGATTTTAACTCTCAAAACATTAATAACCTGTATTACTCTTTTGAACCAACGTCGCTATTAAGTGCACAACAAAGTAGCCATATACAGTGGCAAAAAAACACAGCAAAACCCCTTAATTTAGGACTAGAGCAGCGTCCTGTATGGATAAAATTTAAAATAAAAAACACACTTAGTTATAATACTGAGCAAATATTGTCACTAAACAATCCTTTGCTAAACGACGTTCAAGTATATCAATTACATAACTCGCAATTACTTTCTTATACTCAAATTGGTGATGCCTACCCCTTATATAAGCGCACAATTAAAAGTGAATCTTTATTAGTTAAACTGCTCAGCCCTGCAAATAGCGAAACGCTTATTATAATGAAAGTGGCGAATAGCTCAGGCTTGCGAGTCCCTTTAACACTGTGGCAACCAGAAGCTTATTTGGCACACAAAGGAAAACTCAATTTACTCTATGGCTTATTAATTGGTTTTATATTTTCTTTGGGTGTGAGTTGCATAGTTTTATATGGTTTTTCACGTAAAGGTTATTTTGTTTATGCTGGGGTTATATCTCTCACATTAGGTAGTGTATTAGCCTACATTTGTGGTTTTGGCTTAAGGTACGTTCATCCTAATTTGCCTGCATTACAGCAAGTTATGATCCCTATATTACTTACGCTTATCACTTTAATGTTTTTGCCTTTGCAAAAGCAAGTTTGCCATCCAAGGCCCTCACTTCTGCTAACTATTCAAAAAGTTGTAGTTAACGCTTTAGCCATTTCGTTATTATTTATTTGGCTACTTCCAAACAACATAGTTACATTATTTTGTTTAATCACTACTCCAATCGTTTTAGGCTTTTATATTGTAACTACGCTTATGTGCGTGCGTTTAACGCCTTCTAAACCAAACAAAGCACTATTACTTGTATTGGTTTTTTTCTTGGTGGTAATGCTTTATTTTATTGTTGCAGTAATGGGCCTACACGCCTTTGACAGAAGTACGCTCGCATTTGTATTTGCATGCTTTTTTGGTTGCACTTTTTGCTTATGCTACAGCGTAATGAAGTTATTTATTTTACAACGCGATGAAGAAGTAATTGCTCAACAAACCTTGATTGCTGAAAACACAGCACAAGATACACTACTTAAAGAGCGCTTAAAATTACAAGAAAAAACTCGCCAAGAACTTGAATCTCAAGTGGACGAGCGCACCTTTGAATTACAAGTGACGCTTAGAGAGCTTGAAGAAAAAAACCGCTCACTTGAGTTACTAAATACTGAAGACGCATTGACTGGAATAAAAAACAGACGCTTTTTTGATAAAAAACTGGTAATGGAGCTTCGTCGCTCTCGTCGAGAACAAACGCCGCTTAGCATTGTTATGCTTGATATAGATCGATTTAAAAATATCAACGACACGTACGGCCATATCATTGGCGATCAAGTTATTAAAGCAGTGTCTGACCTTATAAAAGACCATTTAAAACGACCACTCGATGAAGTTGCCCGTTATGGCGGTGAAGAATTTGTTGTGCTATTACCTAATACCCCTAGTGAAGGCGCACAAGACATAGCTGAAAAAATACGAGCTGATATCTCAGTAAGTACAGTAACGGTTGCCAATAATGATATTCAATTTACTATTAGCGCTGGTGTATACACCAGTATTGCTGATGATGTTAGCAACCCTCAAATTTTTACTGAGTGCGCCGACAAAGCACTTTATTACGCAAAGCAGCATGGCCGTAATCAAGTAATTACTTTTCCATTACCACAGTAGGAGCATATTAACATGGCCCAATCAGGATTAGACCTTTTCCCATATACTCGCATGCGCAGAATGCGCCGCAGCGACTTTTCTCGCCGCTTAATGGCTGAAAACCAGCTTAGCGTAAATGATTTAATTTACCCTGTATTTGTACTTGATGGTAAAAATCGCCGCGAGGTAATTGAATCAATGCCTGGTATTGAGCGCCTATCAATTGATTTACTGCTTGTTGAAGCAAAAGAACTCGTTGAACTTGGCGTACCTGCCGTTGCTATTTTTCCAGTAACGCCTGCGGATAAAAAATCATTATTTGCCGAAGAAGCATATAACGATGATGGCTTAGCACAACGCACCGTAAGAGCGTTAAAAGAAGCTTTTCCTGAGTTGGGTGTGATTACTGATGTAGCACTTGACCCTTTCACTACGCATGGCCAAGACGGTATTATTGATGATTCAGGTTATGTTATTAATGATGTCACTACTGAAATTTTAGTTAAACAAGCACTTTCCCATGCAGAAGCTGGTGCTGATGTTGTTGCCCCTTCTGATATGATGGATGGTCGTATTGGCGCTATTCGCGAAGCACTTGAAGCTGATGGGTTTATTCATACTCGAATTATGGCCTACTCAGCTAAATACGCATCTAGCTACTATGGCCCATTTAGAGATGCTGTAGGCTCTGCTGGTAACTTAAAAGGTGCTGATAAAAAAACTTACCAAATGGATCCAGCAAACTCTGATGAAGCAATACGTGAAGTCGCATTAGACTTACAAGAAGGCGCTGATATGGTTATGGTAAAGCCCGGTATGCCTTATTTAGATATTGTACGGCGTGTTAAAGACGAATTTGGTGTACCTACTTTCGCATATCAGGTAAGTGGCGAGTATGCAATGCACAAAGCAGCAATTGATAACGGTTGGTTAAGTGAAGAGGCTACAATAATGGAATCTTTACTTGCATTTAAGCGTGCAGGCGCCGATGGAATATTAACCTACTTTGCTAAGCAAGCCGCAAAATATCTAACAAAAAAATAATTTTTTATTAAAAGGCGGTTAAACCGCCTTTTATTTACATTCGTTTACATTTTTGTATTATTTCCGTCATATTTATTCTCTAAACTGGTGTCCCATTTTGGGATTAATACACGGGAATAATAAAAAATGTTTAAAACAAAAATAACACCACTCGCACTTGTTATAGCAAGTCTCAGTGCACCAGTATCCGCTGATCTAATCATTTCAGAATATATAGAGGGAAGCAGTAATAATAAAGCAATTGAGCTTTATAATAATGCTGATACGGAGCTTTCTCTTGAAGGTTATACTTTAGGACTCTATTCAAATGGTAGCAGCTCGATTGGCAACTCGATTGATTTAACCGGAACATTGGCCGCCAATACCACCTACATTATTTCAAACCCCAGTGCAGCAGCTACAATACTTGATATTGCAGATGAAACCAGCACAGTAACCTACTATAACGGTGATGATGCCCTTGTTTTAACTAAAGACGGTGTAATTGTTGATAGTTTTGGTCAAGTTGGTTTTGATCCGGGTTCAGAGTGGTCTGAAGGGGGTGTAACTACGGTTAACAAAACGCTGCGAAGAAAAGATAGCATTACCACAGGCCGAACTGACTCGACAGCCATTTTTGATCCTAGCGAAGAATGGGAACAGTTTGATATTGACACCTTTGATGGATTAGGTTCACACACAGGAAACGGCGGTACCGCTCCTGTGCCAGACCCTGAGCCAGAACCACTTGAACCACTAGTTTGTGGTGCAGAAAAAACACTAATAAATGCTATTCAAGGTGACGGCTCTGCTAGCCCACTTGTAGGTACATTAGTAGAACTTGAAGGTGTTGTAAGCGCCGATTTTCAAGGTGATGAACAATTAAAAGGCTTTTTTGTTAACTCACTGGCTGCTGATATAGATGCAAATCCACTTACCTCTGAAGGTGTATTTGTATATTTTGCAGATACTGACGTGAATGTAGGCGACCATGTACGTATACAAGGTACTGTTGAAGAGTATTTTGATGCAACACAAATTGGCAGTGTTAGCCAAGTTGCAGTGTGTGGAACTGGTTTAGCTGCAGCAGCTACAAAAATCACTTTACCTTTAGCTAATACAACTGATTTAGAAGCTTTTGAAGGTATGTTAGTCACATTAGAGCAACCATTAGTAGTGACTAATAACTTTGGTCTTGGTCGATATGGTGAAGTTGAATTAGCAACAGAGCGCTTGTACCAAGGTACTCAGGTTGCGTTACCTGGCGATGCTGCTAATGCAGTTGAAACTGAAAATCTACTTAAAAAGATTTTAATAGATGATGGCTCTACAGTACAAAACTTAGACCCTACAGCTTATCCAACTCCAGGCTTATCGGCAGAAAATACATTACGAACTGGCGATACTGTTAATACTGTTACAGGGGCACTTGCTTATAGCTTCGGTCTTTACCGAATTCACCCAACTTTAGCGCCTTCGTTTATTGCAACAAATGCACGTGAAGATGCGCCTGAACTTAATGCTGAAGCAGATTTACGTGTAGCTAGCTTTAACGTACTTAATTACTTCAATGGTGATGGCCAAGGCGGAGGGTTCCCTACATCTCGAGGTGCAGATACTGAAGCTGAATTTATTCGTCAAGAAGCTAAAATTGTAAGTGCTATTAGCGCTATTGAGGCCGATGTTGTTGGTTTAATGGAAATTGAGAATGATGGCTTTGGCGAATTTAGTGCAATTGCTAGCTTAGTAGATGCATTAAATGATGCAGATAGTGCTAACAACTATGCATTTGTTGATTTTAACGTAGATCAAATTGGTACCGATGCAATTACTACCGCACTTATCTATCGTGCTAACAAAGTAGAAGAAGTAGGCACTGCTGCCATTACAACTGAGGCTCCATTTGATTTTAGTAACCGTGCTCCAATTGCACAAAGCTTTAAATCAATAGAAACTGATGAAGTATTTACTGTTGCTGTGTCACATCTTAAATCTAAAAGCTGTGGTAGTGCTTCTGGAAATAATGCAGATTTAGGTGATGGCCAAGGCTGTTGGAATGAAATACGCACGCAAGGTGCTAATGCATTCGCAGATTGGCTTGATAGCAAACCAACCGGTGTTGATGACGAAGATACTATTTTAGTCGGCGATATGAATGCTTACGCAATGGAAGATCCAATACGTGCATTTGCTGATAAAGGCTACAAAAATGTAGTTGCTGAAATTGATGGTGATACACTTGGTTATTCTTATAGCTTTTCTGGTCGTGCAGGAAGTTTAGACCATGCAGTAGCTACACAATCATTACTTAGCAAAGTTGTCGCTGCAACAGATTGGCATATCAACGCAGATGAACCTATTTCACTTGATTACAATGTAGAGTTTAAAAGCGAAGGTCAACAATCTAGCTTGTACTCTGAAAGTGCATACCGCGCATCAGACCATGACCCTGTGATTATTGACATTAAATCTGAAATTACTTTAACGCCTGAAGAGCAAACACCTGTAATTGCAGCCGATCAAGTTTTTGCAATCGATGAAAACAGCGCAATTGGCACAATTATCGGCACGCTCGATTTTAGTGATCCAAATGCCGATGAATCACCTGTTGTTAAATTTATTACATCTGATAATGACAGCGTTTCTATTAACAATGAGGGGCAGTTAATTGTTGCTGGAGAGATTGATTACGAATTCGAAAATCGTATTACTTTAACAGTACAAGCTCAAGATAGTGCTGGTAACTTATCAAACATTGAAAAAGTAGCCGTTAAGGTAAATAACTTACGCTCAGATGATGATAATGATGCAGGTTCATTATTATGGTTATCACTTCTTTTAGCACCACTATCAATAGTGCGTCGATTTAAAAAGAAATAATTAAGTAAAATCTAAACATATAAAAAGCCGCTTTTGCGGCTTTTTTATTTTATACAAATGTAATTCAGACAAGCTTCATTAAACTCCCCGTAATATGTTCATACGATTAGTGAGTCTTCTAGTAATTAATCAGTAACAACTACATAAGATTGAGTGAATTTTACACAACAAAAACCTCAATGAGTTACGTATATTGGTTTTCCTATTGATAAATATGAACTTTTATAAGGGTTCACATTTTGCTTTAAGTAAATTAGAAGATACTTACAAAACAAAATCAATATTTACCCTAAACGTAAAAATAAGTCGTGTTTTTATAAAGGAATGAGAATGAAACAACTAACCCAAAACTTGCCTAAATGGCAAAAAAAGTCAGCACCACTACTGGGTCTACTTATTATTTTTTCGACTTGGGGCAATAGCAACCAAGCGATTGCTGCAACTGTTGATGTAGCAATTCCACAAAGTAGCTTATTTGATGTAATTAGCGCTCGCGCTAAAAAGTTAGCAAGCGAAGAATATGTGGCACCTAAAAACATCGAGCTTGAAGCACTAAATAATATTGATTATCAAGACTACCGTTCAATTCGATTTAAAAAAGACAAAGCGGTGTGGAAAGATGAAGGCCTGTACGAGCTGCAATTATTCCACCCTGGTTTTTTATATAAAACACCTGTAACAATAAATACTGTTGATAGCGACTCTAAACGTAGCCGCTTACCTTTCAGCACCGACTTTTACCAATACGATGGCACTGCTGCACCACTACAAGAAGAAATAGCTAAAAGTGTGGCGGGCACTCAACTAGGCCATGCTGGATTTCGCTTACATTACCCATTAAATACTAACGAGTATAAAGACGAAGTAATGGTATTTCAGGGAGCATCGTATTTTAGAGTCGTTGGCCCTCAACAAGTTTATGGCTTATCAGCAAGAGGCCTTGCCATTGATACTGCTGAGAATTCGGGTGAAGAATTTCCAATGTTCAAAGAGTTTTGGTTAGTTAAACCAAAAGCAGAGCAAACACAAATCACCATTTTTGCATTGTTGGATAGCCCATCTATTTCTGGCGCGTACAAATTTAGCGTCGACCCTACAACTAACATGCTAGTTGATGTTGATATGCAGATTTTTGCGCGTAAAGATATTAAAAAACTAGGTGTAGCACCATTAACGAGTATGTTTTATCACGGCGAAAACAGCACCAAATTTTTTGATGACTATCGCCCTGAAGTTCATGACTCGGATGGCCTATTAACTCAATCTGCTGATGACAAGTGGGTATGGCGCCCTCTTAACAACCCATCACAACTCAGCGTTACTTCATTTTCGTACAATAACCCAAAAGGTTTTGGGTTAGCTCAACGAGACCGAGACTTTAATAACTATCTAGACACAGAAGCACATTACCACGACCGCCCTAGCCTATGGATTGAACCACAAGGTGAGTGGGGAAATGGTCGTGTAGAGCTTGTAGAAATACCGACTGATACAGAAACTAACGACAATATCGTAAGTTACTGGGTACCAGAAAAACCAATGAAGGCCGGAGATTCATTAAAATTAAGCTACAAAATGACGACCTTTAATTCAGTTTTAACTCAGCACGAGAAAGCACGTGTACTACGTACAAGAATTGGTAGCGCCGCTTTACCCGGTGAGGACAACCCACCACCAAAAAGCCACCGCCAATTTACTGTTGATTTTACTGGATCAGAAATAAATCAACTGTCTAAACAGTTAAAACTAGATGCCGACATTCAACTTACAACAGGCGAAGTAACCGACGTGAATGTACAAAAACTTCCGGATTCACGTGGATGGCGTGTAGCCTTTAAAATTGCACCACAGGACGATCAACCCGTTGATATGCGTTTATCGTTAAAACTACGTGACAAAGAAATTAGCGAGGTATGGAGCTATGTTTGGTACCCAAATGACATCAAGTAATAAAGGTAGGGGCACTCCAATGCCATTCAAAACACTAAGAGTATGGCTATTTGCCATTGCGGCACTTGGCACATCTGGCTACGGCATATCTATTATGTTTGAGATTTTAAGCTCAAACGGTATGACATTACTTGAGTATGCCCTTTTAGTATTATTCTCAATCACATTTGCTTGGATTGTAACGGCTTTTTGTAGTGGCACAATCGGCTTTGTACTACAGTTGTTTCGAATTGACCCGCTTACGTTAAAACGTATTAAACCAATTGAGTTCAATAACGAGGCAATTAACGCTCAGAAAACCGCCGTTGTAATGCCTATTTATAACGAAGATACCCACCGTGTTATCGCGGGCTTTGAAGTAAGTCTACAATCGTTAAAAGAAACTGGTCAGCTTGATAATTTTGATTTTTATTTATTAAGCGATACACAAGACCCTCAAATAGTTAAAAACGAGCTAAGTGCATGGCATGCATTGTGCGAACGTTTAGGGGATACAGCAAAGCATGTTTTTTATCGTCGTCGCGAAGATAACAAACACCGCAAAGTAGGTAACCTAACCGACTTTTGTGAGCGCTGGGGAAGTAATTACGACCATATGATTGTGCTTGATGCAGATAGCGTAATGACCGGTAAATGTATGTTAGAACTTACTACAAGCATGCTAAACAACCCACAAGCAGGCCTGATCCAAACGATTCCAATACCTGTTCGTCAAGATACCTTTTTTGGTCGTTTTTTACAGTTTGCGTCAGTGCTATATAGCCCAATGCTCGCTACTGGCTCAGCATTTTGGCAAACAGATAAAGCCAACTACTGGGGTCATAATGCAATCATTAGAGTTGAAGCATTTATAACGTGCTGTGGCTTGCCAACACTTAAAGGTAACGCACCTTTTGGCGGTGAGATTTTAAGTCATGACTTTGTAGAAGCATCACTACTTCATAGTGCAGGTTGGGACGTACTATTACTATCAGATATTGAAGGTAGCTACGAAGAAGTACCAAGTAATATTCTCGATTATGCTGTGCGCGATAGACGCTGGGTACAGGGTAATATTCAGCACTTAGGTTTACTATCGTCATCTAAATTAAAATTAATGAGTAAGCTGCACTTTCTATTAGGTGCAACCGCTTATATTTCATCACTAATTTGGCTCTCAATGCTAGCGCTAAGTACTATTGATGCAGTAACGCGCGCATTAAATAGTGATGTGTACTTTAATCGTATTTATCAATTATTTCCTACATGGCAAATAGCTAAAACCGATCTTATTGATTCACTCTTGTATTTAACTATTGTTATTTTATTAATGCCTAAATTAATGGGCGTAATAGTCACCCTAATACATAGAAACAAACGCTTTGGTGGTTCAATTAAGCTCATACTAGGTTCAATCATTGAAACCGTATTTGCTATTATTGTTGCGCCATTAATGATGGTATTTCATGCTTACTTTGTGCTTTGCGTATTTTTAGGTAAAAAAGTGAAGTGGGATGCACAACCGCGCGAAGGTCGTATGGTTCCGTGGAAAGAAGCGTTTGGTTATACGTTATTCTCTACTATTGTGGCTATAGCATGGGGTAGCACAGCCTACTACTTCACACCTGTCTTCTTTTGGTGGCTATCACCTATATTATTAGGCTTAGTATTAGGTGCTCCAATTATCCGTTATACCAGTAGTATCAAACTCGGCGTACAGCTAAGAAAGTTAGGTATATTTATTTGCCCTAGTGAAGTTGATAACGACTCAACTCTAGAGGCGCTTAAAGTACATCTAAAAGAGATTTCCGTGCCAGAGGAAGGAACTTACCCACAAACAATTCCGGCACTGCCACAAGAGCATATGGTATCAATGCCTATACAATCTTTTAAAAAGCCACACAGGCTAAAGATGAAAGCGCTAAAAGCTAAGGCTATAAAAAAGTTTAATTAGCGCGTTATAAAATAAAAACAAAAAAGGAGCAATTAATTGCTCCTTTTTTCTATCTAAATTAAAAAATCATGCGCTGCACTTGCCGCTAATATTTTCTATTTTTCTAGCTAACTTATTACAGTACATTTTAGAAATAGCTGATTGCGTTTCACCATCAAGTTGCCAGTTATAAAAATGAAAAACCTTACCATTCTCCAGTTCTACTTTAAAAATAGTGAAAAGAAAAAACGAGCTAAATGATACAACAGTAATTTCCTCACTATTGATATAACGCTCTGTGCATAGACGTGTATAACAAATCCCTGCTTTGTAACAATATAAATAAATTTCTATCTAGTACCTTTTTATTAATTAAAAATATAGGACTAATTAATAATAAAGAGCAGTTATAAAAACCTATAAAGAATAAAACCAAATTATAGGTAATAAAAAACCCGCAACATGTGCGGGTTTTTTTAAAGAGTTAAGGAACTAATTACTTAGCAGCTTTTTTCTCTTTTTCTGCAGCGATTACTGTGTCAGCTACGTTTTGTGGACATGGTGCGTAGTGTGAGAACTCCATAGAGAACTGACCACGACCAGATGTCATTGTACGTAGTGAACCAATGTAACCGAACATTTCTGATAACGGAACGTCAGCTTTAATGCGAACGCCAGTTAAACCAGCTTCTTGGTCGCTTAGCATACCACGACGACGGTTAAGGTCACCGATTACGTCACCAACGTGATCTTCTGGAGTGAACACGTCAACTTTCATGATTGGCTCAAGAAGTTGTGCGCCCGCTTTAGGGATCGATTGGCGGAAAGCACCTTTAGCAGCGATTTCGAACGCGATTGCAGATGAATCCACGGCATGGAAACCACCGTCAAAAAGTTCAACTTCAACGTCTAATACTGGGAAGCCAGCTAGAACACCTTCGCCCATCATTGACTTAAAGCCTTTCTCAACTGCAGGCCAGAATTCTTTAGGTACGTTACCACCAACAACTGATGATTTAAACGTGAAGCCTGAAGCAACTTCGCCTGGCTTGATGCGGTAGTCGATTTTACCGAACTGACCAGAACCACCAGATTGTTTCTTATGCGTGTAGCTATCTTCGATTTCACGAGTGATAGTTTCACGGTAAGCAACCTGTGGTTGACCAACGATAAGGTCTACACCGTAAGTACGCTTAAGGATATCAACTTTGATATCTAAGTGAAGCTCACCCATACCTTTAAGGATAGTTTCGCCTGAATCTTCATCAGTCTCAACTTGGAAAGATGGATCTTCTGCAACCATTTTACCGATAGCAACACCCATTTTCTCATTACCGCCTTTATCTTTAGGCTGTACAGCAATCGAGATTACTGGAGTTGGGAATACCATTGGCTCAAGTGTTACTGGGTGCTTAGGATCACATAGAGTGTGACCAGTTTGCACATTTTTCATGCCTACGATAGCAATGATGTCACCAGCTTGTGCGCTAGTTAATTCGTTACGGTCATCTGCTTGCATCTCAACCATACGGCCAACACGCTCAGTTTTACCAGTAAACGCATTAAGGATAGTGTCACCCTTATTAAGCTTACCTGAGTAGATACGTACGAAAGTTAATGCACCAAAACGGTCATCCATTATCTTAAATGCTAGCGCCTTGAAAGGTTCGTCAGCAGATACGATTGCGAATTCGCCATTTTCGTTACCTTCTTCATCCATAAGAGGTTGAGGATCAACTTCTGTTGGAGCAGGTAAGTAGTCAACAACAGCATCAAGGATTAGTTGCATGCCTTTGTTTTTGAAAGCAGAACCACAGAACGTAGGGAAGAAAGCAAGGTCACGAGTACCTTTACGGATACAACGCTTGATATCTTCGATAGAAGGTACTTCACCTTCCATGTACGCTTCCATAAGGTCATCGTCTTGCTCTACAGCAGTTTCGATAAGCATTTCATGGTATTCATCAGTTTTTTCTACCATGTCTGCAGGAACGTCAGTGATTTCGTAGTTTTCTGGAAGACCAGTGTCATCCCATACGTACGCTTTTTTAGTTAAAACATCTACAACACCAACAAACTCATCTTCGATACCGATTGGTAAAGTCATGATTAGTGGAGTTGCGCCAAGTACTTTACGTACTTGCTCAGTTACACGGTAAAAATCAGCACCCATACGGTCTAATTTATTTACAAAGATAATACGTGCAACTTCTGATTCGTTAGCATAGCGCCAGTTAGTTTCTGATTGTGGTTCAACACCACCAGAACCACAGAATACACCAACACCGCCATCTAATACTTTAAGTGAACGGTATACTTCAACTGTGAAGTCAACGTGTCCAGGAGTATCGATAACGTTAAAACGGTGATCTTTCCAGAAACAGCTTACAGCCGCAGACTGGATAGTAATACCGCGCTCAGCTTCTTGTTCCATGAAGTCAGTAGTAGATTCACCATCATGAACCTCACCTGTTTTATGGATTTGACCAGTAAGCTTTAGGATACGCTCAGTAGTCGTGGTTTTACCCGCATCAACGTGCGCGAAAATACCAATGTTTCTGTACTTCGATAAATCTGCCATTAATTTTACTCTTAATAAAGTCGATAAATTATTCGGCAGGAGTATAACATCACTTAATGCGAACATCACCATACAAGCCGCTTAAAATGCAATCAATTCAACATATTTTTTTTATCGTCAGAATCTATTAAATATCAAACATAACAAAAAAAACGCAAGACATTGAAATTAATAGCGTTTAATACTTAAGTTTCAGATACACCAAGTTACTTCGCTATTTTATAGCAACGTTCAGGACGGCCAATACTGCCATAACTTTGATCCGCTGTTAACTTACCTGATTCAAGCAAATACTCTAAGTAACGGCGTGCTGTAGAGCGACTCACACCGACCAAATCGCCCATTTGCTGAGCAGTAAATGCAGTGGTTGCGTGCTTTATAAAAGCATAGTGTATTTTGCAAAGTAAAATGTGTGCCGAGCAATAAGACAAACAGCAAAGGCATTTTTAGAGATAATTAAATACCTTTATGCTTTCATTGTATTTATAACCCATGCCTATAAATAATAAGCTAAATTGAGCTGAACTTATTCATTATCATAATTATAAATATGTCGATGGATTCTATTAACATCTCATTGTCAAAAAAGCCTAAATTTGGTACATTATTCCTTCAATAGTATTTATAAAAACAACTATAAGACCCCACAATGAAATGGAACTTCCTTCGACTCAGTGCTTGGCTAATTGCACTTACCTTATTAATTTTCTCTCATAATATTTTTGCGCAGCAATATAAAATAGATAAACCAGCTAATTGGGTTAATACACATATAATTGAGCAACCCAAGAATTCCGATATAACCAAAGTACGTGACGGCACACTTTATTTGTTACTCGATAACCAATCCTATATACCGAGCAGGCAAAAACAGCAACGTTATACCCGTTTGGTTATGCAGGCTTTAAATCAAAGTGGTGTTGATTATATAAGCCAGCTTAGTCTTGATTTTGATCCAAGTTACGAGTCGCTAACACTAAATAGCTTAACGATTATCAGAAATAATGAGCGTATTGATAAGCTTGGTAGCGCGAGAATGACGGTTATACAAGGTGAATCTGAATTAGCTGATCGTATTTATAATGGTAGCTTATCACTCAATATTATTATTGATGATATGCGCAGTGGCGACATACTCGATTACAGCTACACAGTGACAGGCAGCAACCCTATATATGCTAATAAGTTTAGTACAAGACGCACGCTGAACTGGTCGGTACCCGTAGTGCAACAAAATATGCGTGTACTTTGGGGTAAACAAACGCCTCTACATATAAATACAGTAAATGGCGCAGCTGATATTCAAGAAACGCTTAATAAATATGGCAAAGATTATTCTATAACTCTTTTTGAAGAACCTTTACTGGAGCAGAATTCTCAAACCCCAACGTGGTACGACCCATATACACAAGTTTACTTTTCTGAGTTTGACGATTGGGGTCAGGTAGTTAACTGGGCATATCCGCTTTATCAATCAGCCATAGAAACCCCAAGCAGCATTTTGGATATAGCTAAAAAAATAAAAGCAAAACACACAAAAACATCAGATAAAATTGCAGCAGCACTGCGCTTTAGCCAAGACGAAGTTCGATATTTAGGGCTTGAAATGGGCACTAACTCGCATCAACCAACGTCAGCTTCAGAAACGCTTTCGCTACGATACGGCGATTGCAAAGATAAAACAGTACTGCTTATCTCGTTATTAAAAGCGATGGATATAGAAGCCTTCCCTGCGCTAGTTGATACAGAGGAAACCAAACGTTTAAAAGAACTTCCACCTTCTGCAAGTGTATTTAATCACGTTATTGTTACGCTTAAACAAAACGGAAAACGCTACTGGCTCGATCCTACGGTTAGCTACCAGCGAGGTACTCTCGAATATTTAGCACAGCCTGATTATGGCTATGCCCTAATTATTGATAAAGGTGAAAGCGCTTTAACTTCAATGGCGCAAAAACCTGTGCATACAAATGTATCTGTAGAGGATAACTTTTTTATTGCTGAAAAAGTATCTGAGTCATCACGTTTTGAAACCCAGTACACTTATGCTGAATTTGAAGCAATTAACCGAAGAAACAATATAGCCAGCAGTGGTCTAAATAGCGTTGCTAAATCTTACTTCGAGTATTACCAAGGTTTTTTAAATGGCTTATCAATCAATGAAGCAATGGCAATTAGTGAGCAAGAAAAAACGGGTAATCTAATAACCAAAGAATCGTATTTAATTAGTGAATTTTGGGAAAAAACAGACGAAGGCTACGAAGCTAGTTTTTATGCGAGTGAAATACAAAATAGCGTTTACGAACCAAAGCAGGTAAATCGTACCGACCCACTTTACTTTGACTACCCCAATATAATTAACACCACAATAAAACTACATTTTGCAGAAAAAGGTTGGGGATTTGATAGCGATCAAGAAGAAATTGACAACGACTACTTCAATCTAAAAACAACTACTGAATTTAATGATAATGTTTTAACACTGAGCTATAACTATTACGCAAAACAAGATCATATTAAAGCGGATCAAATAGATGATTATTTAGCACAGCGTAAAAAGTTAATATCAGCAACCCATTACCCTATTCTAAAATATGCAAAGGCGAGCGAAACGCCTCAAACAACAGCTGATGTGCTAGATAGCTTTGGTTATAGCTGGCTTAAATATGTGTTGGCTGGCTATATTTTAGTGCTCATATTCTTCTTCGCCGATTGGCGATTAGAGTCAGCAAAAAAAGTTAAATTTGAAGATAGTCCATTTTATGCTGTATCTGTAAGTAAGTTTATTATTTACAGTATTTTAAGTTTAGGCATATTTGTTAACTACTGGAGTTATCGTAACTTTAAGGCCATTAAAGAGCGCGATAACTCAAGTATTATGCCTATTGCTCGAGGTATATTTGCATTTTTATGGTATTACCCTTTGTATCTCGCACTTGCACAGCACAGCCAACAACAGTTAAACAAAAATAGAGTAATGCCTAACTGGACTGCCTTAACACTCTGGCTAATGGTACTTGCCAGCGCCTTTGCTTATCGTATGGACGAATACGCAACCATAGTGATTTGTATAATGCCATTTTTATGGTTGCCCCTAGTTAGTTACATTGAGCAAACCGATATAAGTAAAGAAGCCTTACATTACAACTCGTACTGGCGAATTAGACAGTATTTAATCTCGCTTGCGTTTGCACCTCTATTATTTTTGGGCGTACTTCAAGAAGTAAATATTTTACCCAATGCTGCAATTATCAAAGGCGATAGTTTATGGCCTTACCAAGTACACTTTTTAAAACGTAATCGCCTAACACCTGAAAACGAAGAAATACTTTATTTTTATAGCGATGCAGTATTTGATTACCGAGAAGACGGTAACGGAATAACCGAAAACTATATTTTTAGTTACTACAAAAACGATGACGGTAAGCTTGAATCGGATCTTAGTCACTTTAAAGATATAGAAAAAATAGAAGCCTCGTACGGTAAAACCAAGCTTGATAACACAAGTATAAAAGTAATAAAAACTGACGGTAGTGACTTCTTACTCATTGTAGGGCGTCTAAACAAGCAGGATAAAGTACTAGTGGAGCAGATTAATTTACGTATAACAGCAAATAAAGTGCGTTAGTGGCTTAAAATATCCAATTAGTACGAATATTTTTAGCCACTAATTAAAGGCTGTTAATCTTTGAGGGCTAAGATTTTACAAGAGACTATTTGATTTGATATCAAAGCAGTCGCTGTCTTGGAAGGCGATAAAATCATTCCTAGCTTGAATTTATTTTAACTTTGAAAGATCAATGCTTTTATACTAAAAATCCATATCAAATTATTTAATAAGTATCAAAAACCTATTCTTAATTGTTTAACCAAGATAAGCATTTTTATGAACTGGCAGTGCTAACTAGCCGATTTATATATGAATAAAAAACAAGCTCCACAATAATAAGAATTATTTGCATTTAGGTGTTGACAGACTGTTAGATCTAACTGATAATCAATATCAACAAGACGGATTGCATACCACTTGTTAAGGAATGAAT
This sequence comes from Pseudoalteromonas sp. SG45-1, assembly GCF_014164135.1. Taxonomy (NCBI): domain Bacteria; kingdom Pseudomonadati; phylum Pseudomonadota; class Gammaproteobacteria; order Alteromonadales; family Pseudoalteromonadaceae; genus Pseudoalteromonas; species Pseudoalteromonas sp. SG45-1. The sequence goes on from NZ_JACJEP010000018.1 coordinate 44,544, forward strand.
TGATTTGTTTCTCGACCCTGAAACAACGTGTGGCGCACGTAAACAGCTATGGTTACTTGTTATGAACCGCAACGCCCCTTGATGTTGATGATGAGTAACCGCCCTACTATTTTACTTGCTACATTGCTCATATCGGTGACGGTAGATATGAAACTAAAAAAGCCCTTACGGGCTTTTTTTATGTCTGTAATTTAGTTGGTTAAATTAAACTAAATCAATTAACGACGGTTTTTACGTGCGCGTGCTCGGCGTTGTTTTTTCTCTTCTTCTTTAGCTGCCTTTTTAGCTTCTGCTGCAGCGCGTAAACCAGCAACCATTACTTCTTCTTCCTCACGCATTTGCGGAGTTTCCATAGTAATACGGCCAATGATACCGTCGCGTAATTCGTTGATTAGTATTTCAGACATTTTGTATGTGTCTATTTGGTTACCACCACGAATACAGCCACGTTTTTTCCCCGCCATTTCAACAAATTCCCAATCACTTTGTGGTAATTCATCTATTTTATAACGCGCTTTTAATAACTCTGGGTATGCACGCAATAGGTACTCAGCTGTGTAACTTGCTACTTCTTCATACTCAAGTGCTGTATCACGAATGGCACCGGTAGCGCCTAAGCGATAACCTGAGTTTTCGTTTTCTACTTTTGGCCACAACATACCTGGCGTATCGTAAAGCATAATACCGTCTTCAAGCTTAATGCGTTGTTGTGCTTTGGTTACCGCAGGTTCATTACCTGTTTTTGCAACTATACGCCCAGCCAATACATTAATTAACGTAGATTTACCCACGTTAGGAATACCCATGATCATGGCTTTAATTTGCTTATCTGCACCCACTTTATGCGGCACTAGCTTTTTACAAAGCTCATTAATACGGTGTACTTCAGCTGCTTTATCATGCCCAAAAGAAATCGCTTTAACACCGTTTTCTTGCTCAAAATAATCTTTCCAGATTTGAGTCATTTTAGGATCAGCTAAATCAGCTTTGTTCAAAATTTTGATGACCGGCTTACCTTCACGCAAGGTTGCCACCATCGGGTTTTCACTACTGTAGGGAATGCGCGCATCAAGCACTTCAATGATCACATCCATTTGTGGCATTATTTCTTTAATTTCATTGCGGGCTTTATTCATGTGCCCAGGGAACCACTGGATAGCCATTTTTAACTCCTAACGTATAATTAACCGCTATTTTAACTGGCAATTCATTTAATTGCGCTATACTGGCGCAAATTTTTTCAGATTAGTTGTTATGGCTCTTAAATCCACCATTATGAAAGTGCAGTTATCGCTTAGCGATATGGACCGCCACGTTTATCAAGATTTTAATTTAACCTTGGCTCAACACCCATCAGAAACCGACCAAAGGTTGATGATTCGCTTACTCGCTTTTGCGCTAAATAGCTGTGATGGTTTAGAATTTACTAAAGGGTTAAGTGCTGATGATGAGCCTGAACTTTGGCATGTAAGCTATAGTGAAGAAATAGAACTATGGGTTGAACTTGGCTTACCAGATGAGAAACGCCTTAAAAAAGCCTGTAATAAATCTAAAAAAGTGGTGCTATATACTTATGGTGAAAACAATCAAGCAATTTGGTGGCAAAAACATCAGCCTAAATTGTATGAATTTAAAAATCTAAGTATTTTTAGCCTTGATTACGCAGCAACACAAGCACTTGCTGCTTTGGTTGATCGTGGAATTAAGCTCGCCATTTCCATTCAAGATGGTGAAGTATGGGTAAATACCGATACAACCAATATTGAAATAAAACCGCTACAGTTAATGTAATTACGGTAGTTATACCAATTGCATTAAATTAGTTATCTATTATAGCGACAAATAAATAAGTCGATAACAAGGCGAAAATTATGACATATAGTTGTTCTATCTAAATAATTTTTAACGCAGGTAGCGGATTATTTAATACGCTAGGATGATCATGTTTTTAACAAAATTGGTATTAGGGAGCATATGAAAGTTAAACACGTTATTGTTTTACATGGCTTGTATATGTCTGGCTTTGTTATGCGCCCACTTTGTTCACGACTTGAAGAGTCGGGTATGACGGTATTAAACATTACCTATAATACGCTCGACCCTCACCGCGATACCATATTTGCACAAATTGATGAGTGTATTTCTAACGAACCTGCAGCGCTTGTATGCCACTCAATGGGAGGGCTGATTGCACGTGCTTACCTAGAGGCAAACTCTCCTGCTAGCCAGAATATTACGAAGGTAATTACACTGGGTACTCCACATAAAGGCAGTCATATAGCGCAAAAAATGAAGCAAAAAGGGTTTGAATCATTTTTAAAAAATAGTGTTGAATTTTTGCTTACTAAAAATGGTAATTGGCCATTTAAAGCTAAGCTCTACAGTATTGCGGGCGATTTACCTATTGGGCTTATGCCCTTAATAGTCAAAGGCAGCAAATCAGATGGCACTGTATTACTCGATGAAACAAAGCTTAAAGGTATGGCAGAACACAAGGTGTTTCATTTAAGCCATACCAGTATGATTTACTCGCGCCAAGTACTCGATTACATTTTAAAGTGCTTAAACGAGAAAGATTAATCCTCAGCATTGGCTGCTATTTTATAACTAATTAAAAATATCACAGCCAGTATAAGCGGAATGGGCGCCGCAATGTAACCAAAAAAATCTGAGTTCGCAAAGCTTGCTCCTGCTAAGTGCGCGACTAGCCCAAGCACAAATGCGATGACTGCAATTCCTACCACGATTAACTCTGCTTTATTTTGTTTCGCTGTTTTTGCATGCATGCTATCTCTCCTAATTATTTCGACAACATTATTATGCGCCGTTAGGGTGGATGATTTTTGACCTACATCAATAAAAAAATAGCTAAGTTATTACCTTGAATAAAGTTTGTTTTAGATCATGATTTATATACTTCTGGGTTTTATTTATTTTTGAGGGGTAGTATTTTTATTAATCAGTCCCATTTCTATTAATAGTCTAAAGTGAATACAGGTATCAAAAACAGCTAATAGGTTAAAACTATTAACTAGATACATTTAAACGATTTTACTAATTTATCGAAATTAGTAATACTTATCACAAGTTCACAAACAAACGGTTATTCAGGAGCAAGTTATGTCACATGTAAACGCAATTGGTCTAAACAGCGCAAAAAGCGAAGACATCATAAAGTCACTCAATACATTATTGAGTAGCTACCAGATTCAATACATGAATGCGCGTGGTTTTCACTGGAATATTAAAGGCCGTAACTTTTTTGAACTACACGTTAAGTTTGAAGAAATTTATAACTTGCTACTTCTAAAAGTAGATGAAGTTGCAGAACGTATTTTAACGTTAGATGGCGCACCACTACATGCATTTTCTGATTACCTTGAAGTAAGTAAAATTAAAGAAGCTAAAGATATTAGTGATGGTGTTACAGCCGTAGAAAACCTACTTGCTGGTTACAGTACATTAATTCACATGCAGCGTGATATTTTAAGCCAAGCTGGTGATGCAGACGATGAAGGTACAGCCTCACTAATGAGTGATTACATCTCAGAGCAAGAGAAACTGGTTTGGATGCTAAAGGCTTACTTAGACTAAACCAGCAAAAAAAAGCCCTCAATGAAGAGGGCACAAATAGGGATAAATCGTTAAATAATCAAGCGATTCGGTTACTATATTAACCTCCTCCCCATACTAAACAACGCCCCTGTTACCAGTGGCGTTGTTTTTGGTTTAAGTGGGCACAATACTTATATATTGGGATAAACGATGTATAAAAAATTACTGCTCGCATTATTTTTTCCAATAAAAAAGCCCCAGCAATACTGAGGCTTTGTGAACGTAACTAATTAAGTAACTATAGTTAGTGTCGTTATTGTTGGTTAGAATTTACTTCTAAAACCTATGTAGAATGATTGACCAATTGGGTCATACGTACCTGCATCTGTTTCAGTACCAGTACTTGAACCGCTCACACCCGATAAAATGCGTGGTGGCTCTTTATCAAATAAGTTACTCGCACCAGCGTAAAGCTCTGTTGAATCGCTGATATGGTAACTTGCTTGAACATCATGGTATGTCACTGAACCAATCCCTACTCCACCTGGAGCAATACCAAAACCACTTAAGAATTGATCATCAAAGTCTGCAGCGCCAATGTAAGTTAAGCTCCAGTTAAAATCAAAGTCGTTAAGTTTATAACCAAAGTTCCAGTTAGCTTTATGCTCTGATGCACCAATTTCTCCAGCAAACTCATCTTTATCAGCGCCTGGAAGTGGGATGCTATAACCATCAATTAGGTAAGTATAAGCAAGGCGAGTTCTAAACGCACCTGGGCCAATATCAGTAGAGTACGTTAGTGTTAAATCAACACCTTCTGTACCTAAACCACCACTGTTAGATACACCACTGTCAATAAACTCTAGTGAACCAGCACTATTATTACCTGATGGCGCACTACGACGAGTTACAAAGTCACAAAAGCTTGTATCGCCACCACCATAACATTGGTCAAGAATAAACTGACGAGGTGTTGATACGATTGCATCTGTAATTTCGATATCAAAGTAATCAAGCGTAATGTCTAGGCCTGATATTAGATTTTCTGGTGTAAATACTAAACCTACTGTCACAGAGTCACCAACTTCTTCTTTTAAATCTTGGTTGCCACGGTTAAAACCACTAATACCTTGTAAGTCAGACTGGTTAAGCGTGAACTCGCCATTTGAAGCGATATTAGTTGTAACACCAACATCTGTACGACAAGCATCACCTGCAGCACCACCGCCACTATTAGTAACACCTAAACATGGATCGTTTAAACCACTTGGGAAAGTTTGTGAAGGTGGAGAAAATAGTTCATCGATATTTGGAGCACGTGTTGAACGTGCACGGGTAGCACGTAAACGTAAGCTATCCATTACTTCCCAGTCTATACCCACGTTCCAACTTTCAGTATTGCCTACTGTTGAGTAGTCAGACAAACGAACTGCTGCATTCATTGTTACAGAATCAAGCACGGGGATGTTTGCTTCTACATAATATTCAGTTACATCAAACGAGCCTTCTGTTGCTGGAATTGCATTACCCGCATTAAGGCCAGCTTGCTGTAAAGCATCAAATTCACTACGTGAGAACTCTTCACGGTATTCAAAACCAGCAGCGATACCTACCGTACCTGCCGGTAAATCAAATAAATCACCTGAAATATTACCACCAATGATTTCTTGCTCAACCGACGTTGAAAGTGAGCTAGGTGCACTTACAAAATCAATAGCACCTTGCGATAGCGAATTGAAACCGTAAATGTCTACCGGCGCACAGTTAAAGCCACGTGCTGTCGCATCGATACAAATAGCCTCATCAGTAATACCATCACCATCTAAATCTTGGCTATCGATAACAGCCTCTAAACCTTGACGAAAGCTTTGTACGTTAACTAAACCACCAGAAACTTGCTGCTCTTTTGTTTTACCGTATACATAGTAAGTATCGTAGAACCAACCATCTGCTATTTCACCTTGAAAGCCTAGTGCTAAACGGAATGTATCACGCTCAGCTCGTGCTCCACGGTTACCGATATCACTTAAGCGCTTTGCAAAAAAGATATCACGCATACCATCACCGTCGGTGTCGGTTGCTGCGTTATATATATCATCAGGTACAAATGCGTTACGCAATATTTCACCGTTTACATTAAATTCAATTGGTACTTGGCCATTTGCATAGATGTCGTCAGAGGCAAAAGGAAATGGCTCTAATTCAGAAACGGTTGTTGTTGCAGCGTAAGTACCTTCATAAAAAAAGCTATGCTTGTCGCTTAGCTCGTAGCTACCATTTGAGGCAAATAAGTAACGTTCTGTAGGTATCGCTATCGTACGTACGCCACTTCGGTTAAAACCATTTGCAGCTACGCCATCGCCACCGTTAGTACTAAACGAGTTTTGTAGGGTGTTTGCATCATTAAACGTAAATGTTTCATCCCCAGCGCTAAAGCGTCCCTGTGGCGGAAATGAAGATAAAAATGGACTTACAGCATCAAATACAGAGCCTGGGTTTGCTACTGGATCATCTTCAAAGAAGATACCTGAAAATTGGTCTACTGCCGAGCGGTCACGGTCACGTGAAAAAACAGCACCTTGATCAGAATACCCAAGATGGAACATCGCGTGCCCTTTCCCATCTGAGCTTGATAAGCCTGAGGTAAAGTTAAATTGGCGTGATTCATCATCGCCTTCGCTTGATTCACCATATTGGCCTTCGAATTCAATACCTTCAAAATCATCTTTTAGTACAAAGTTAACTACACCAGCAACAGCGTCAGAACCATAAACAGATGAAGCACCACCTGTCATAATTTCAACACGTTCGATGAATTGACTCGGAATAGTATTTAAATCGACAGCAGAGCTACCTGGTACACCTGATACATAACGACGACCATTCACTAAAACCAATGTGCGGTTAGAGCCTAAATTACGTAAATCAACAGTAGCAACACCCGCACTTGCGGTATTAAAGTTTGAGTTAGTACGGCTAATAGCTGGTGTACCAAATGCAGGGTTCTCTAATAATAAGTCTTGAATATTTAACGACCCTGATGCATCTATAGCAGCACTATCTACAACTTGAATAGGAGCCGATGACATTGCCTCAGCTGAACGAATTCGAGATCCTGTAACTTGTACGCGTTCTATTTTAGTTATTTCGTCATCTTCTGCTGCAACACCTTGAAATGAAAAGCTTGCAAGTATCGCGCTGCTTAGCGCAACTGTTAACGACGATTTTTTAAATAATCGCGCGCTACCTTTGTTAGTTAATGTCATATAATTCCCCTGAATTGTTATTTTTGTAACTAAATGGTTACTTCGCGGATTACAGTAAGGGGATTTATTTAAACACTCTACGGGCATTATTTATGAGGCGTAGTCTTTGGTACGAATAGCAGCTTTTATGGGATGAATCAGTACGTCACAATTATTTTATAAATATATTGTACTTTTCATAACAGTTTTTCCGCTAAGCACGGTCTTTATTATTATATACAGCAAGAGATATAAAATAATGATCGCTTCTTTTCATGCATTAACTTTTGTTAGTAACACTAAGTTTGCAACATTTTTAACAAAGCGTGTGCAAGATCACCGACACTTTGAATCTCAATCTTTTCTTCAAACAAATAGGTTAGATCAAATAGACACAGATCAATACAACGTACTGTTTTACGAACTAACCAACCTAGCTGACCCTATGCAAATAGTGCATTTAACTGAGCTTGCTAAAAAGCTGAAGTTAGTCATTATTGCTCAATCGGGACATTTTGCGAGTTTTGCCTTTGAAGTTGGCGCTGTAGATTTTTTAATATTAGATTCAACTGCATCACGTATTGATAAATGCTTTGATAAGCTGATTCACCTTTGCCCGATTGCAAGTGCGGCCGAACGCCAATACCAGCAAAGCACACAAGCTGAAAAGCCATCATCACACATTGTGGTTAAAGATGTAGGTAAGGTAAGGCTAATTGATATAAATGATATTATTTGGATTAATGGCGCGGGCAACTATGTAGAGCTGCATTTTACCCAAGGTAATACGCCGGTACTACATCGCGAAACCATGAAAAATATTGAACAACAACTAGAACCTGAAGGATTTGTTCGCATTCATCGCTCTACGCTGGTAAGAAAACAAGCTATTTGCGAACTGATGCCTACTGACAGTGGCGATTATAAAGTAAGGCTGAAAAACGATATGTGTTTAAACCTTTCACGGCGCTATAAAGGGTGTTTAGAGAGTATTATAAGCCCTCTTCAATAGCGGTTTATAATACTCATGTTAGTTACCAGTTCTGTTTTATATAACTGTCATTTGGGTGCACTAATAAATAGCTTTCGGTATCTTTATAAAAATTAACTTCTACATCGCTATTTTTCCATACTTTTTCAAACATATTTTTAGCTATGATATTAATGTTTATATAATCAACTCGTTGATAGCCACGTTCTTTTACACCGGCAAAATAGGCCTCTAATGAATCGAGGCCATCCAAAGTTAACAGCTCAAACTCTTTTAAATTAACAACCACGAACTTAATCGTATTTTCAGGGTGAGTGCTCAACTCCTGAACAACTCCATTAGTTAACAGCGTAATGCCTTCATTATTAAAGCTCCCTTTCAATTCTAAATACATCTGAGGGGGCTGTGAACAAATTTGAAATTCACCATGTGCACCAAACATATATCGCCTTACATATATCAACTTCTATATATAGGATAATACAATTTTCCGATTTTGCAGTTAATTTAATAAAGCAATAAAAAAGGCCATTTCGAGTGCTTTTTCCTCTAAACTTTTAAAGCGACCTGATGCACCGCCGTGCCCTGCATCCATATCGGTTTTAAATACTAAAATATTACTGTCAGTCTTAAGTTCACGCATTTTTGCAACCCACTTCATAGGCTCCCAATACTGCACTTGTGAGTCATGAAGACCGGTAGTAACGAGTATGTTCGGATAGTTTTGGGCGCGAATATTGTCATACGGCGAGTAAGCTTCAATTACATCATAAAACTGAGGCTCATTTGGATTACCCCATTCATCATATTCATTTGTTGTGAGCGGAATACTTTCATCAAGCATCGTGGTTAATACGTCTAAAAATGGTACATGACAGCCAACACCGCAATATAACTCTGGTGCTTGGTTTACAACCGCCCCCATTAATAAACCACCTGCACTGCCGCCTGAGGCAAACACCTTGCTGCTATCACAATAGCCTTGTGCAACAAGCGCTTTTGTCACATCAATAAAGTCACTAAAGCTATTTTGTTTATGCTCTTTTTTACCTTGTTCGTACCACTCGCGACCTAGCATTTCAGAGCCTCGAACATGTGCTATTACATAAACAAAACCACGATCGAGCAAGCTCAGCGATGAACTTGAAAAACTTGGATCAATCGTATAGCCATACGCACCATAGCCGTATTGAAATAACGGATTTGTGCCATCTTTTTTAAAGCTGTCTTTTCGATAAACAACTGATACGGGTACTTTAACTCCGTCGCGAGCAGTTACCATTAATCGCTCAGACTGATAGTCATCGGCATTAAAACTACCGAGTACTTTTTGCTGTTTAAGTAGTGTTTTTTCGCCAGTTGCTAAATCAACATCATATAAAGAACCTGGTGTTGTTAAACTTGAGTAATAAATACGCGCAGTGCCTGTGTCTGGCTCTGGGTTCATTGCTATTGCAGCATAATAACAAGGATCGGCAAACTCAAGTGCCATACGATCCCCTTGCCTATTAACAACTACAAATCGAGCTTGCCCTTGCTCGCGTTCACTCAATACTAAAAAGTCATTAAATAACTCTACACCTTCAAGCAGTACATTCTCTCTGTGAGCTGTATGCTCAACCCATTGTGTTTTATCTGCAATTGTTTCGTTTGTTGCCGTCATTAATCTAAAGTTTTTAGCTTGCCAGTTAGTCACAATATAAAATGTGTCACCTAGCTTATCTACGTCAAACTCGTGGCCATCTTCACGCGGCATTAATGCTTTAAATTCGCCAGTGGGCTTATTAGCATCAAGCACCCATGTATCATTGGTCTCTGTCGATGCTAAATCAATAATAATTAAGCTTTCATCGCGGCTTTTACCAAGTCCCATAAAAAAGCTGCTGTCTTGCTCTTCGTAGACCATTACGTCTTGGCTTTGCTCGCTGCCAAGCTCATGCCTAAATACTTGGTATCCTAATAGCGTTTTTAAATCTTTTTTTACATAAAAAACAGTTTTATTGTCGTTAGCCCAAACAACTTGTCCTTCTGTATTTTCAAGTACATCAGGTAGCATTTCACCGGTCGCTAAGCTTTTAAAGCGAACATTATAAATACGACGACCTTCAGTATCTTCAGAGTAAGCCATAAGCTGCTCGCATGGACTTAGTGCGACTTCGCCCAGCTCAAAAAACTCAAATCCTTCAGCTAAGACATTCACATCGAGTAAAAGCTCTTTATTATCGGCCTTTATGCTCGTACTTCTATAGTGACGCGAGTATTCATCATCACCACGAACTTCTGAGTGATACCAGTATTTCCCGTCTTTAACGGGTACCGAATTATCATCTTTTACAATGCGTGCTTTTAACTCTTCAAAAAGTGTATTTTGTAGTGGCTTCATAGCAGCTAACTGCTCATCGCAGTACGCATTTTCAGCATGTAAATGCGCAAGTACTTGCTCATCCTGGCGATCGTCATCACGCATCCAATAGTAATTATCGGTACGTATCTTATTATGAGTACTTAATGTATGGGCTTGCTGTTTAGCAATCGGGAAATTAGGTAATAAACTTAAAGAGTAGTCAGGACGAGACACAACAAAACCAATTAAAAAAATAATGTGATTTGCAGTTTATCATAAAAATAAAAAAGCCCATCCAATAGTTGGATGGGCTAAAACGGTAAACGCTTCATTACTAAAACCGCTATACCTTTGGGAAGATAATTTAAGCTTTATATTTGCTGCCAAGCCATAGCCCAGCTTTGCCCCACACCAGGTTCGAACATAGACTTATTATCGTCATTCGTGCGGCAAAACTCATTAAATGGCCAAGGCCTGCATTGATATACATGCCCAGTTTTTGGCTGCAATACCTTTGTACCCGCATTATAGTTTTCACAATTTTCAGGGTACACGTAATCATAAGTATCAAGGTTATTAACAACACGCTCATCGCATTTTGCAATACAATGAAAGTCGATGTGTGCTTTACATATACCACTGCTTTGCAGTGCAAAAATTTCATTATTTCTATAGGCTACAATTAAACCCTGTTCGGTCATTTTACCTGCGCTAACCAGAGGAACATGCACATTAATATGCTCGGCAACTAAACGCGGCCATGCGTGAGGCTCACCTTGCTCAAGCGAGGTGATCTTGTAATCAAATGATAAACTAACCAGCTCTCCTTGCATGTCGTAAAAGGTTACACTCACCACATCACCAATAAATAGTTGGGTATGATGATTTAAGCAACCTATTGTTGACCACTTTCCACAGGCCAACGACGTATGCATAAACACGGCAACACCTTAAGAGTTACAAAATCTTATCCATACACTATGGATACACAAAAAATACACTGAGGGCAAGTGATACATAACAACACGTTATGCAGTAGTCCCGCTACCATAGCTTTTAAAAAGCCTTAGACCGGAAACTTTGCGTCCTAACCTTTCGGCTAGTTTGCCAGCAATGCGGCGATTATAATTCGACCCCGCATAACAATCAAACAAAAGAATGTAACCAAAAACAAAAACCAACCCTTTAAGGCTGGTTTAATGTGTTTTTAACTAAACAAATAAGTTAAAGGCTCTTTCGCCCACGTAAATACCAGCAACACCAATAAAGATATAAATATTAACCACGCAGGCCAAGACGCTTTAGTTACTTTAGCCTCAGAGTCATCCGCTTTTAACTCTTTTGAGCCTGTGATCATCGCCTTAACCAGCGGTTTGCCTTTTATTCTATAAACAATAATAGCTAATACATGTAAGCCAATAGCATAAAGTAAAATGTCAAAATTCAGCTCATGTAGCCAATTGGCAAAATCAATCGTATCGCTAGACACATATTGAGCAAGCGGCCCGTCAGTTAAAATACCATCACTGCTCATTAAGCCACTTACAAGTTGCGTTATGATCAATATAAAAAACACTATCACCATACAGCTACCGGGTGCCGAATGGCCTAACGATTCGCTTGGTGTTTTTAGCGCCCTTAAAATAGCTCTAGGAGAATGCAGTAACCCACTTAATCTCGCGGTTTTACTACCAATAACACCCCATATTAAACGTGTTACTATAAGTGCTAAAGTAAAAAAACCAGCGACAAAGTGAAGCTCAATCATGCCCTCTTCAATACTAAAATAAAGCACTGCAATACTTACAACCAAAAACCAATGAAAGCATCTAATAAACCCATCCCACACTTTTAACGTCGTCATTGTGCCTATCCTTAAAAAAAACAGTATTATTTAATTTGTTAACTACTTTAACATCATAATATTAAGGTATCCTTATGAGCCATTCTACAAGCCGTGAGAGTAAATATCATGCAACCAGTTAAAAAAGCTATTTTAAAAGGCTTTTTAGATATGCTACCACTGTGTTTAGCCGTTGTTCCTTGGGGTATTTTATGCGGCTCTTTAGCGATTCAAAATGGTTTTAGCGCCTTTGAAACCCAAGCAATGTCGTTATTAGTATTTGCAGGCTCTGCACAGCTTGTTGCGATTGAACTTATGGCGGGCAACACACCATTGCTCACAATTTTATTCACAACATTTATTATTAGCTCTCGGCATTTTTTATACGGGTTAGCCGTGCGTCATAAGGTGATTGATCAACCTATGCGTTGGCGCTTACCAGTAAGTTTTGTTTTAACCGACGAGCTGTTTGCGTTTTCTCATCATCGAAGAGCATATAGAACAAAAACACGCTTAATATACGCATTAAGCGCTGGTTTTAGCTTTTATATTGCATGGAATATTTGGACGTTAATTGGCATTGTAGCGGGCACAATGCTGCCCGACCTAACTAATTTAGGGCTCGACTTTGCAATTGCCGCGACGTTTATCGCGTTGGTTATTCCGGGAATCAAAAATTTGGCCTCACTCGTTACGGTAATTGTAGCTGGTGTTAGCGCAACGCTTTTAAAAAGTACAGGATTTGAGTTGTGGCTTGTTTGCTCAGCGCTGCTGGCAATGGCCGCAGGTTACAGCACAGCAAGGCTAACCGCTAAAAAGGAAGCAACGCTATGATGACAACTATTTTACTCATGGCGTGCATTACATTTTTTACGCGTTATTTATTTTTACACCGCGCTTTACCGTTTAAAGTAGGTCCTAAAATGCAGCAATTTTTAAGCTTTAGCGCACCTGCGGTGCTTACAGCAATTTGGGTGCCTATCGTGTTTTTGAATGAAGATGGCATTAACTTAAACTGGCAAAACCCTTATTTAAGCGCAGCAATAGTCGCCATCATTGTTGCCTATAAAACACATAATATTTATTACACAACACTTGCCGGTATGGGGCTATTTTTAATATTAAATTAGAGCACTCTTTGTACTTTATGAAATACTGTACTCAGGTTAAAATACCAATAACAATAATAAAAAAGACGCCAATATGCACAAATTCCATCAATTAAGCGCAACAAGCTTGCAGGGTCAACCTATTAACTTTAGTGATTTTGAAGGTAGGGTTGTGCTTATTGTTAATACCGCAAGTAAATGTGGATTTACCTACCAATACGAGTCGCTTCAAGCTTTGCATAATAAATATGCTAGCCAAGGTTTAGTTATTTTAGGGTTTCCGTGTAATCAATTTGGTCAGCAAGAACCCGGCGACGCTACACAAATAGAGCTAGGGTGTTTAATTAATTTTGGTGTGAGTTTTTTAATGGCGGCCAAAGTAGATGTAAACGGTAAGCATGCTCACCCAGTCTTTCGTTTTTTAAAATCGGCTTTACCTGGTTTTTTAACACGTAAAATAAAGTGGAATTTTACTAAATTTTTAATTGCTGCAGATGGCACGCCAATTAAACGTTATGCACCTTTTACTAAACCAGAAAAACTAGAACTTACAATTCAAAAAGCTTTGGCACAAACTAAAAATGCGCTTTAAAAAGTAATAAAGAGGCGCAAGGCCTCTTTATTGCCAATACTACTGAAACTTAAACATACGCATAACTGCACATTTAAACTCTCAATATTAATTGGTATTTTATTTATACTAGTGAAATTTAATCGGTGTAATCGCTTAAATCGTCTTCGCCTAGATTTTTACGCAAGCGTTTTTGCTCAAGGTAGTCTTCCAACTTCTTTTTAACCTTTTGCTTGTTCTTATCGTGTTGATTACGGCCGAGCATTTCGTACTCGTCTTCAACAAAATCGTCATCTAGCGCATCGTAACTAAATGTCTTACCCACAACCCACTCCATAAAGTGTTTGAGACCAACCAAGGATTTTATTATCGCAATAGTCGGTAAAATTAAAATGTTTAACGTCAAAATGCTGTGCAAATTAACATCAAAATAAAGCCACGTGACTACTGTAAATAGTCTTCATGTCAGTAATGTGAATAAATAGCGCTAAATTTGAATTGAGGAAAGTGAGAGTTTTTTATCGTATCGATAAATAAAATTTATTAATTTTTATTAGTTAGCCAATTTGACTAAAAAATAGTTATTTATTAATTGATTTCATTTACTAAAAAACAAACAAAAACAGTTAACCATATGTTTTATATTAAAAAATAAAACTGGCATCAAACTTGTTATTAATTAATCGTCATCAACAAAAAGTAGAGAACAAACATGAAAAAATTACTATTAGTTAGCGCATTAATTTGTTCACCAGCCGCTATGGCTCATAACGATAACGATTCTGCAATTTCATTTAGTAATGATGAATGTAACGTCGAATTTAAAAATGATGTGCGCATTAAGCCAAACGAATTGGAAATTTTTACCGCCAACAATAAAACCATGCAGTTTAATAGCCATGGTGACTTAACCGTAAATGGCGAATTTGTAGCACTAAATAGCTCACAACGCGAAGCGCTAAGCAAGTACTCTGATAGTTTACGCACACAATTACCTGAAGTAGCCAATATAGCGCTAGAAGGCGTTAAAATTGCCGGTGTGGCATTAGAAGAAGTAGGCAATGCATTTAATATTGACGGCCTTGATAATATGTCAGAGCTTATGGATGACATTAAAATCGAAGTAGAAAACACATTTTACCAACAAGGTACATTTGTGATGGGCCAACAAAGTTTTAATCAATTTGGCGAAAACTTTGAACAACAATTTGAGCAGCAGATAGAAACAGCGGTTGAATCAGCAGTAATGCAATCAATGGGCAGTATTTTAGTAGCTTTAGGTTCTGAGTTACTTGGTTCAGGCGGTGATATGGATGCTTTTGAACAACGTATGGAAAATATGGGTGCACAAATAGAAGAAAAAGTAGAGCTACATGCAAGCGCACTTGAAGAACGTGCCAACTCTTTATGTGGAAACTTTGCTGATATTGCAAAACAAGAAGAGCAATTAGTAATGCAAGTGCCTGAGCTTGAAGGTTACCAGTTATTTAGCTTTAAACAAAATT
The DNA here is from genome assembly GCF_014164135.1 of Pseudoalteromonas sp. SG45-1. Taxonomy (NCBI): domain Bacteria; kingdom Pseudomonadati; phylum Pseudomonadota; class Gammaproteobacteria; order Alteromonadales; family Pseudoalteromonadaceae; genus Pseudoalteromonas; species Pseudoalteromonas sp. SG45-1. Next base: position 59,707 of record NZ_JACJEP010000018.1, read on the forward strand.
AGTACAGCAAATGTTATTTAACATCCCTTTGGCAGCACTTAAGTTTACTTAAATGCTGCTTTTTTGTATTTCGTTGACTTATTTTTTAGCTAATAAAGTGAGCTTACCCAGAGTAATAATGGCTTGCTCAATTTGCGCGCTCCATTGCACACCATAACTCAACCTTACACAGCTTTTATATTTATTAGAGGCCGAAAAAACAAGCCCAGGGGTAATACTAATACCAACCTCAAGCGCAAGTAAAAACAATGTTTGGCTATCGTACTCGCCTCCTAAATCTAGCCACATTACGCAACCTCCTTTTGGATCGCTTATACGTGTATTTTTTGGCATAGCTTGTTGTAAGCACCATCGCATACGCTCTTTATTATCGCGCAAGCGTTGCCTAAGCACTTTTAAATTTCGGTCGTACTCACCACTGGCAATAAATTCAGATAACGTCCATTGGTTTATTAACGAAGCAGAGCAACTTAGTGCTCTTTTATATCGCCTTGCTTGCGTTGCAAATTTACCGGCAACGACCCAACCCACACGATAGCTAGGCGCTGCGGTTTTAGAAAAAGATGAGCAACTAATCACTAATCCTTTTTTAGAGTACGCTAAAGCAGGTGTGCCTCGTTTTGCCGTAAAATATAAATCGCCATATACGTCATCTTCAATAAGCACTACGTCATGACTTTCAAGTAGCTCCACCAGCTGCTGTCTGTTTGTATCAGGCATAAAGCTGCCCACAGGGTTACTAATTGCAGTCGAGAATAAACACGCTTTTATATCATGCTCATTTAAAGCGCGTTCCAAATCACTTAACCAAATACCATTATCTGGGCACAGTGGTATTTCGAGCGCTTTAAGCCCTAGGCTTTCTATTAACTCGATAATCCCGTGATAGCAAGGCGTCTCAATGGCAACTACATCGCCTGGCTTTGTCACACACTTAAGTGCAATAGCCATGGCTTCTTGTGCACCATTGGTGATCACAAGCTCGTCCATATTTATGCCAATACCAAAATCTAAATAGCGATGCACCAATTGCTTTTTCAGCGGTACAAACCCATCTGTTGGTCCATAGTTAATAGCTTTACTGCCAGCTGTAGTCATTACTCGGCGCATATTTCTCGCCAGTGCTTTATCGGTAGGTGCAGCAGCAATTGGGTTAGCGATACCAAAAGGAACTACATTAGCTTGATGAATCGCACTGTATACCTGCTCTATTAAGGCTTGTTTATTTACCACAACAGGTTCGCGACTTAATTTAACTCGCTTAGGTAAATTATGCGCCATGCTAACGACTTTTAAAAAATACCCTGATTTTTCACGTGCCTCTACTAACCCCTGATCTTCAAGTGTTTGATAAGCTTGCTTCACTGTCGGAATACTAATGTTTAAGTTATCTGCCATTTTACGCAGTGATGGAAGTTTTTCGCCAGGAAGTAAAACCTGCTGGGCGCTCATATCTCTGATCAACTGAATAACTTGCTGATATAGAAACTCATGCCCCTGGCTATTTTTCTGTCTTATCATCACGCATCCAAATCTGTATAGGTTACATTTTTACTTTTCTGTATATGGTAAGTATACAGACAGGTCTTAAAATAGCCATTCAATCGGGCTTTGGAGAGTAACCATGAAAAGTGCAGCGCTATACATTACAACCGTTTTAATTTGGGGTTCTACTTGGTTAGCCATCGAATTTCAGCTAGGTGATATTGCTGTAGAGCTATCGTTATTTTATCGCTTTGCTATTGCAGCACTTTTAATGTGGTTATATGTAGCGTACAAAAAACCGGATATGCGCTTTTCATTAATCGATCATGGTTTTTTTGCTTTGTTGGCTCTTTGTAATTTTGCCTTAAATTACTTAATGCTTTACTGGGCACAAAATTACTTAACCTCCGCTATGACCTCTATCGCCTTTTCACTGTTGCTGGTTATGAACATAGTTAACACTCGACTATTTTTTGGCAAGCCTATCTCAAAACGAATTTATACCGGTGCCGCACTCGCTGTATTAGGTATTACGTGTCTGTTTTGGCCACAATTACAGCAGTTCGACTTAAGTAACGGTGCATTGGTCGGGTTACTACTTGCCCTTGGTGGCACCTTTGTGGCTTCATTGGGCAACATGGTAAGCGTTCGTAATTCTCGTAAGCAAATTGGCGTATTGCAGGGCAATGCATGGGGCATGTTATATAGTGCTATAGGCTTAGCTTTATATGTATTAATGAACGATGTGCAATTTAGTTTAAACGCCCCAACTAGCTACTGGTTATCATTACTTTATTTATCAATATTTGGCACTGTAATCGCTTTTGGTTGTTACTTTGCACTACTAAAAAATATAGGCCCTGAAAAAGCCAGCTACGTTATTGTTTTATTCCCGTTAGTGGCAGTAACACTGAGTAGCTTTTTTGAAGGCTTTGAATGGCACGCAAATACCTTTGCAGGGTTTAGCTTAGTGCTATTAGGTAACGCCATTGTGCTTACCCCAACAAAACGAATTAACGCCTTTTTAGCTAATAGAGCAATAGCTAAAAGTGGCTCCGTCCCCAGTTAGACGCGTTATTAACGCAACTAACGCAAAAGCGCCTACTTTACTGTAGGCGCTTTTTTATTGGCATATGAAAAAGTAAGGCTTGTCCATGCACACTAACAACTGCAGGAGTTTTACCTATCAGCTCACCATCTGCTTCAATCAATAGCCCTTCAGTATTTATGGAAGCTGTATTTAAGCGACTATAGGTAAGGTTTTTTATATACTCATGACGCTTAAAAAATAACTTAATAAAGCTTATTACATTATAAAAAAGCCCACCCGATCGCATTTGATAACACTCAAGCTGGCCATCAATTAAATCCGCTTTTGGCGCTATTTTTAGCCCGCCACCAAAGTACTTATGATTAGCAAATACAGTAATTAAATTTTGATACTGCCGAGCATCGTTATTAAACGTACCTTGTAACTGCTGAGCTTGATAATAAAATAGCTCTTTAATGCTCGTCCAACTGTAATCAAAAGATGAAAAATTAGCTTTATCATTAATAGTTTTAATCACATGAGCATCAAATCCTACCCCTGCAATATTAATAAAATAGCGGCTATTAATTTTTCCTATATCAATGGCTGTCGGTGTATTAAATAATGCCTTTCGCCAATCATCTTCTTTGCAATTAAACCCTCTGGAGAAATCGTTACCTGTACCGCAAGGTAATAATGCTAACGAACAGCTGCTCCCTATTAGTGCATTAACCGCCAAGTTCAATGTACCATCGCCACCTAGTGCAACTACTTTGGGAAATTTACTCAGTAACAACCTTATTTGAGCGCAGTCATCGTCAAAGCTTCCCGTTGTAGTAAATATACAATAAGAAAAGCTGCTTTTTTTACAGATATTTTTAAGCCATGCCAATGATTTTTGGCTCTGTTTTTTGATACTTGGTTTAATAATTATAAGTAGTGACAAGCTTTTGTTTCCAGCAATGTATTCTAGAGTGAGATAACAAACGTTTAATTAAATTTTTTTAATCTGAATAAATAATCAAAAAACATTGTATAAAATGCATAAAAATAAATTAAAAAACCAAAAACCCCAACATCAAAGGGGTTAAAACCAACCGCCATATAAATAGCTATGCAAAAACAGTAATGCAACTTACTGAATCGCATATTAATGAAATCAATTCAGATTAGTTTAACTAATCCCTCAGGCTCAATTTTTATCGTTGTATTTTTAATCAAACAACGTGCAAAATGCACGCGATTTCAACAGATACAACCGGAGCAAAATAATGAAACCAATTAATACATTAAATCAAACAGCAGCAGCGCAAGTAGCCGTTAAACCAACTAACCGTAAAGCAAGAATGTTAGCTAAACTTAACACGATTGGTAAAAGACTAGCACTTAGCGGTGCAGCTCAATATAAATAATCACCCAACCATGATTATTTTTCGGTGCAGCGAACACTCAACCACTAAATGAAGTCACTTATTTAGCTCCCATTGTTTGCTGCAACCTATTTATTTTATTAAAAATTGCCTTAATTTCCCCTTATTTACAAAAAAAACCTCATTTACGTATATTTTTTAGGCAAACAGTCATTTTGCTATTTACACAGCGGTATCACCTAAGTATTATTCTGCGTCACGGAGAGATGGCAGAGTGGTCGAATGCACCGGTCTTGAAAACCGGCATGGGTTTATAGCCCATCTAGGGTTCAAATCCCTATCTCTCCACCATATTTTAATTGGTGGCTTTCTTTACTTCCATCAATACAAACGGTTATGCGTTGGAGAGGTGTCCGAGTGGCCGAAGGAGCTCCCCTGCTAAGGGAGTATAGAGTTTGTAGCTCTATCGAGGGTTCGAATCCCTCCCTCTCCACCATACTTAATTTAAACCACTTGATTGTGGTTTTTTTGTGCCTAAAATTTAACACCGATACTAAATTGGGAGGGTGAGAACCCTCGACAGGGTTCGACAAAATGTCTGGAACATTTTGGGCCGCAGCAAGCGTCGCGCAGCGATTGATTACATGGATGTAAGCAAGTCTATCCCTCCCTCTGGACCATACTTAATTTAAACCACTTAATTGTGGTTTTTTTGTGCCCAAAATTTAACACTGATACTAAATTGGGAGGGTGAGAACCCTCGACAGGGTTCGACAAAATGTCTGGAACATTTTGGGACGCAGCAAGCGTCGCGCAGCGATTGATTACATGGATGTAAGCAAGTCTATCCCTCCCTCTGGACCATACTTAATTTAAACCACTTGATTGTGGTTTTTTGTGCCTAAAATTTATAAAAACTAAACAAATTGTGCCTAGTAATAACTTAGGGCATTATTAACACAACTTTAGCCACTTTTAGGTTTAGCTATGATCCGGTTCATATTGCTATCATTTTGCACGGCAGCACCATTTTTTACCTTGGCACAAAGTACAACAGTGTATAAGTGTGTAATTAAGGGCGTTCCTACTTTTAGCCAAACGCCTTGCGCTAAAGATGCACAAGTTATTACTCTAAAAGATATAAATGTAATTGAAGCATATAAAAGCTCTACGCCCGGTAAAGGTATTACCGATACCTCTGTTGATGACTACTTAGAGGTTCAGCAAATAGAGCGTGAAATAAAGCGCCTTGAGCTATCTATTGAACAAAGCCAAAAAGAATACGCAGCTAAAAAACAACAAATAGATTATATGACCCAAGATAAGGCCAATCGTTTAGGCGCTTCGTCTATTGCTGATGCTATCGCAACTAAAACAAATTCATTAAAACAAGCCTACGACGCATCAATTAGTCAAACGCAGCAAAAAATAGAGTCATTAAAGCAAAGAAAGCAGCAGCTTAGCCAAAACCCTTAAGCGCTCGTTTTACTATAGAAATAAATTGCGCAACGTCTTCTTGAGTATTATAAATATGTGGCGATACTCGTATTCCAAATTTGCGAGCATCTACACTGACTTTCGCTTTATTAAGCTCTGTAAGTACATGGTCTTGCTGCTTGTTAAAAAACAAAATAACAGTCCCGCTGCATTTATCACCACTCATAGGTGATACAACATATTCGCTTAGTTGCTCATGAATAAGCGTAAGCATCGCTAAGTTATGCACCCTTACCTTGTGAGCTGTTAGCTCTGCAAAGTAGGTAATACTATTTGCGGCAATAATATAAGGCGCTACAGAAGGGGTGCCACCCCAAAACTTGAGCGCACTGGCGTTATATTCAAAGTGGTTAATATCGAACTCAAATGGATTTTGATGCGAAAACCAACCCACATCTTTAGGCTCACAATACTCTATTTGATTTTTGTTAACCCATAAATAAGCTGCACCTGGGCCACCACATAACCATTTAACGCTCGAGCCAATCATAAAGTCCGCATCGAGCACGCTTAAATCAAGCGGTATAACACCCGCTGACTGAGCAACATCAACTATTGATAAACTATTGGTTAATTTACTTATAGCTACAATATCGTACACAGGCGCCTGTACACCTGTATTTGAATATACATGACTTATAAAAACTAAATCGATGTCGGCGGTTATATAACGCTGCCAAACACTAATATCAGTTAGGTTTTCGTGCTCAGGTATAAATATGATTTGCGCGCACTTTGGCAACGCTTTTTGCATTGCAAAACCCATACTCGGAAAATCACTTTGCGCCATAAGCACTTTACAATTTTTTTGCTGTAGCCGTGGATGCGACATAAGCAATTTTGTTAAGCCACTTGATAAATTAACCTGAGGACAAAACTGCGAACTAGGCGCATTAAATAACTTACCAAGCGCGGTAGTAAATTGCTCAACTGCGGGCAGCCATTGTTGCCAAGGTTCTTTATTTGAGCTCTCCCACGGTAAAAAGTAGTGCTGTGCTAAATATTGCTGCGTATTTTTAAGAGGACGTCCTACCGAGTGGTTTAGTAAATAACAGCCATCAGCCATACAAAAATCATTTTTAAGCATGCTATTTAACCCATTCTTTAAGTGTATTTAGATCGTCAAAACGTGTTTTTATATCGTCGCGTTTGGCACTGGCTCGCCTATCTCTTAATTTTTCGAGCGAATCAAGTAACACATTAAGCGGCGGACCACTTGCTGTTACCTTGCTCATATGCTGCTGTTGCATATTTTTTGAAGGCTGAGCAATAAACTTTTCAACCAGTTGATTATGATGACCGACTGCGGTGTCGCCATGTAATTTACACACTTGGATAAATAACGTTGCGTGGCTTTTAAACCAATCTGTATTTTTATATTGCTCTGCTTGTAAAAAGTCATCCATAAAGCTTTGCATACGCATGGCTTCTCGCAGGATTTGTTGATCCTCTGGCATCATATATAAAAACTTATCCACCAGCATTTGAGAGTAACTAGGCTCGTTTGCACTACACAGCCCTAACAGCATATCAATCACGTTAATACCTGCAAAGTCACCAGCATTTGCCCCTCTGTAAACCTCTTTACCTACACGGTACGGTTTATAATAAGGGCGAACGCAGTTAAAAAAGCGATCTGTATCGAGCTCAGAATAAAGTGCATTGTTTGACTCAATTACATCTATAAGCGCTTGTTTAGCTACTTTTAATAACTCACCACACAAGGGATGTGAAATACCTAACGGCAATATTTTTAATAATGCATCACTTGCCCGTTTGTAGGCCAAAATGCCTTGAGTGTTATAATCAAGAAACAGCTTTTCATCAGGTAAATTGGTAAATCGTTTATAAATACCGTTAAGTGCTTTGTTATGAGTAGTTAAGTGGGCGGTAGCAAAACGAGGGGTTACGCCAATAGATGCGCCTATATGCATAGCAAGCGCTGAGGCTTCTATTAGCGGTGAAGTGGTTTCTCTGCTTGGCTCAGTAATTTCATGGCGCCTACACGCTGCCATAAATAATCCTACGTTACCGAGTAAGTCAAAAGCGCTATCAAAGCCTTGATCTGTGTTTCCCTCGGCTAATAAATTGCTAATTAATACGTTGCCTTCTTTTTCTAATTGTTGCTTTAAGGCCTCGCCTACCCCTTCTACATTTGCTTTATCGGTTTGCTGCCAATAAAGCTGCTCTAATTCACTATTTAAAGTGACAAACTCAGTTCGTATCCAGTGATCGAAAATAGCGGTATGTGTGTTCATTGTTGTGCTCTATTATTTTTATAGTTAAATGCTAACAGAGTTCAATGAGGGTAAAACGCCAAAAAAATTAGTAAAAACTGCAATACTTAGCAATAATCACTACAAATATAAAAATAATTAATAAAAGCCGACAACTATGTTAGATAAAAAAGATCAGCAATTACTCATTGCACTGCAAAGCCAAGCTCGTATGTCGGTTTCAGATTTGGCCAGCAGTATTAACCTATCGGATACGCCTTGTTTAAGGCGTATAAAAAAGTTAGAGCAAGAAAACATTATTATCGGCTACCACGCCGCCATAAATCCTAAAGCACTTAACCTTAATGTGTTGGTATATGCGTTTGTACGATTAAGCCAAAACTCGGTAAGTGCTGCAGAGCAATTTGAGCAACATGTAGAAAAGTTACCACATGTATTAGAGTGTTGTGTAATATCAGGAAGCTATGATTATTTATTAAAAATCATTGCACATGATCTTGAGAGCTACGAAACGTTTGTGAAACATCAACTAGGTGGCTTAAGTTGTATCGCAAATATAGAATCAACAGTTGTGTTAAAGCAGTCATTTAGCAAAAAACAGTTACCTTTATAAAAATAACCAAAATAACTTACTGTTAGCTATACTGATATTTCAAAACGACAATAATAATTGCTTGGACCTTATGTGAAAAATTTTAACTCTAAAAATCATTCCATTATTTTTTACATCATGTTTGCCTTGGCATATTTTTTAGTCGGCATAGCACTCACTAAACTTGCTTTTAACTCGCAAATAATTCCAATTTGGTTACCTGCCGGCATAGCTTTAGTTGGCTGTTATATTTGGTGGTGGCGCTTTATCCCGCCTCTATTTGTAGCTGCAATTGCATTTAATCTAAATATTTTTGATAGTTCAGCTCATGAGCTAGTCCTGGTCGGTAACTCATTTAACGAGGCTATGTATATCGCCTTTGGTGTTGTTATACAGGCAATGGTCGGCGCAGCTCTTTTAAAGTATTGGCTTGGGCACCCGCTGCGCTTTAAAAAGCGCAAAAATATAATTTACTTTATCCTTGTCATAGCAATATTGGTCAGCTTAATTTCGGCTAACTTTGGCGTATTTGCCTTAAGCCAATTCAACTCGGTTTACAGTGTTGATAATCATTGGAAGAATGTTACTTACTGGTGGCTTGGTGATACATTAGGAGTATTAATTGCGACTCCGCTTTTACTTTCTTTATTACCACAAAAGTCTAATCAACATAATATATCGGCGTTTCCGACAATTGCAGTATGCTCTATTTTATTTTTATCAGTCGCGGTAACAACGCAGTTATACGATCAAGAAAATCGTATAAACACTATTAAAATTGCTGAACGTGAAGTCCATGTTATAGAAAACAGCCTTTATAGATATACAAATCGTAGTATTATTGCAGTGCAGAGCCTAGCAAGTCAGGTACAGTCATCTCCCATGCTAAGCCAGCAAGATTTTTATTCTTATGCTAGCCAGTTACTAACTCAGCACGCATTTATTAACGCCTTATCGTGGAACGCAAAAATACCTCAAGATCAACGCGACGTCTTTGCCCAAGAAATATCAAACATTTATCATTTAGATATTGATGTAGTTGGCGAACCTCTTGAAAGTAGCGATCCCCTTGTGATAGTAAAATACATAGCTCCTTTTAATGGTAATCAAAAAGCTATTGGCTTTAATGTATTTTCAAACCCTGATCGAAAAAGCTCTCTGCTTAACCCCGCTATAAAGTACATGCCAGTAGGAACTAAAATAATTCAGTTAGTGCAAACCAAACAACCTAAACCAGCCTATTTATTATTTGCCCCTGTGTACTCCCAGCATAGTGATGAAAAAACAATTAAAGGCTATGCCACTGGTGTATTTTTAGTGCGTAGTATTATTGAGCAGGCAATTTCTAAAGAACAGTCTGATATGTTTTCGATTGGTATATACGAAGATACAAACACTCCGCCGTTTTATAGTAATTACTCTCAAAATGTTCAGCAAGCTAAAGGCAGCCGCTTAATGTCGTTTGATGTGGACTTTGCAGGGCAAAAATGGATTGTAAAACTAGCCCTTAAAGAAAGCTTTTTAACACAACATAATAGTCAACTAACTTTATTATTACTCATACTTCAAGTTGCCGTATGTTCTTTAATTTTAATGGTTTTACTGCTGTTTAATCAGCAACAAATCGCACTTACACGTCAAGTTGCAGAGCGTACTCACTCACTCGCACAAGCAAAGAAGCAGTCCGATTTAGCTAATCAGGCTAAAAGCCAATTTTTAGCGAATATGAGCCACGAAATACGAACACCATTAAACGCCGTTATTGGTTTTTCTTCACTTGCTAGAGAAACAGACAATGCAAATACACTCATTGGCTATTTAGATAAAATAAACTCAGCATCTAAAAGCTTATTAAACTTAATTAATGACATTCTTGATATATCAAAAATAGAATCCCAAAAGTTAGTTATTGAATCTATTGCATTCGACTTAGGTGCTTTAATAACACGTATAAACAACATGTTTGAGCAAAGCGCAGTTAACAAAGGTATTAAATGGCAAGTTAATTCAAAGCTACCTGTTGATACCTGGTTTATTGGTGATCCTATGCGAATTGAGCAAATATTACTTAATTTATGTAGCAACGCGATTAAATTTACAAGCCAAGGCAGCGTTACTTTAAACATAGAAACAGAGTTTACCGCCGCCAATAAAGTACAGCTAGTTATAACCGTTAGTGATACCGGCATAGGTATAAAACCAAGCCAACATAAAAAATTATTTAACGCATTTACCCAAGCGGATAGTTCTACCTCAAGGCAGTTTGGTGGTACAGGCCTTGGCTTAACCATAGCGAAAGAGTTAAGCCAATTAATGGGGGCTGATATAACACTTAAAAGTGAAATAAATAAAGGCTCTACTTTTACATTTTCAATGCGATTAGAAACAACAGAACCTAAAAAAGAACATGTTATTACATTTGATAATACTAATATTACTTCGCTAGATATTTTGGTCGCAGAGGATAACCCAGTAAATCAAATGGTTATTAAAGCGATGCTTGGCTCGTTAGGAATTGTGCCGTATATAGTAGAAAATGGCGAACTGGCCGTTGATATAGTTAAAAAGCAGCATTTTGACTTAGTGCTTATGGATTGCCAAATGCCTGTAATGGATGGCTATAGAGCAACGGCACTGATCCGCCAGTTTAAAACTGAACAAGAGCTCCCGATTATTGCTTTAACTGCCGACGTTATGCCAGAGGATAAAGCACATGCACAAGCCGTTGGATTTAACCAGCACCTTGCAAAACCGCTTGAACTCATTAAGCTAACCGAGTGTCTTGTCCAATATGCAGAAGTTAATGAACAATAGTGGTTTAATTTTAAGAATAGTTTTAAGAGTCGCTTTTGGTTTTGTTTTAAGTGTTTTTTCGCATATTGCTGTCGCTCAAAACTGTATCTCGCAGGCGAGCGACTTTAAATTTATAACAAAAAGTAAGCAACAAGGCTTATTACGCTTTGAAAAAGAGCACAACCACCAGCGCTTTAATTACCACGCACTTTTACCATTTAACGATTACTTAGATTTTGCATATAAACATATAAATAAAACCAATCCACGTGCAGATATGCCATGCCCTGTTATTACACAAACGTACCAGCAATTAGTAACACAAGGTACGCGAAAACCTGACCCTACTATTGCAGATATTATTGCCCCTTTTGAGCTTACGCATCCAAACAGCAATAAAGTTGCACTACTAATTCACGGGCTAACTGACTCACCCTTTACGTATCACGATTTAGCACAAGTGTATTATCAACAAGGCTATACTGTGCGTACTATTTTATTACCAGGACATGGAAGCGCCGCAAGTGCATTACTCAATGTAGAGGTTAGCCAATGGCAACAGGCAATAAAATACGGTATTAAACGCTCGGTGCAAGACTTTGATGAGGTGATACTCGCAGGTTACTCTACCGGTGCAGCGTTACTTATTGATTACGCAACCAAGCACACTGTTTCACCCAAAATTAAAGCGCTTATGCTTTATTCGCCAGGCTCCGAGCCACATAATAAGTACGGCTGGATAGCAAAGTGGATTGATGACATACCCTTTGTTAATTGGATAGATAAAGACGCCGATGTAGACTTTGCTAAGTATGAATCATTTCCTTTAAATGCAGCTGCCGCGTCGTACGATGCAATGTCACTTGCAAGCGTAAGTAGCTTAAACAAACGCTCTGCACTTAAATTACCTATTTTTAGTGTACTTAGCGATATTGATACCACGATAGATACGCGTGCCACGCTAAAATTATTAAGTGCGTTACACAAAGATAATTCAGTAAAATATAAGCCGCTCGATACTTTAGTACTTTATGGAAGCACTGATATTTTACCGCCAGACTTTGCTAGTGACTACACAGTAAATAACCCGCAATGCACATCGCCTCAGTGTAAAAAAGTTCATGGTATGTCGCATATTGCTATTGTTAACTCACCGCAAAATCCACATTATGGGATTAACGCAACCTATCGTAATTGTGGCAGCTTTATTAACGACGAGTCCCTGTACAAAACATGTAAAACAACAAAAAATCCACAACTAGGAGAGCGTACAAGCGCCAACTTAAAACACTATCCGGCTTTACAACGCTTAACTTATAATCCTCATTTTACCGATCTTAAAAAGCAAATTAGTACGTTTATTAAAAACGTAGAACAGCTTAGAACAACTACAAGGTAAGTAGTCATGGGAACGTTTTCGCACCAATGGTTTAGCAGTATTAATGAGATTGATCAGGCGCAGTGGCAACGTTTATTTGGTGATGAACCATTTACTCAACATGCTTTTTTATATGCCCTTGAACAAAGCCAATGCGTAACACAAAAAAGCGGTTGGCAGCCCCATCACCTCGCTATTTTTGAAGATGATACGCTCATTGCGCTTGCACCTGGGTATTTAAAAAGTCATTCATACGGCGAGTACGTATTTGACTGGGCATGGGCTGAGGCATACGAAAAACACGGTTTAGAATATTATCCCAAATGGCTATCTGGCATTCCCTTTAGCCCTATTGAAGGCAAGCGTATTGCTATCGAGCACGCTAACCCTAATGCGGTGTATCAGTACATTACAGAGCAACTTAGCGTACACAGTGCTGAGCAAAGGTGGTCGGGTTGGCATGTTAATTTTTGCGACCAAGTCCAAGCAACATCATTAACTGAGCAACATGCCATGCTAAGAGTAGGTGTGCAATTTCAGTGGTTTAATAAAGGTTTTGAAACCTTTGACGATTTTTTGCAAATACTTAACTCACGAAAACGTAAGTCACTTAAAAAAGAGCGAGCTAAAATAGCGCAACAAAATATTGATATTGAATGGCTGCAAGGAACGCAAATTACGCCCGAGATAATGCAATTGTTTTGTGAGTTTTATCAGCGTACCTACTTAAAGCGATCTGGTCATTTGGGCTATTTAAATATGGAGTTTTTTACGCTTTTACATGCATTAATGGCTAATAACCTCGTTATTATGCTGGCCAAAAAAGACGATAACGTGATTGCTGCAACACTTAGTTTAGTAGGTAAAAATACACTTTATGGGCGCTACTGGGGAGCAAGTGAGGAAGTAGATTCGCTTCACTTTGAGTTGTGCTATTACCAAGGTATTGAGTTTGCAATAAAGCATAAACTCAGCTGCTTTCATTCGGGAGCACAAGGTGAGCACAAAATAGCACGCGGATTTGAACCCGTACTTACCTACTCTGCTCACCATATTGTTGATAGCGATTTCAGTAATGCAATAAGCGACTACTTAAAGCGTGAACGCGGCCATATTGATATATATAAAGAGCAATGTAGCTCATTACTGCCGTTTAAAAACGAGTAACTGATTATTTGCAGGCATGGCAGTATCGCTAATAAGCGTAAGCCCTGCTTGCTTAGCTAGTTGTCCAACTGCTTCAAAATCTCTTATTCCACTTAACGGATCGCGCTCTGTTAAAAAGGCACTAAAGTCATCATTACTTGGGCTGGTAAATTCACCTTGGTACTTAAATGGTCCGTAAATACACAACATACCGTCGCTATTTAAGTGACGTTTAACACCGTCAAAAAAACGTTCAACTAATTGCCAACTTACAATATGAAATGTGTTTGCAGTATAAATAGCGTCAACCTTATCTACAGGCCATTCATTATTTAAATCAAGCTCAAGTGGTGCATGTAGATTAGTTAAATTAGCTTCGCGGTGCCATAAATTAATCCCTTCGTGGTTTATAGCGCGATCACTTGTATGCCATTGTAAATGTGGTAATTGCTCTGCAAAAAACACACTATGTTGGCCTGTTCCTGATCCGACTTCGAGGACTGTTTTAGTATTTTTTAATACGTCCTTTAATTGCTCTAAAATAGAGGTTTTATTGTTTTCACAGGCTTGTGAAAATGGCTTTGTCATTACTGTGCACCAAAATTGTAGATTAATGCACAACAGTAAAGCAAATTTAGCTTATTTTGTCGTGATGAAAAAAAGCTAATTTTTAAATACTATAACTATCATATGGTTGAGCTGGTTCATTATGGTTGGTACGTAATATGCTTTTATATTGTTAACCCACTAAAGGGTTTAACTTATATTAAATTTCAAAGGATAAAATTATGCATATACCCCCTTATACCGCTGTAGACGCGGCCATTGCTATAACCGAAAAAACCACCGACGATCATAGTTACGCCGTTGATATGAGAGCTACAGTAATCGATTTACTTTCGCACCCTAAACATAATCAACAGGCGATGACCAAACATGAAACAGATCAGATATTTATTCTTGGCTACAATTAATACTCAAATTAGTATCGCAAATAATTTTTATAATAACTGTTTACACTGAAACCGATTAAATGTAATGATAACTATTATCGTTAACTTGAGTCGGTTTTTTTATGTCTTCAAATTATGCCCAGCATCGTTACCATCAAGAACTCTCTTGTCATTGCTTAAGACCTGGCCTGCATGCACCCATGCTCGTTGCCGATTACATAGAAACCGCCCTTAACGTCGCCAAAAAATTTGAGCAACAACATAATCCCTTGCTTCAAGAGTTTTATCTTAGGCGCACACACCATGAAATTATGAACAAAATGTGCGACCCTCTTATACATAATGCTATTCGTAAACAATGTTTAGAGCAGCTATACAAACCATTATTAGCATTAAAACGGTTTTATAAGGTGCATAACAATACTGCACAATTTTTAATACTTGAGCGTGAAGCTCGTATTCTTAGTCACGAATTCAACCCTTTTTAAGGAGCACACTTATGAGCAACTTTAGAACAGAATCAGACAGCATGGGCGAGCTACAAGTACCTACTGATGCGCTCTATCAGGCGCAAACACAACGAGCAGTTAATAACTTTGCCATTAGTGGCTTATCTATGCCAAAGCAATTTATCACTGCACTGGCTTATATAAAACAAGCTGCTGCGCAAAGTAACTGCGAGCTTGGCCATTTAAGTAAAGACAAAGCAAATGCTATTGAGCAAGCTTGTCAAAGTATTATTGATGGCGAGCACGTTGAGCATTTCCCCGTTGATATTTTTCAAACCGGTTCGGGCACAAGCTCAAATATGAATGCCAACGAAGTTATTGCAACGCTTGCTAGCCGATTAGGCAGTGAAAGCATTCACCCTAATGATGATGTAAACATGGGGCAAAGCTCTAACGATGTAGTCCCTACTGCTATCGCACTCAGTAGCGCAATAAATGTAGTGTATGAATTACTTCCTTCGCTTGAAAACTTATCGCAAAGCCTAGAAAAGAAAAAAGCTGAGATAGGCCATATAGTTAAAACGGGCCGTACGCATTTAATGGATGCAATGCCTGTTACATTTGATCAAACACTAAGTGCATGGCAGTCACAAGTTAACCATGCCGCAGCAGGAATTAGACATAGCTTAGAGCGTGTATGCGAACTGGCACAAGGCGGTACAGCTGTTGGAACAGGAATAAATGCAGACCCTAAGTTTGCAGCCAAATTTGCAGAAAACCTGAGTGCCAATGTAGGCATTAGATTTACGCCTAGTAGTAACTTTTTTTATAACATCGGCTCACAAGACGCCATAGTAGCGCTTTCGGGGCAATTAAAAGTACTCGCTGTAGCACAAATGAAAATAGCGAATGACCTACGCTGGATGAACTCAGGACCACTTGCGGGCTTAGGCGAAATAGAGCTAGAAGCACTTCAACCAGGCTCGTCTATTATGCCTGGCAAGGTAAATCCGGTAATACCAGAAGCCGCAGCCATGGTAAGCGCACAAGTAATCGGTAACGACGCGACCATTACAGTAGCAGGCCAAGCGGGTAATTTTGAGCTAAACGTTATGCTGCCAGTCATTGCGTATAATATTTTGCAAAGCATAGAATTACTTGCCAATAGCGCACAAGCATTGGGCGATAAAGCCATTGCCAGCTTTAAAGTAAATAAGCCTAATATAGATAAAGCACTCGCTAAAAATCCAATTTTAGTGACTGCGCTCAATCCGGTGATCGGTTATGAAAAAGCAGCAAAAATAGCAAAGCAGGCTTATAAGGAAGCCCGCCCTATTATTGATGTAGCCGAACAAGAAACCGATTTACCACGCAGTGAACTCGAAAAGCTACTTAATCCCACCAAACTAACGCAGGGGGGACTTTAATAAACGATATTTTTCACGGCTTTAATTACTTGATAATATAGTTTTTATTGCCGTAAAAAATGCACCGTGTATGATAGTGATGAATATTTCATCACTATCAAGGTTTGTTATGCGTACCCCATTGTTAGCCATACTTTTACCACTTTGTTTAACTGCATGCTTAGATAAAACGCCAACTGAAACGCAGCAAGTAACAATAACCTCAGAAACTGAAGCGCCAAAGCAAGAGCTGCAAAAGCTAAAAGAAAACATTCAATTACAAGAAAATACAAAAAATAATGTAATTGCTGAAAGCGTTTCAATAAACGATTTAAAAAACGTTTCAATAGACGATATAAAAACAGCTAAAGCCGAATTAAATACGCTAATTACAGATACGCAATGTGATACCAGCACTCAATGCAGAATAAGTGCAGTAGGCAGTCGCGCATGTGGTGGGCCAAGCAGCTTTATTGTGTACTCAACAAAATCAGCGTCTGAAAAACAAGTAGCAGCCCTTAGCGATAAAATTACTAAGCTTGAAAGTAACTATAATTCACAAAAAGGGATGATGAGCATTTGTCAGCATTTAACAACGCCAAGCACGCAGTGTGTTGAAAATAAATGTGTTAAACTTGAAGGTTCAGCGGTAAGTGCATTTTAAGGATAACGTTATGAGTTGTTTACCATCGGCAATTAAACTATCAATTTTAAGCATTGCTAGCAGCATTTTACTACTAAGTGGTTGTGCTAGTACTGTGACGTCAAATGAGCAAAGTAAAAACTTATCTGACTTAAACTATGATCTGAATAACATGGTGAGTAATAACAGCTGCACTGCAAGCTTTCAGTGCAAAGTACTTGAAGTGGGCGCCCGCGCATGCGGCGGACCGAGTAAGTATGCTGTTTATTCAACGCTGAACACATCTCAAGAAGAAGCAGAACAGCTTGCTCAACAAATAACAAAACAAGAAAAAATACAAAATAAAGCACAAGGCTTAACCGATTGTTCACCAGTACTTGAAGTGCAATCGCTGTGTATTAATCACCAATGCCAGTCGTTTGATATAAAATAAAAACGGTCGCGTATAAGCTAATTTCAGCGTTAACCTAAATACGGAATTAACGCTGAAATTACAACAACCAGCACTACGCAAATACCCGCTTTTATAATGTACTTCATGGGCATTGTTTTAAGCACCCAATATGCATAAATAAAGCGTACAAAATAACTCGCCGCAGTACCAAACAACGCAAAAATAAGTAGATAAGCAATTAGAGTAATATTCATAATAATCTAGTGCAACTACTTAGTTTTTTTAGTGTGAGCAATTAGTAAGTCAGCTACTTGTTGTTTTACGGCTCGCTTATCATCACTTGGGACATCGAAGCGACTGGCTAGTTGCGCAATCTCATCATCATTTAAATTAAACGATAAACGTTGACGCGTTTTTTTAGACTTTACATCTAAGCCAAGTATTTTACGGATCATATCTGACGGCGTTAACTCTTGGTCAATAGCTTGCTTTTTTATCAGTTTTTGAACTTCACTGCTTAGATCAAATGCCATTTGTGTGGCACGTACAGCTTGTTCCTGACGCAACCACTTGTCTTTAGCATCACTCACTTAGCATCTCCGGGAAACAAGTCTACAATATCAGACATTGGACGCATGAGCGTTAGCGATACTTCGGTTTCGCCGCCATCCCAAATTTCGATATTTAAACCAAAGCCTTCATTATCTGATGCTAAACAAATCATTTCGCATGGTTCACCACCTTCTTGCTCATAGCGAGGCAATGTTTGGTTGCGGTAATCTTTATTATGGAAATAACACACATAAGGCGACTCGCTTTGTTGATAACTTTTAGCTAAAAACTGCATAAAGCGCTCTGGTGTATTTTGCACTGTAATGTGGGTTAACGACTCTTCATCAAAAATACGCGCAAACTCATCAAGGCCAAATATCTCTTCAACTTCGTTGCGCTGAATTTTAATAGAAAAGTTAGCCCACTCTTCGCCGTCATCTTGCTCAATTTGTAAAAATACAACTTGGCCGCTATTTGTCTCAAGTACAAATTCAGTATCGCTGCTGTGCTGATATTGGTAAGTCTGAATATCAGTAACACGTAGCGTTTCACCTTTTAACCATGCCGGATAAGCAAATGAGTCGATAACGCTAAACATGTCGCCTTTTTTAAGCTCGCTCGGATGATTAAGCTGACGCTCTGGCTCTTTTTTAGATTTGAAAAAATTAAACATAGGAAGGCTGCCTTCTAAGCAAAAAAGGTAACTGAGCAAAACTCGGTTACCTTTTTAAAGTATAAACGTAATGGTTAGCTATTTTGCTTCGCTTTGATGCGAGCTAAAATATCAGCACTTTTTGGACTTGTGTCGCCAATGCCTGCTTCAGCCATTTTTGCTTTTAAGTCATCGCCATTTACGTCTGACTCAAGTTGCTTTGCAGCACCTAGCTGGTCGCTACGATCTTGTTGACGCTGTTTAATACGTTCAAGCGATTGACGAGCCGATGTCATAGACGAGCTGTTTGTATTAAGCGTGCTGTTAACAGCCATTGTTGCTTGCTGTACGCTTTCAGTGGTTTTAACCATTGTAAGCTGGCGTTGATTCTCTTTAATCGATTTTTCAGCATCTTTAACTTGCTGCTTAAGCGCAACAATATGGTTACTAAAGCCAGATAATACTTGCTCGTTTTCGGCTTTTTCAGCTTCAAAGTCACCAATTTTTTCTGCAATTTCTAATGCTAACGCTTCGTTGCCCTTTTCAAGAGCTTGGCCTGCATACGCTTCGTGTTCCGCGATTGATGCATCTACAGCGCTAATTTTACGCTTAGTTTGCATTTCTTTAGCCATTACTTCTGTAAGGCTTTTTTTAGCGCGGTGAAGTGCATTTTGCGCGTCTGCAATTTCTTGCTCAAAAATACGGATGCCATTTTTGTCTACAATTGCTTCGCCTGCTTCACGAGCGCCGCCACGTACTGCTGTAAATAATTTTTTTAAAATACTCATAATCTTAACTCCACTAACTGGCTATTAATCGTTTAAATACAAGGTCACGGCTTCTAGTGCATCGATAGCGTTATCGGCTAATGTCACTAGTTCGTGGGTAACGTCATCTAATGATGAATTTACCGACAGTGCACCAAAAATCGCGTATTTGTTATCGATTTTAGCAAATGCACTCAGTGGAATTGGCACGTTTAAACGTAGTAATGTTTCGTTTAACTCGTTGCGTAATTCACTCTTAACTTCATCTTCGTCAAACAAGTAGCTAATACATAACAACTGCTCTTGCGTTTGTGTAACAAAAATTGGAAGTTCATCATTTCCATCAACAATGACTTGTAAAACATCTTGCTCGCCAGGGTTGGCAATCAAGAAAGACTCAAAG
The DNA here is from genome assembly GCF_014164135.1 of Pseudoalteromonas sp. SG45-1. NCBI lineage: Bacteria > Pseudomonadati > Pseudomonadota > Gammaproteobacteria > Alteromonadales > Pseudoalteromonadaceae > Pseudoalteromonas > Pseudoalteromonas sp. SG45-1. The sequence goes on from NZ_JACJEP010000018.1 coordinate 79,454, forward strand.
TTAGCGCCTTCAGTTTCAAAAGAAGCTAATTTTATTGAAAGTTCATTTAATTCCATGTCTCTGCCTTTTGTCGTTTGACATATTATGTCTGAGTTAAGATTCTCACGGCCGACATATTATGTCAACCATGTTTTGTTAGTTTTTATACAATTCGCTTTCTATTTGCCATGCAGTTCGGTAGTAATCATACAACTGACCAGATCCTAACCTATTGACCTCAATACTTTTAACTTGTTCAAAGTAGTGGTTAGGAAATACAAAGCTTGCCAATAAATATTCTCTACTAATCCACCTTGATGGCACAGGCATAGCCGTCGCATCATTAATACGGCCAGTGGCCGACTGACCCATTTTAGTGGCTATAGTCCAGCCCCACTGCCCAAACGAAGGTATGTTTTGCTGATACTGCTCAACATAGCCAAACCCTGCGGCTTTAACTGTTTTAGCAATGCTTAAAAACGCTTTTTTAGCGTGGTAAGGTGAAGTTGATTGAACCGCCATTGCGCCATCGGGTGCTAATAACTGACGTACATGATTATAAAAGTAGTCACTGTACATTTTATTTAGATCAGGGTGATTTGGGTCCGGTAAATCAATTAAGATAGTGTCGAACTGCTTAGATTGATCAAGCAGCTTTTCAACTTCTAAAAATGCATCACCCACAATTATGTTGGCTCGCGAGTCTTGCATCGATTTATTGTTTAGCTGTAGTAATCGCTTATTGATGTGCTCTGGGGGCGTAAAGTCACCGTCTTTATGGCCAAATAAATTGAGAAGCTGCGCGTCTAAATCTATTAGCGTTACTTCGCTTACAGGCCATTTTAAAACATCTCTAAGTGCAAGCCCGTCACCACCACCAATTATTAATACACGGTCGTGTCTGTTAGAGGCAAGCATTGCAGGGTAAACCAGCATTGAATGATATATTTGTTCATCAATACTTGAGAACTGCAAACGCCCATTTAAATATAAATCGGTGATTGGCTGAGGTTGGTTTTTGCTTAACCTTTCGGTTAAAACTACGTGCTGGTATTTGGTTGCTTGCGAATAAATTACTTTATCTTTGTATAAAACATTACTTAGATTGTTCATCCAGCTACTGCCAAATACTAAAATAAAGCCAAACAATGCCAGCAGTACTATATGGCAAACTAAAAGTGCCTTAGCAAAGCGTACATGGGCATGGTAACGCCATAAAAAAGCGAGTCCTGCGATGATATTAAATAACGCCGTCCACGCCGCAGCTTGCATTATAGGCATTGAGAGCATGATACTTACCCAAATGGCTGCACCAATACCAGCACCAATATAATCGGCACCATAAATAGTCCCTGCGTTGTTTTCTAAAAAACGACCATAAACATGCTGACGAATACGCGCTATAAGCGGTATTTCCATACCAATAAATAAACCCAGTATCAAACCAAAAACATAAGGTAGAAAACGTGACCACTCTTGTAGCTTTTGAAATACGTAACCATTAAGTACAACGTCTGGGGGTAAGTTAAAAATGCTCGAAAATAAATGAGGAAGAGAATAACTTACAGCTATTACACCCGCTATCGCTAAAATGCAGCCCATGCCAACCAAAGCAATAATGCTTTCTAGCCAAGCAAAAGCGGTAAATGCATCTTTAAACCAGCGCGCTAAAAAAGCGCCTAAGCCCATTGCTACAATCATAGTACCGATCATGGCGTAAATAGCGCTTTCTACTGAGCCAAGTACACGGCCCGCATAATGAGACAGTAAGTATTCATAAATAAGGCCGCACCCAGCAAGCACGGCCATAACAGTAATTAGTAATATATCGTGCCCAAGTAAGCGAGACTTACTTGGGGGAGTGTTGGTTGATGACACTGATTATGCGCCTAGTAAGGTTGCCATAGTGATACCTACAGCAAATGATACTGCTGCAGAAATAGCTGCTACACCTACATTTTTTTGACGATTAACTTCATCGGAAATATCGCAACCAGATAAAATTATTTTAATTGTCACTAAGTGCAAAATAATAAATGCGACAAGGCTCACTACAGCGCTAATAGCCCAGTATAGTAAACTCGCATTAATGTTATCAGCAGCATATGGCGCAACACCCGTTGCAGCTGTAATAGCTAATGCACTACCTATTAAAAATCCAGCGTAACGAATACCCACAGCTAAGTTACCATCAACAATTGCTTGTTGTAGGCAGTCGCCACTTTTGTTTGTACGCTTAAATAACTGCACTCGGTATTGGCTAACAAGTAGTAATACAACACTACCTATAATAAAGGCAGCAATTACAATTGGAAGACCATGCCAGCCATCAGTAGCCACCCATAAAAGTGCTGAGCGAATAACTATTGCAACGCTAACAACATGACCAAAATCAATTATTGAAGCTGTAACGTTACCTTTAACTATTTCGTCGTGCAGGCTTACTTTACGAAGCGCTACTTTATCTTGAAAAAAGTGACCCAACTTAATAAGTACAATTGCTAATGCGCCGTAAGCTAACATTTGCAGTGCTTCTTGTTGCAATGTTGCAGCAAAAGCACCACTACTTACACCTGTTAATACAATCGCCAGTGCCACTAAACCAGCGGCAAAGCTAATACCAAAAGCAAAGTTATCACGCTCTGTTATTTCATCATTTGCGTGTAAGTTTGAAACCCAGCCTTTTATATATTTAAGGCTTACAAATAATAAAACAATAATTGCAAAATCAATCGCCAATGCTTGTAGCGACCACATAGTTATTCCATTAAATTCATACATATTATTCTAACTCCAACTTTATTCTTTTACTTACCACGGCTCACGCCACGAGAGGTTCTGCTACCGCTATCACGCACCGATCCTGAGCTATTGCTATAACTGCTAGAACGAGAATAACTACTGCGGCTTTTTGGTGGCGTATAACTACTACGGCTTAAACCGGATGCACCTGTTTTTTTACTCGCATAAGGGCTTGTAAACTGCTTACCTTGGCGTTGGTATGTTTGGCGCGTGCGTGTTTCTAGCGCGCTTTGGGTTTTAATTTGTTTAGGGCTTGAATAACGCGAACGGCCATAGTCATTGTAATAACTATACTTTCGGCGTTTGCTCCAACTTCCATATTCAACACGGTCAAATACATCGCCTAAAATACGGTACATGCCGTACCATTGCCAAAAGCTAATACCATTACTATTTGTTTGCCAGTTACCATAGTTAGGGTTACCTACCATTTGGTTACCAACACCCTCACCTTCAGCTTGCTTACTAATTGCGCCTACACGCGCTAAAGTGCCTTTGGACATATCAGCTAGCATATTAATAGGATCGGTTAACGCATCAGAAAATAGCGTAGGTTTAGACGCATCACGCAACAAATCAATGCTATGCAACGTATCTTCGTAAGGAGGAATTAAGTAAGTTCCTTTAATATCTTTAAGTCGCTGTGTTAAACCACTATAAAGTGCACCTTGGCGCGTTGCATCAAGGGTAATTACATCAACAACTTTTGTAAGCTCTGGTTGTTGTTTTTTAAGGAGCTCGCCATATTCTTTAAGTAATACAGCATTGCGCACATTCCCATTATCAAGCGCAGTACCAAGCTGTGACAGCTCTGTATCTGCTTTTTTAATAGACTCTTGAATTGTTTGTTGCAGCTGCTCTTCTTTAGATTGACAACCCATAAGCACTGCGAACAAACAAAACAGGCTTATAAGTTTCCAAGCTTTAATATTCGACATTCATGTCACCTGATTTACTAAATTAACTTAGGTAGTTTTACACAGGTCACTTATTAAACCAAGAATGAAATTGCAACAAAGTAAGTCAGTACAAAATTAAATAAACAGCTATATTTAGTATATGAATTTAAAAGCATTCTCAATGTTAAGCTTTTAGTGCTACAAAGGGCGTAGTAAGTAACTTTTTTGTAATTATGGATTGCCTGATTACACAATAATAACTAAAACATAATTAAATGATGGTTAAGGGTTAGATTTGATGCTTCATAGTATTCGATATAAATTTATTATAATAACAACGGTTTTAATTATATTTAGCGCAAATTTAGTTTTTTTCCTCGCAATTAATGAACACGAAGATTTATATCGCCAATCTGTTAAACAAAACTTAGATGCAATGTCTTCAAATATTTCCGATAGCTTATTACGTGTTATGTCTGAGCAAGTTGATTTGTTCTCTATAACCACCGAATTGCTCGGTTTTGATCGATATGAACACATTAAGTTTGTTAATGTATTTGACGCTGACTGGCAATTAATCCAATCGTATGTCCACCCTAACTATTTAGAGCTTGAGAGCTTTAAGCCTGAACTTATAAGTATTCAACCAAAAAATTTACCTTATGCGGTTACAATAACCAATGAAGGACTAGTGGCCTTAAAGGCAATTGGGGAGGAGCAGTTTCCTATTGGATATTTGCTCATTGTGCAAGACTTTAAAAAGCCACTGAATGAAAGTAAAATTAGCCTTTTTTATAGTGCAGCTCCATTTGTTGTTTTAATTATTGCACTCACCATTATTATTTCATTTTGGATATATCAGCGTTTATTAAGCCCACTTTTAGCGCTCTCGAAGTTCACACAGAAAGTTGAAAAATCAACAAATTATAAGCTTCAATACCAAGTCACTGGTCATGATGAAGTATCTCAACTTGGTAACGACATTAATGCATTACTACAAACAATTGACTCCCAAGTTCAAACCAATCATAAACATACCGCACAACTTTTAGTACAAACGCATTCAATGGAGCGCCTCGCCAACTACGATATATTAACAGGTTTACCTAATCGCATGTTTTTTATGGACCTACTCAAACTCGAGCTGGCTAGTAGTAAAAGTAACGATCAAGACGTTGCGATTATGTTCTTTGATGTTGATAGTTTTAAAGGCGTTAACGACACCCTAGGCCATGAAACCGGAGATATGCTTTTACAAGCTGTGGCTAAAAAAGTGAAAAGTTATCTGCGTAGTAACGACATAATTGCACGCCTAGGCGGTGATGAGTTTTTAATTATGCTACCTAATATCACTGAGCAATCTATTGTTATAGATATTGCCGAAAGTATCATTGAGGGTATGAAAGAGCCATTCACTATAAATGAGTGGGACGTACCAGCGGGTATTAGTATTGGTATTGCAAGTGCCAAAGAAGCTGAATTTGATATAAATACATTTATCAGTAATGCCGATATTGCAATGTACACATCAAAAGAAAAAGGCAAAGGCGCATATACAATATTCCACCATAAAATGCTTGAAGATAACAAACGAAAAGCGCAAGTCGCTAACTTAATATCTCACGCAATAGCGCAAAATGAATTTGAGTTATTTTATCAGCTTAAAATGTCGAATACAGGCGAAGCTCAAGGCTTAGAAGCCTTAATAAGATGGCAAAGCAAAGAGCTAGGCTTTGTTTCTCCTGGTGAGTTTATACCTATAGCGGAACAAGCAGGTAAAATAAAAGCGATTACCCAATGGGTGATCACACAAGTATTTAAAGATGTGCAAATGCTAAAACAACTTATGGGGAATAATGTACTCGTCTCAATGAATCTTTCAAGCCATGACTTAAAAGATCATAACTTCATTCATACTGTAAAAAGTAAACTACTTGAACATAGCGTCGATATTTCAAATGTTCAGTTTGAAATAACAGAATCAAGCTATTTAGAAAATTTTGAAAACGCGAATCAATTTTTTAATCAAGTTAAAGTTATGGGAGGCTCAATTGCATTAGATGACTTTGGCACAGGTTACTCTTCATTGAGTTACCTTACTAAAATTGAAATTGATACATTAAAAATAGATCGAATGTTTGTAAATCAATATGCAAGCTCAGCAAAAGACACTGCAGTATTACAAGCAATACTCGATTTAGGCCAACGCCTTGGTTTAAAAATATGTAGCGAAGGAATTGAAACAACCGACCAAGCTAACTACCTAGTATCAAATGGTAGTGATGAAATGCAGGGCTATTACTTTGCAAAACCAGTGTGCATTGCACAACTACCACACGCAATTGAACGAGCGAAAATATTATTTAAAGAACTAACAATAACTTCAAAATAACTCAGTGCAATTGATTTTTTACTAAGCAAACGGCTTACTTTTAATTTAGTGCAATTATGGTGAGCTCTTTAGGTATAGTAATTCCTGCTGGGAGGTAAGCTACTGAGTCTTCAACGGTTAGTAAGTACTCTATAACCTCTTCTGTAGACTCAAATTCGACAGGGGGCTTGCTGCGCCCCGTGAATCGCATTTGGGCCCAATAAGCTTGTATTCTAGATTCAGTAAGACCTACCATCCTAGTGTTAAAATTTATTCTAAGCGGATTGCCGACAAATAGGTTAACTGCTTTAAATTGTCTGCTCATAGCTCCGCCCATATAAATATGGCGAATTTGTTGCTTACTAAAAGATAAGTTTTTATCTGTGGTATTTACTACAATAATGACGTTCGAGGGGTTTGTATTTTCTGCATAAACTGAAATGCTAAAACCAAATAGGCTACTAGCGACTACAAAGAGCATCATTATTTTTTTAATGTTATTAATAGGTTTAAAAAATATCATTAAAACACCCAATCCAAACCAATAAGATAAAGATTAGTTTTTTTATCAAAATCAGAGTCATCAGGAGTAACGAAAAACGAGTCTTTTACATCGTCACCTTCTAGGGTTGAAAACTCAGCTTTTAAGGCAAGGTTTGGCAGCACATCCCAGCGTACACCAACCGTCCAACTCTTAATTGAATCAGGCGTAGATTCATCAAAAATACGATTGTACCCATATGCAAGTTGATCTAAGTCGCTATTAATACCTAACGGAATTTCATTTTCAGCAGAACGAGTTTCTACGTCGCTATCTGCAAATGTTAAGTGGTAAGTAAAAGGAGCATGATTAACACCGGTAGTTAAATAATAGCTTTGAATTATAGGCACTATCCCCAAATCAGTTTTAATGCGGACCCATTCACCTCTAAAAAAATAATCTAAATTGTCGTAAATTACGCCAAATTGATTTGCATGTGCTCTACCTTTTGTTTTTACCGAGCTGGCGCTTTTTGTAAAATTAAGGCTATTAAGCACATTTTCTAGCTGTCTTATCTCATCAATATCAAGCTTGATATTCCCATTATAACGGGAAACTCTAAATTCTAAGTTTTCAATATTAATCTTACCAATGAACCCTAAAAGATTATCAACTTCAAAGCCCGTTCTTAAGGCGCCAATCCCTATATCACCCGACTCTTCACCATAGTAACCTTCAAAGCTCAAATCAAAGTTTTCTGCACCAAATTTATAAACAGCATCTATGCCATTAAACGTTTTAAATAAATAAGTATCATAAACTTGTTGAGGTGGATTGATCCATGGGTACGCAAAACCAACATCCGAAAAGTCACTCATGGTAAAAAAAGGTGTGCGTAACTTTCCGAGTTTTATTTGAATATTATCTGTCGGTCTATATGTTAAATATAACCACTCTAACCCTGAGTTATCGGAAGCTGTTGTGTTATTGCTTCTTAACAAAAATTGAGCTGTTGCAGACCACTTATCATCAAACTGATACTCGCCTTGGAATCCAATTAAACTAGATGGAGAAAATTTAAGACTGTCTTCATATCCCTTATATTCGACATTTTTTTCGTCTAAGTAGCCACCAATAACTCGAGCATAACCAGAAAATTCAAACTCATTAGAAAAAGCAGAAAAATGAGTAAGCATAGTGGTAAAAAGTAAGCACCAAGATATTTTATATCGCATCAGAGAAAATTAAATCCTTTGTTGAATTATGCAAAATACAGTGAAGATTAATTATGCTAACGATGAAATAACTCACCTGTTCGGATAATCAATTATTTAATTATTTTAAGTAGCGCATTTTACCGCTATCTAAGCTTAGCTAGCAAAGTCATAACTAGGATTAATCATTATAGTCAATGAATTACATGTTGGAACAATATATGTGTTCTATAAAAACATTAAGCATCTAGGTAATACTATTTACATGGAAAAGCACCTCACCCCTCTTGAATATTACTGAGATAGAGCTTAATTATACTTATATAGATACTTATCAACTAAGTAGGAGATAAAACAGATTCTTAATTCATGTCGTTCACTAGGATTGAGTGTTTAATGTGGGTGTTTGATAAAGCGTAATTGATTTAATTATAATCCGATATATGAAAAACCCACCCAAACTTTACTTTTTTGCAGACGTAAAAAAGCCCGAATCGTTAAATCCCGGCTTTCTACAATGTGAAGCCTCCGTAATGTCACGATACCTACAGCGGTGGAGAGTCACGTAGCAAATGCTACTGTATTGGCCGACTGAGATATTGAGGGGTTTTGTTGTGATTTTAACGGCGGGAGTCGCTATGCTCGCCCGACCTACGTGATAGGTTTTGATGTGAAAGTGTGTTAATTGTGCGCATTTCACTTTTCTGCAGACGTAAAAAAGCCCGAATCGTTAGATTCGGGCTTTCTAGAATTTGAAGCTTGGAAATGTCGTGGTGCCCACAGCGGTGGAGAGTCACGTAGCAAATGCTACTCTATTGGCCGACTGAGTTATTGAGGGGTTTTGTTGTGATTTTAACGTCGAGAGTCGCTACGCCCGATCTACGTGCTAGGTGTTGATGTGAGTGTGTATTAATTGCGCACATTTCACTTTTCTTCAGACGTAAAAAAGCCCGAATCGTTAGATTCGGGCTTTCTACAATTTGAAGCCTGGTAATGTCCTACTTTCACATAGCAAATGCTACACTATCATCGGCGCTGTTTCGTTTCACTACTGAGTTCGGCATGGAGTCAGGTGGGTCCAAAACGCTATTGTCACC
>NZ_JACJEP010000019.1:0-75108 GCF_014164135.1 Pseudoalteromonas sp. SG45-1
TAGGTAAGGGGCGTGAGCAGGACGCGGAAGCTTTGCTCGGTTTTTACTTATTCTTACATGGATGTAAGCCATTAGAATAACGCAGGAGCAGTTATCGAGCCCACTAGGTTACAAACCTCGCGCCGCGATTTAATCTTCCTTGGATTGAACAAATTTCAATCCGCAAAGGTCAACACGCCCTGGTGGCAATATTTGTGTACAAACGTGCGCTGCACGGTTTTTGCACAAATAGCCATCTGAGCATCCGGCATGCTTGCTGTTTGTAGGCGCATACGTTTTGATTGTTGAATCGCAAAAACATAATAATCAAAAAAATGAGCCTACAATGAGCAAGCATCATATAAACACCCAGTGTATTCACGGACCACAAAAAGCAAACGACCCGCACGGCGCACTCACTTCTCCTTTGTATCAAACCTCTACCTTTCATTTTGAAAATGCCGCACAAGGTGCTGCGCGTTTTGCAGGCGACGAACCTGGCTATATTTATACGCGCTTAGGAAACCCTACAACCACAGAGCTTGAACAAAAAGTTGCTCAACTAGAGAGCTGTGAAGCAGCAGCTGCAACCGCAACAGGTATGGGGGCTGTATCGGCCTCAGTACTGAGCTTTTTATCGCAAGGAGATCACCTTGTTGCCTCAAGTGCTTTATATGGTTGTACCTTTGCGTTTTTCTCGCATATGTTGCCGCGCTGGGGAATCGAAGTCACTTTTGTTGATATGACCAACGAGGACGAACTACGCGCTGCCATCAAACCTAATTCAAAAATGATATTTGTAGAAACGCCAATCAACCCCACTATGGCGGTTATTGATTTGTCACTGATTGGCGCAGTTGCTAAAGAACACAATTTAATTAGTGTGGTCGACAACACCTTTTTAACGCCGCTACTGCAATCGCCCAAAAAATACGGCATCGACATTATAATGCACAGTGCGACCAAGTACTTAAACGGCCACGGAGACGTAGTTGCCGGTATTGTATGTGGATCGCTTGAGCACATAACACACATTAAAATGACCGTACTAAAAGACATTGGTGCAACCATAAGCCCGCACGATGCATGGCTAATTAATCGAGGCCTAAAAACACTCGCTATTAGAATAGAGCGCCATTGTCAAAGCGCACAAACTATAGCGCAATATCTAGAAGCGCATCCACAAGTAAGCACCGTATATTACCCGGGGCTTAAATCGCACCCAGGTTATAAGTTTATTGGTAATCAAATGAAAGCCGCTGGTGGTGTTATTGCGTTTGAAATAAAAGGCACGCTACATGATGGCGCTCAATTTATTGATAGTATGAAACTTTGTACACTTGCAGTAAGCCTCGGTGACGCAGAAACACTGATTCAGCATCCTGCATCTATGACTCACTCGCCTTATACGCCAGAGGAGCGAGCTGCCGCTGGAATAAGTGATGGGCTGATCAGACTCTCGGTTGGGCTTGAAGATGTTAACGACATTATTAGTGATTTAGACCAAGCTTTTACTAAAATTGGTTAGGTGTATTTAATTGTATACACTTAAAAATAAACTGCAGGCCTTTATTAAAGGGCCTGTATTTTTAATGTGCCATGAGTGTAATTTTAAATTTACGATCTAAGTGATCACGCTAAATACTGATGTTAGCCTATCTATTAAACTTTTCTTCACTTTTGCATAGTATGGGGTCATTCGATATTCAACAGGTTTGAGTATCACACTGACACCGATTTAGGGCTCACACCCAAGAAGGTACTTATGGCTAAAGCAAGTAAATACACATCCAAAACACCAGACGAAAATGGTGTTATACACTGGAGTGATGAAGAAAATAAAATTTGGTCTGAGCTTGTAGCGCGCCAACTTGCATGCATTGAAGGCAAAGCCTGCAACGAGTACATGCAAGGGTTAAAAAAGATTAACCTGCCGCACGACCGCATTCCGCAGTTAAGCGAACTAAACGAAGTATTGTTAGCCACTACCGGTTGGCAAGTTGCACCAGTACCTGCGCTTATCGACTTTGATGAGTTTTTTAGATTACTGGCAAACAAGCAGTTTCCGGTAGCTACATTTATTCGTAGCCGCGAAGAATTTGACTACCTACAAGAGCCAGATATTTTTCATGAAATATTTGGCCATTGCGCCATGCTAACTAATCCTGACTTTGCCGAGTTTACACACAAGTACGGGCAATTAGGTTACGCAGCGCAGAAAAAGGACCGTGTATACCTTGCGCGTATATACTGGTTTACGGTTGAATTTGGTTTAATGCAAACCGAAGATGGCCTGCGTATTTACGGCGGCGGCATTTTATCAAGCCCAGGGGAGACTCAGTATGTATACTCAAATACGCCAGAAATTAGCCCAATGAACGTGCTTGATGTACTGCGTACGCCGTACCGTATTGATATTATGCAACCACAGTACTACACCATAAATTCGATTCATGATCTGTTTGATATATCGCAAATGGATATTATGACTTTGGTTGAGCGAGCTAAAGAGCTTGGTTTGCACGACCCAAAATTTCCACCAAAAGAAAAATTAGCCAGTTAAACATTAATGCTAAAAAAGCTAAAAGTAAGGATTTAGAATGTCTTCATTAAGTGCACAAAAATGCGAAGCCTGTCATGTAGATGCGCCAAAAGTATCTGACGAAGAGTTAGCACAATTAATTACTAAAATCCCAGACTGGGTACCAGAAGTACGTGACGGCATTATGCAGCTTGAGCGAGTTTATAAATTTAAAAACTTCAAACAGGCTATCGCGTTTACTAACAAAGTAGGCGACATGGCAGAAGACGAAGGCCATCACCCAGGTTTATTAACCGAGTGGGGCAAAGTAACCGTTACATGGTGGAGCCATTCAATTAAAGGCCTACACAAAAACGACTTTATTTGCGCAGCTAAAACAGACGACGTATTTAACGCGCTGTAAACTTTTTAAAGGTTTAACCTTCGCAACAAAAAGCCCGCTAAAGTTATTTAGCGGGTTTTTTTTATATACTGTTGTCACTGGCATTTATAGAAATTGAATGAACCTTTAGCTGCTTGTCTGAAAACTTACTTTTAAGCATGTCGATGGTTTTTTCTTGTTGCCTACAAGGCGGACAAGGGCCTACATCTTCATCTATTGAGGTGTAAAACAACGTATACTTTTGCTGGGTAAAATCGGGCAATGTTGTTAATAGCTGCTCTAAATTACTTTTAATTAAATCAGAATCAGGATGGCTTTGTTTATTTTTAAAAATGGATAAAATATTTGGTAAATATTTATCAGAGTAATGCATCAACTCGCCTTTGCTGTTAAATAAAAACATTTGCGGTGCGGTATTATTAATGGGCGATTTAACCATTTGGTAATGAGAGAAACTGTACTGCTCAGCGTATGTATTTCCACCATATATAAGTAGTGTAGCTAGTAGTAATTTATACATGCTTATCCTTAAGTTAAGTTATTCCACGAATTGTTAAGTGTTTTTTTAATCTCTATAGCAATAATACATATAACCGCTAACAAAATGACTAAATGCACTGTAAGTATCGTGTTTAGGTCAAAAACGGATTGTTGAAATAAAAAAGTTTGTAGTTTTTCATGTTGGGTGAAAAATAGCGCAATAATAACTATGTGGGTTATCACAAATGCAGTGAAAAATAGCTTTAAAAATAAATAGCATATTTGGTAGCTGCGAGCGCCCATAGCACGTCTTAATGCAAGCTCTGTAGATGATTTAGCAGTAAGCTGTTTAATACTGCTGTAGTTGTATAAAAACGCAGAGAGTAGAAGAATTGAGGAACACACAACGGTAATTATTAGTAATGCATTTCTAGGGGCTTGCTCATTTTTTACTAAAGATGAAAGGGGGGTAAGTGATAAATCGTTAAAGTTAACACTTAATGCTCTTACTGCCGTTTGGAGTTCACTTTCAACTTGTGTGATGGGCGCATGAGTTTTAATTATAATTGTTTCAAAACCTGTCAGGGCACTTATTACATTATATACAGTTGGCTGAACCGGTGTGTCGGCCCCTTCATTATAAATATCATTAACAACGCCAACTACTTTATGTTTTACTTTTCCAGTATCAAATTGGGCTAATAAATAAGCTTGGCTTAGTTCTGTGCCTGCAAAGTATTGATCCCATAAAGCGCTGTTAACGACAATGTTTTGGTACTGTTGCCATTGCACACTTTGCCCAGAAATAAGCTTAGCGCCAATAGTTTTAAAGTAATGCGGGCTCACTCTATGGCTTGCGGTACTGGCGCTTTTAACCGAACTGATAGCTTGTCCGGTAACGGTGTACCATGCACTAAACCCACTGCGATCTGATAGTGGCGGGGCAGAGCTAAGTGATACTTCTTCAATAATGGGCAGTGAATTTAATTGCTGAATTAATTGTTGAGCAGAGTTATTTGCATTAAAGGCCTCGCTAGGTGATTGTGGAAAACTAAAGCTGGCAATTAGAATATTATCTGCATTAAAACCCATACTTTTATTATTTAAATTAATCTGGCTGTAAATAACCAAACTACTAATGTAAACACTTGTAATAGCAAGGCTAGTAAGTAACGAAAGCAATGAGAACACTTGTACTTTTTCGCTTGTTGTTGCACTTTGGCCGCGTCCAATACTGCTGTGTACCCACCTTCGCTGAAAATAACTAAGCGCCGATAAAAAAGTAATAATAACTATGTAAAATACCGCCAGCGTAAATAATGAAAAAGAGCTGCTTAGCTTATTCAGGCTTGGTAATAAAATTGCGCTAATGCGGTCGCTCAGTGGATACAAAACGCACATTACAATAATAAGTAGTAGGCTTGTGAGTGCAATATCAATAATTTGCTGCACAAAAATGTGTGTGTTATTGGCTCCACATAGTTTGCGTATAGTTTCTTCTTGTTGCTTTTTAATTGACTCTGCACAGTAAAATGCACAAAAGGCAATAAAGCTAAATGAGAGTAAAATATAATAAAGTAACTGCAATAAGTTTAGGCGCTTTATTATTTTATTAAAGTGAGTAGGGCTAACGCCAATACCATCACTAAACTTAAGTTCGGTGTTATCAAATATAAACATTTCGTTTTGTAAGTGCTTATTTAGCAAGCTTAAAAAGAGTGTTTTATTTTTAACGTTTCCTAAAATATACGTAAATGTATCTGGGGTCAGGCTACTTTCTTGAGGCAAAATGCGCTTGAGTTGCGAGTAAGAAATAAGGAGTTTAGGTTCATAGGCACGTTTAAAGCTTTTAAACTCTTTTGGCATTACAGCAACAATGTTTATGCTTTTATTATTAACAGCAAGCTGTTTGCCAATAATATCAGTGACACCTTTAAAATGAGTATGCCAAAACGAATAGCTAATGGCGGCACTTAGTGCGCTGCCTTGTTTTGGGAAATCTAGCTTCTCAAAGCTGCCTAAAGCAGGAATGATACCTAATTGTTTATAACCCCCCGATATAAAGCTTACCTTAACAGGCTCGCTATCATGATTAACCGAAAGCTTTAATGATAAATCAATAGAGCGTTCAAAAACGCCGACTAAATCTTGGTGCAATAAGGTTATTTCATCAAAAATGTACTCATCAACGGGTAAGTCATTTTGAGTGTCACTTAAGTAAACTTGTTTAATGTTGTGGATGTTATTTATTGCCGTGTGATCGGCTGATAAAAACTGACTATGAATATTATTTATATTTAAAATTAAACACAAAGGAATACTCAGCAACAAACAGCTAAGCCATAATTTAGTATTTTGCTTAGCATATTTTAGCCAGTTTAAGGTCAGATCAGTAATTAAGTTCAGCATCAAAAACCTTGCGCACTAAGCTGTCCGTCTTGAATATACAAACGCGTTTTTGCTGTTTTAGCATGGTTTTCATCATGTGTTATTAAGCAAATTGTTTTGCCATCGTCGTTTAGCTTATTGAGTAACTGATATATTTGTTCGCTATTACTCGAATCTAAATTACCCGTTGGCTCATCGGCTAAAATAATAGAAGGCTCATTTATTAATGCTCTAGCAATAGCAACTCTTTGTTGTTGCCCGCCTGACAATTGGCTTGGCTTTCTATCAATAAATTCAAGCATATTTACTTTATTAAGCGCAGCTTCTACTTTTTTTTGGTAATCCTTCCTAGGCACCGATTTGTTGTAACTGAGTGGCAAAGCCACGTTATCAAATACGCTTAAATGATTTAATAAATTAAAGTTTTGAAATATAAAACCAAGTTCTCTGTTTTTAATGGCTGCAATAGAGTCGGGTGTTAAGTCTGCTGTGTTAGTGCCTAAAATAGTGTATTGCCCTTGGCTAGGTAAGTTTAGTAAACCTAAAATAGAAAGTAGGGTACTTTTACCACTGCCAGAAGTACCAGTTATTGCAATGTAGTCACCACTGTTTATTTTAAAACTTACAGCTTTGAGGGTATCAATTTTGGTATTAGGGTATTGATAAAAAATATTATTAAACTCTATTAACGGATAACTCATAACTGACACCTCATTAAAATACTTCTTTCAAATCAAGGTAACTTTGAGTGGCATAAGCTGCTGGTAGTAATAAAACATAGTTACCTTGTAGCGACTCATCAAAGCTTAAAGTGTCTTGCTCAGTCGTTTTGTAATTTATATGAGTAAGAATAGCTTTGCTGGAGGGCGTTATTTCATATACTTTCCACAGACTGTAGTTATCAAAATCATTCGGTTTTTTAATGTTTTGAGCTACTAAAGATTGCTCCAAATAAATATGAGCTTCTATTGCTTGGCTGCTTCTAAGCCATGATGGAGGGGAAGCGTCTAATACTAAAAATACATTAATAGCGCCATTTCTTATTACCGTATCAATATAATCAACCTTAGCTGCAATTGTGCCACTGGGTGTAACTATGTCTGCTTTTTGGCCAATTTTTAACTGAGTGGATGAATACTGAGGGACTTGTATTTTAGCCAGTAAGTTGTCGGTCTCTATTAACTCAAACAGCGATTGCCCTTGAGTAACCGCTTGACCTAATTTAGCTAAGCTTTGGCTTACGGTACCGTCAAAGTTTGCTGTGAGTGTTAGTTGCTCTTGACGCCTTTGTAAATAGCTAAGTTTGTTTTTTGAGATGTTTACTTTGTTATCAAGCGCAATTAATTGCTGATCAAATGCCTCTTTAAATAGACTAAGTTCACCATTTTTGGCATTAACTTCAAGTTCACTTTGCTTGTAAAGCATTTCGCTTTGCTTAAAGCGAATTGCAGAAATAATACCTTGTTCCATTAAGACTTTATTAGCATTTAATTCAAGCGCTTGCTGCTGCAATGCCATTTTAGCTTTTGATAAGTCGACTTTAATTTGCGAGAGCTTAATTGCTAAATTACTTTTATCAATAGCTACTTGGGATTCTAAATTAAGCTGCTCATAACTCGCATTATGTATATCTTGTTCCAATTCGTAGTTAGTTAGCTTTGCTAATACTTGGCCTTTTTTTATAGCTTGCCCTTCACGAATTGTAAGTGTGTTGATATTGCCTTTTAGCGGCGCAGACAAAAGCTCTCTTTGTGTAGGCTCTATTGTACCAATCCCTTTTAATACATTGGGTAATGATACTTGAGAGACTAATATTGGCTTTAAATAACGTTCAGGAATATCATTTGAGAAAAGTAGTATCTTAATTAAATAACCCAAAGCCAATAACAACAATAAAGCCGCAATAGCGATAGGGTATCTACTTTTTTGTTTAACGATTAAATACTCTTCCATTAGTACAACCTACTTGTGCTTTTGTTATTTTAAAATGTGGTAAACGCTGTTTTAGTTAGGATTTTTATTTTCCTTAAGTAAAGGGTGTAAGGGTAAGCTAGCTGAGTAATATTTTTTAGCTGGCAGTTAATGGTTTGATTTATCACCAACTCCGTTCCCAAAACACATTCAGTTATATCACCACTAAGTTAACTATGTAAATTTTATTTTAATGGAATTTGGTGGAAGAAAGGTTTGATTATCTTGTTTGTTGATGAAGCAGGGCAAGGTAATTACTACGTTGCTACATAAAAGCACTTTTTTTATAAGTGATCTTAGGTTTAGGGGGGTATTGCTAACAATGAGCAGTAGCTCGGGATTAATTTTATCGACGTAGGAAGGGTTGAGTGAAACGAAACCCAACGGTTATCTGAAAGTTGCCTTTGAACTTAAAACTTTAGGCTTATATGGGTTAGTATCAACTCCTAACTCGTAGAGTTTTTTATTAAAAAATAAATTGTCTAACATATCATTAAAGACGGGGTCATTAGCTGCAAATTTACAACACGGTCCAAGTATAATTGTGTCAATTATATTTATTCGAAAACTTACTTCAAGATAGCTTTTAATAAAGCCATTAGAGTTTATGAATTTCACATCTTGAGGTGGTGGCAGTTTTTCAATGAAAGAAACTAACCTTACTTCACCTTCGTCTATAAAAGCCTCATTTTTACCTGTTGTTATAAATGCGATAAAGTTATCAAGAAAGTTACTTCTAGCCTCAAATTCAAATTGATCACTATCAAAAGTTGAGGCTAATTTTAATAAGTTTTGTGCTTCTGTGTTTAATTCTCCTTGTTTGTAAACGCAATTCCCAGCAATGCGGTAAGTATTATTTAGACAGTGTCGTAATGCTGATAAATTGATACTAAAACATATTCCTGTACCGTTATCTGCATATCCCCGCCACTGGCTTAAAGAATCTGGGTTTTTACTAAAGCTCATTATATGTATATAGTGATTTTCAATATGCTTTTTGAAAAACTTAATATTTTTAATGCCTTTATTAAACCCTTCATTTGAAATATTTAATTTTTTCATTAGCTCAGGTTTTTGTTTTTCTAAATTTAAAAGAAGATTAATATTATGATCTATCTCTGTATAGTCATTCATTGCTCTTGCGTCGCCAAACCGAAAGGTTCTGCTATTCACAATAGAGATAAAAGCATCCAAAGATGTGTAGTGATAGACTAGCTCGTTACTTTCTTCAGTATCCATATGATCAACTCTCCATTTAATAATAGAAAACGTTCAGATAACAAAAAAAGCTCTAGACCCAAAGGGCTTAGAGCTTTTCTATATACAATTAAAGTTTAGCTAAAACACTTAACTTAAAAGTATCGTTGGGTTTCGTTTCCCTCAACCCAACCGACTGTTACTCATCAATTGAGCGTAGTAGGGCGTTGATGCCTACTTTTTCACGTGTTTGTTTGTCTACTTTTTTAACGATGATTGCAGCGTAAAGGCTGTGGGTGCCATCTTTTGACGGTAGTGCGCCTGGAACAACTACTGCCCCTGCTGGTACGCGGCCGTAGTGAATTTCGCCGGTTTCGCGGTCATAAATACGAGTGCTTTGGCTGATGTAAACGCCCATTGAAATTACTGCGCCTTCTTCAACAATTACGCCTTCAACAATTTCAGAACGTGCGCCAATAAAGCAGTTGTCTTCAATGATAGTTGGATTAGCTTGTAGAGGCTCTAAAACGCCGCCTATGCCTACGCCACCTGATAAATGTACGTTCTTACCAATTTGTGCACATGAGCCTACAGTCGCCCATGTATCAACCATGGTGCCGTCGTCAACGTATGCGCCAATATTTACGTACGATGGCATAAGTACGACGTTTTTACCTACAAAGCTGCCTTTACGTGCTACTGCGTTTGGTACTACGCGCATACCACCTTGCTGAAATTGCTCTGGCGTGTAGTCGCTAAATTTAAGTGGTACTTTGTCGTAAAACTGGTTTACGCCGTCGTTCATTGGTTGGTTGTCGCGAATACGAAACGACAGTAAAACGGCTTTTTTAAGCCACTGGTGTACAACCCATTCACCTGATATTTTTTCAGCAACGCGTGCTGCGCCGCTATCAAGCAAATCAAGTGCATCAATAATGGCTTGTTTTACGTCGCTTGATACTGTGCTTGGGCTAATACTATCGCGGTTGTCCCATGCGTTTTCGATCATCGTTTTTAAATCTGACATGTGTGTCCTCTATTCTGTTTCGGCGTTGAATTTTTTACGTAATGCCTGATGAATTTTTGCTTGCTCTTCATCAGTCAGCGCTTGGTATTCGTTATTAGATACAACAAAGAAATCCTCTGCACGTTCACCTACCGTTGTAATACGGGCAGCGTGAATGTGTAGTAAATGCGCTTGGAAAACTTCGGCTATTTTGGTTAGTAAACCTTGTATATCGACGGCTTGAATTTCTATTAAGCTACGGTCTTTGCGTGCATGTGGGCGCAACACAATTTTAGGTTTAATATTAAAATCTTTAAAGCGTTGAGAGCGGCTCTTTTTAAAGCGAATTTTTTTACGCGGATCGCTAAGTGCTTGCTCAAGCCCGCGTTTAATTGATTGCGCTCGACCACTTGCAATAGGGTCGCCACTTACTTCAAGTATTACAAAGCTAAACAGGACGTAACCATCTTTTGTGGTCAGTACTTGCGCGTGCTGTATTTGTGCTTTTTTAGAGCCAATTACACTCACTAATCTCGCAAAAAGCGCACCAGAGTAGGGGCTGTATACAAATACTTGTGTACCCCCATGCATTGCTTTGTTAGATACAATGACACTGGGTTGGCTTAAATCGGTGCTAGTTAATAAATGCTCACTTTGCCACGATATTTGCTGTTCGCTAAAGGCGGTAAAGTAGTTGGCTTTAAAGCGACTCCAAATTAAATCAATTTTATTCTCAGGGTAACCTAAGTTGAGTAGACGTTGTTTAGCTTGGTGCTTTTTATCGCGAATTTGGTCGCGCTGATCCATTGGGTTTTCAAGCCCTAAGCGTAATGCGCGCTGCGTGTGCAAGTACAATTCACGCAGTAGGGTGTTTTTCCAATCGTTCCATAAGTTGTCGTTGGTTGCACGGATGTCGGCAACGGTTAAACAATATAAATAGTCGAGTTGGCGCTCTGTTTTAATACGTGTTGCAAAGTCTTTTATTACAGCAGGGTCGTTAATATCTTTACGCTGCGCGGTAACCGACATAAGTAAATGGTTACTTACAAGCCATGCTACTAATTTTGCGTCAGAGGATGAAAAACCATGTAGTTTAGCAAAGGCTATAGCATCAACAGCGCCAAGTTCTGAGTGATCTCCCCCTCGTCCCTTAGCAATGTCGTGAAATATACCGGCTAAATAAAGTAGCTCTGGTTTGTCCATTCGAGTGACTATTTCACTACAAATAGGAAACTCGCTAATGCCAGTTTTATCAAAGTATTCGTAAATATTTTTGATTAATTTGTGAGTATGCTCATCTACGGTGTAGGCGTGAAACAAATCGAACTGCATTTGTCCAAATATATTACGCCACTGCGGTAAGTAGGCGGCAAGCATGCCGTGTTTGTGCATTAACGTAAATGCGCGGCCCATACCATTAGGGTGTTTAACTAAGCGTAAAAAAGCTTCACGACAGGCTGCATAATCTTGTAAATCCCCCAATAAACGGCGGCGTACTTGGCGGATTGTACGAA
Source organism: Pseudoalteromonas sp. SG45-1 (assembly GCF_014164135.1). Lineage (NCBI taxonomy): Bacteria > Pseudomonadati > Pseudomonadota > Gammaproteobacteria > Alteromonadales > Pseudoalteromonadaceae > Pseudoalteromonas > Pseudoalteromonas sp. SG45-1. The sequence goes on from NZ_JACJEP010000019.1 coordinate 11,460, forward strand.
TAGTGCTTGGGTAAATATGCGTTATTGCAGGGTTGTCTGCTATGTGCTCAAACAATACAAAAAGTTGGTCACGTCTAAAAAATACAGATGGATCTTTTACGCGTATTTGATGGCCCACTTGCTCAAAGTTTCTGTCGAGTACTATCACCGTTTTTTCACTACTTTCGGGCATGATACTTTGCTCAAAGTATGAAAGTAGCATTTGGTTAAGTTCGCGCACGCGGCTCATTATTCTAAATAAGCGCTTCATCATACGCTCAACAGAGGCTTTACCGTCGCTACCAAAACCTAAAATTTCGGCGGCTTGTGGTTGATGATCAAACAATAAGCGGTTTTCAGCCCGACCTGCGGCTAGATGCAGTGCAAAGCGAATATTCCATAGGTTCTCTAGGCACTCTGAAAGCTCTTGAAACTCTTCATGGGTTAAGTAGCCGTGACTTATTAACTCTTGCAGGGTTTCGGTTCTAAAGTGCTTTTTTGCGACCCAAATAATGGTTTGCAAGTCGCGCAGGCCACCGGGGTTTTCTTTAATGTTTGGCTCAAGATTATACGCGGTGCCATGGCACTTTTTGTGACGTAAGTTTTGTTCTTGAACTTTGGCAGTAAAAAACTCACCGGAGCGCCATACGGGGGTTTCTAGAATATGCGTTTTGAGTTTTTCAAACTCAATATGATTACCAAAAATAAGGCGGCTTTCGAGTAAACTGGTGGCAAAAGTAACGTCTTCACGTTTTTGCTCAATGGCTTGTTCTATCGTGCGCACGCTGTGGCCAATCTCTAAGTTGAGATCCCATAGCATGGTGACAAACTGGCCTATTTTTTCGCATATTTCTTCGCTTGGTGGTTTAGTTACAAGCAATAAAAAATCGATGTCGGAGTAGGGATGTAGCTCGCCACGTCCGTATCCGCCTACTGCTATTAGTGCTAAATCAGGTTCGCGCGCTAAGTCGTAAACATGAAAAAGCTTAATTAGTAGGCGGTCAATAAACTCAGCCCGGGCATTAATTAAATTCCCAACCGGTTGTTTAGAAAATTCGTTATGTAACCATTTATAAAAATAGCTAGAACAATCGCGATAATCACTAAGTTGCTCTGCATCGCTGAGCAACTTTTTTACTTTGTTGGGTAATGCCACGTGGGCTGGCTCCTAATTTCTTATTTATTATTAGTGTTCTATGATCCTGTCGATAGTATCATCTGATCGTAGCGTTAAAATTTCAACACCATTTTCAGTCACTAATAAAGTATGTTCCCACTGTGCAGACAAGCTGCGGTCGCGAGTTACTACAGTCCAATCATCTTTAAGTAGCTTACATTGGCGTTTACCCGCATTAACCATTGGTTCAATTGTTAAGCACATGCCCGCTTTTAAAGTTTCGCCAGTACCCGCTTTACCGTAGTGCATTACTTGTGGTTCTTCATGAAATCCTGCGCCAATACCGTGGCCGCAATATTCACGAACAATAGAGTAATTAAAACTTTCTGCATATTTTTGAATAGCAGAGCCAATATCACCTAAGCGCACACCTGGTTTTACCATTTTAATAGCAAGGTATAAGCTTTCTTGTGTTACTTCTGCAAGACGCTTAGCTTGGATGTTTGGTGTACCAACGTGGAACATTTTAGAAGTATCGCCGTGGTAGCCATCTTTAATGACAGTTACGTCAATATTTACGCTGTCGCCTTCTTTTAATGCTTTGTCATTTGGAATTCCGTGACAAATAACATGATTAACTGACGTACAAACTGATTTTGGAAAGCCATGATAATTTAACGGAGCAGGGATTGCTTGTTGCACATTAACAATATAATCATGACAAAGTGTATTTAGCTCATCGGTGGTAACACCCGGCACTACATGAGGGCCGATCATTTCAAGTACATCGGCCGCTAAGCGCCCAGCTACGCGCATTTTCTCTATTTCTTCAGGGGTCTTGATAATAGCGCTCATTGAGGCTCCAAAGTTGAGTTTCTAACATTTATCGCCGAACAAATTTTGCACGCGACGTTGAGTATTTAATTTTAATATGGTATAAAGCGCGCCGTCTTTTTACAAATAAATTCTTAAATGATTTTTTGTATTTAAGGCAAACACAATTTTATTTTAACACACACACGTATCGTCACATACACTTGGGTGCATTTGAAGTTTAATTACTTCGGTGTTGGTGCTATGGGATATGTGGAGGCCTAACCCTAAACAACTATAGAGGATCTATAAAATGGCAAACGTTTCAATGCGCGATATGCTTCAAGCTGGTGTTCACTTTGGTCACCAAGCACGTTACTGGAACCCTAAGATGAAGCCTTTCATCTTCGGCACACGTAACCGTGTACATATCATCAACCTTGAGCAAACTGTACCAATGTTCAACGACGCACTTAAGTTTTTATCAAGTGCTGCAGCTAACAAAGGTAAAGTTCTTTTCGTTGGTACTAAGCGCGCAGCAAGCGACGCAGTTAAAGCAGCTGCTTTAGAAAGCGATCAGTTCTTCGTAAATCACCGTTGGTTAGGTGGTATGTTGACTAACTGGAAAACTGTACGTCAATCAATCAAGCGTCTTAAAGACCTTGAAGTACAAAGCCAAGACGGTACTTTCGAGAAATTAACTAAGAAAGAAACGTTAATGCTTAACCGCGAAATGGAAAAGCTTGAAAAGAGCCTTGGTGGTATCAAAAACATGGGCGGTCTTCCAGACGCGCTTTTCGTTATCGATGCTGACCACGAGCACATTGCTATCCGTGAAGCAAACAACCTAGGTATCCCTGTTGTTGCAATCGTTGATACTAACTCTAACCCAGACGGCGTTGATTACATCGTTCCTGGTAACGATGATGCTATCCGTGCTGTAAGCCTTTACACTAGCGCTGTTGCAGCTGCTATCACTGAAGGTCGCGAGAATAACATCGTTGCTCAAGCTGAGAAAGACGATTTCGTTGAAGCTGAGTAATTAGCTATCATCAAGTCTTCATCTTTTTAAGGTGAAGACTTGTTATTCTTGTAGAGCGGGTAACCCGCTTATCTAAACCAGATTTCAGATTTGAGGATTTACTAATGGCTGTAACTACTGCCCTAGTTAAAGAATTACGCGAGCGCACAGGCGCTGGCATGATGGATTGTAAAAAAGCGTTAACTGAGACTGATGGCGACATCGAGTTAGCGATTGAAAACATGCGTAAAAGTGGCGCTGCTAAAGCTGCTAAAAAAGCAGGTAACATTGCTGCTGAAGGTACTATCATCATCAAGCAAAACGCTGGTGTTGCAGTACTAGTAGAAGTTAACTGTCAAACAGACTTCGTTGCAAAAGACGTAAGCTTTTTAGCATTTGCTGATAAAGTTGCTGAAGCTGCAATTGCTGACACTCTTACTATCGAAGACTTACAAGCTAAGTTTGAAGAAGACCGTGTTGAGCTAGTAACTAAAATTGGCGAAAACATCAACGTACGTCGTCTGCAGTACATCGCTGGTGAAAACCTAGTTGAGTACCGTCATGGCGACCGTATCGGTGTTGTTGTTGCAGGTGTTGCTGATGAAGAAACACTTAAGCACGTTGCAATGCACGTTGCTGCTTCACGTCCAGAGTACTTAACTCCTTCTGACGTACCAGCTGACGTTGTAGAAAAAGAAAAGCAAGTACAAATCGAAATCGCGATGAATGAAGGCAAGCCTGCTGAAATCGCTGAGAAGATGGTTGTTGGTCGCATGAAAAAATTCACTGGTGAGGTTTCTCTTACTGGTCAAGCTTTCATCATGGAACCTAAAAAATCTGTTGGCGATATTCTTAAAGAGAAAAATGCAACAGTTACTGGCTTTGTACGTGTAGAAGTTGGTGAAGGTATCGAGAAGAAAGAAGAAGATTTTGCTGCTGAAGTTGCTGCTCAAATTGCAGCTGCTAAAGGTCAGTAAGATTAACTATTTGTGATGCAAAAGGAAATTAGATGCAATTAAAGTACTATTTGGTTTTGCTTCACAGCTAGAAATTCTTTAAAATAACCGCGCTTTTATGTTTAACATAAGCGCGGTTATTTTTTATCCATAATTCAATAAAAGTTGGCCCCTATACTATGACTATCAATCGCAAACCTATTTTCAGACGTGTTCTTCTCAAATTAAGTGGTGAAGCTTTAATGGGAGACGAAGGCTTCGGCATCGACCCTAAAGTTTTAGACCGTATGGCACAAGAAATTAAAGAGCTAGTAGAGCTTGACGTAGAAGTGGGTTTAGTTATTGGTGGAGGTAACTTTTTACGCGGTGGTTCACTTGCAGAAGCAGGTATGAACCGCGTAGTAGGCGACCACATGGGTATGCTTGCAACGGTTATGAATGGCCTTGCAATGCGTGATGCGCTACACCGTGCATTTGTAAACTGTCGCTTAATGTCGGCTATTCCGCTAAATGGTGTATGTGACGCTTATAACTGGGCTGAAGCAATTAGTTTATTGAAAACTGGCCGCGTTGTTATTTTTGCAGCAGGCACCGGTAACCCATTTTTTACTACCGATTCTGCAGCGTGTTTACGCGGTATCGAAATTGAAGCGGATACAGTAATTAAAGCGACTAAAGTGGATGGCGTGTACAGTGATGATCCTGTTAAAAACCCAGAAGCGACGCTTTACAGCCACTTAAGCTACAATGAAATCATTGAAAAAGAATTAAAAGTTATGGATTTAGCGGCATTTACTCTAGCCCGCGATCACAATATGCCATTGAGCGTATTTAATATGAATAAATCAGGCGCGCTAAAACGCGTAATTATGGGTGAAGAAGAAGGAACACTTATTTCTTCACAAGCCTCAGATGAAATAATCAAATAATTAGGATTAAACCGTGATTAACGATATTCAAAAAGACGCGCAAGCGCGCATGCAAAAAAGTGTAACTGCACTAGGTAGCCAATTATCTAAAATTCGTACTGGCCGTGCACATCCTGCAATCCTAGATGGCATTATGGTGTCGTACTACGGTGCACCAACGCCTTTAAACCAAGTTGCTAACGTAACAATTGAAGATTCTCGTACACTTGCTATTGGTGTATTTGATAAGTCTTTAGCGCAAGCTGTTGAAAAAGCAATTATGGCGTCTGACTTAGGTTTAAACCCTATGTCGGCAGGTACTGTTATTCGTGTACCTCTTCCTCCACTTACAGAAGAGCGTCGTAAAGACCTAATCAAAATTGTACGTGGCGAAGTTGAAGGCGGTCGTGTTGCTATTCGTAACATTCGTCGTGATGCTAATGGCGATGTAAAAGGTTTATTAAAAGATAAAGAAATATCTGAAGATGAAGCGCGTCAATCAGATGATGCGATTCAAAAACTTACAGATAAGTTTATCAAAGAAATGGATACTCTATTAGCTGCTAAAGAAGCAGAGTTAATGGAAATCTAAGTAAGTCCCTGTTTATCTTTTGAGGTTAAATTTGCAGTAGTGTGTTTGGCTTTAAGGCAAGGCAGAGCCTACGTAGTGTGGTTATTACTCATTATTAGGCGATAGCAATGCATAAAATCTAAAAACGCGCTGCCCAAAGGGTTCTGCCTAGATTGAATAAATTACAATCCTGAAAGGTAGACAGGACCTATTAAAATTATTAGTTTTGAAACGCCGTCTAGGGTATACTAGGCGGCGTTTTTTTATGGAATACTCGATATTTATGGTTCTAGATGCTGACACAATTTCACAGCAATGTTTACCCAAACATGTTGCTATCATCATGGATGGGAACGGACGTTGGGCACAAGCTAGAAATAGACCTCGTGTGTACGGGCATAAAAAAGGCGTAGACGCAGTTCGTCAATCTGTTCAGTTTTGTACTAAATTAGGGATACAATCGCTAACCTTATTTGCTTTTAGTAGTGAAAACTGGCGCCGCCCTGAAGACGAAGTAAACACTTTAATGGAGCTTTTCTTATTTGTTTTAACAAAGGAAGTTAAAAAGCTTCATAAAAACAATGTAAAACTGACCATTATTGGAGACTTATCACGATTTTCTGAAGGATTACGTAGCAAGGTAGACGCTGCGCATAAGCTGACTGAAAATAATACCGGATTGCGCTTAAATGTTGCAGCTAATTACGGTGGTCGTTGGGATATGGCTAACGCGGCTAAACAACTTGCTTTGCAAGTTGCGCAAGGCACACTCAACGCAGAAGATATTACAGAAGAGCGCTTAGCACAGCATATGAGCATGGCAGATCAGGCAGAACCTGATTTACTTATTCGCACTGGTGGCGATGTTCGTATTAGTAATTTTTTACTATGGCAAGTTGCTTATGCAGAACTTTACTTTACCGAAACACTTTGGCCTGATTTTAATGAAGCAGCATTTGCTGAGGCTATAGCGTGTTACGTTGCCAGAGAGCGACGTTTTGGTTGTACGGGCGAACAAATAAAACAATTACTCGCTCAAACCTAAATAGAATAAGGGTCACATTTTGTTAAAACAACGAATTTTAACCTCACTTGTGCTTGCACCATCGGCATTAGCTTTGGTTTTTTATACACCGCTTACGTTATTTAGTTACTTTGCCGGTGCAATAGTATTATTAGGCGCATGGGAATGGTCTGCGTTTATGGGTTTATGCGATAAGCTCAAACGTGGTGCTTTTGTTGTATTGATTGCAGCCTTACTTGGCCTGCTTAATTTACATTGGCCTATTGAATCACTATGGGAAAGTGGCAAGCTAGTAGGTGATGCGAATTACTTATTTACGCTTTCGTTTGCTTGGTGGATTGTTGCTAGTTATTTAATTTGGCGCTATCCAGAGATGGCTAAAGCGTGGAATGAAGGTCTAGTAATGCGCGGCATTGCAGGTTTATTAACACTTGTGCCGTTATGGCTTGCACTAAATACGCTGCGCAGTGCGCAATATGCTGAATCAACACATTTTGGCTCTGTACTTATTTTAGTCGTATTGGGTATTGTGTGGAGTGCAGACGTTGGTGCTTATTTTTCAGGTAAGAGCTTTGGTAAGCATAAACTTATGCCAAAAGTGAGCCCTAATAAAACAATTGAAGGGTTAGCAGGCGGTGTAGTCGCTTCTATCATTTTTGTTTTAGCATTTTGTCACTTTACCGATGTTGATTTAGGTGTTTGGCCTATCTACGCGATAATGACTGCATTTATTGCATTGTTCTCTGCGGTAGGTGATTTACTTGAAAGCATGTTTAAACGTGAAGCTGGTTTAAAAGATAGCGGCCGTTGTTTACCTGGGCACGGCGGTATTTTAGATCGCATTGACAGCTTAACGGCTGCAGCTCCAATGTTTGTAATGTGCTATGCGTGGACTCTTAGTTTATGAGCCAAAAGCAATTGCTGGTTATTTTAGGCGCAACAGGTTCAATTGGTTTAAGTACACTAGATGTTGTATCGCGCAATAAAGAGTTATTTGATGTTTTTGTTTTAGCTGCAGGGCAAAACGCAAAAAAAATGGCTGAGCTGTGTATTGAACACGAACCACTTTATGCGATTATGGCTACCCAGCAAGCCGCTGAGCAGTTATCTGCTTATTTAGCTAATACACCATGCCAAACGCTTGTTATGCACGGCGAGCAAGCAATGTGCGACTTATGTGCTCACCCAGATGTTGATGTCGTGATGTCGGCAATTGTAGGTGCCGCTGGTTTACTGCCAACATTAAGTGCAGTAGAAGCAGGTAAAAAAGTACTCCTTGCTAATAAAGAATCGTTAGTTATGTCAGGTCAGTTGTTTATTGATAAAGTTAAACAACATAAAGCGACCTTGCTGCCAATTGATAGCGAACATAATGCTATTTTTCAATGTCTACCTTCTTCGTTACAAAGTGCCAAAGGCGATCAAAATTTACAGCAACATGGCGTAAGTAAAATTTTGCTTACCGGTTCTGGTGGCCCGTTTTTAACGCGCGATATAAACACACTAAAAGATGTAACTGTAAGTGAAGCCGTGGCGCATCCTAACTGGTCGATGGGTCAAAAAATATCAGTAGACTCGGCCACTATGATGAATAAAGGCTTAGAGTTTATTGAAGCTAAGTGGTTATTCAATTGCGACACCAGTGATATAGACGTAGTGATTCATCCACAAAGTATTATTCACTCAATGGTGCAATATCATGACGGTTCTATTTTAGCGCAAATGGGTAACCCTGATATGCGCACGCCAATTGCCCATGCACTTGCATACCCTGAGCGAATTAATGCAGGCGTTAAACCGTTAAACTTCTCTGATATATGTGATTTCTCATTCACCAAGCCTGACTTTTCTCGCTATCCAAATTTACAATTAGCGATTGATGCGTGTAGTGCAGGGCAGGGCGCGACTACAACGGTTAATGCTGCAAATGAGATAGCAGTAAGTGCATTCTTAAACGGTAAAATTGGTTTTACTGATATATACAAAATAAATGCACAAACGCTTGAATCTGCAACGTATACCAATGTACAAAGCTTAGATGAAATTTTAGAGTGCGATAAATTAGCGCGTATTAGCGCTTCAGAATTTATAACAAAAGTGGCGCATTAATATGTTTGATTTTTTTTGGAATCTTGGCTCATTTATTTTAGCGCTTGGTATTTTAGTGGCCATACATGAATATGGCCATTTTTGGGTTGCACGAAAAATGGGCGTTAAAGTGCTGCGTTTTTCAATTGGCTTTGGTAAGCCACTATTAAAATGGCACGATAAATATAATACCGAATATGTGATTGCGGCTATTCCATTAGGCGGTTATGTAAAAATGCTTGATGAGCGTGTTGATGACGTGCCGGCAAACCAACGTCATTTATCGTTTAACGCTAAATCTGTACAAGCACGTATTGCCATAGTTGCAGCGGGTCCAATGGCCAACTTTTTGTTTGCCATTTTTGCTCTTGCTGTAATGTATATGGTGGGTGTGCAGTCGGTAAAGCCTGTGGTAGGTAGTATTACCGAGGGTAGCCGAGCAGAGCAAGCGGGCATTATGCCTTCTCAACATATTATAAAAATTGGTGATGATGATATAACGACCTGGCAAGATGCCACGTTTGCACTTATGTCTAATTTAGGTGAAGAAAGCGTTGAAGTGATAGTGCGCGATAAAAACCTTCAACCACGTGTTAAAACGCTTAATTTAGAGGGGTGGAAACTAGATCAGCAAGACGTGCCACCATTAAGCTCGTTAGGTATTGTACCGTTTAGACCTCAAGCAACTTTAACAATTGCCGCCGTAACTAAAGACTCAGCTGCAGAACACGCTAATTTACAAGTTAATGACACAATTTTGGCTGTAAACGGTGAAACAATAAGCAATTGGCAGCAATTAGTTAATCTTATTACGCAATCAGCTAACAAATCTTTACAATTTAGTGTAAAAAGACAAGATACTATAAAAGCCATTACAGTAACCCCTAAAGGGCGCATTGATAATAACGGTATTGAGCAAGGCTTTTTAGGTGTTGCTCCTGTTGTACAGCAATGGCCTGATGGTTATGTAGAGACTAGACATTACGGCCCGCTCGATAGTATCGTGCGAGGCACAAAAGAAACGTGGCGCTTAATTACACTCAGTTTTGACATGATTGGTAATTTAATTACAGGCCAGGTTTCGGTTAAGAATTTAAGTGGCCCTGTGGGCATTGCAGTAGGCGCTGGAACTAGCGTAAGCTATGGGTTAGTGGCCTTTTTAAGCTTTTTAGCCTTAATAAGCGTTAACTTGGGTGTATTTAATTTATTACCCTTACCAGTACTTGATGGTGGACACTTAATGTATTACATAATTGAACTTTTTCGTAAAAAGCCGGTCTCTGAAAAGACACAAGAGTTTGGTTTTAAAGTGGGCGCCTTGTTGCTCATTTTTCTAACATGTTTCGCTTTGTTCAATGATGTATCGCGTTTGTAGTTTTACAGCGTGGCAAATTACTAATTAGAACACGATTGTAAAGCACCACTTTAGTAGGGTGTTATGCGGTAATACAGTTGTAAAGGATAAAGATAATAAAATGGCTATAAAAAAACATTTGGCAGTAACAAGTTTATTGGGTGCAAGTTTTGCAGCCCTAGGCCAAAACTCCTTTATTGTTGAAGACCTGAAAGTTGAAGGTTTACAGCGTGTAGCACTTGGTGCAGCGCTAACACATATTCCTATTAACGTAGGCGATAATGTTGATGACTATACGATTTCAAAAACAATAAAGTCACTTTATCGTTCTGGGCACTTTGATAACATAAAAGCCCTTCGTGATGGCAACAACGTTATTTTTAAAGTAACGGAACGTCCTACCATCAGCTTCATTGAGTTTGAAGGCAATAAAGACATTAAAGACGAGCAGCTTAATGAGTCTCTTGATCAGCAAGATATTCGCCAAGGTGAACCACTTGATAAAACCGTTATCGATAGTATCGAAAAGGGCTTAGTTGAGTTTTTCCACAGTATTGGTAAATACAACGCTAAAGTAGATATCAGTATTACTAAGTTGCCTCGTAACCGCGTTAAACTTAAATTAGAGTTTGATGAAGGTGATGCAGCTTCTATCCGACAAATTAACTTAGTGGGTAATGAACTTTTTTCTAATGAAGAGCTTCTTAAACTTGCTGAATCGCAGCAAGATTTACCTTGGTGGCAGTTTATGGGTAGCGATCGCTACCAAAAGCAAACCATTGAAGGCGATTTAGAAAAAATTCGTAGTTATTATTTAGACCGTGGTTACCTACGTTTTAATATCGATTCAACGCAAGTATCAGTGAGCCCTGAACGTGAATCAGTTTACGTTACAGCTAACTTAACCGAAGGCGTAAAATATACCGTTAAAGGCTTTGACTTTATTGGTGACTTGCTTGGCCGTGAAGACTTAATTAAAAGTGTTATCCCACTTAGAGCGGGTGAGCTTTACAATGGCTCAGTCGTTACTTCGTCAGAAGAATTTATTAAAAGCTACTTAGCACGTTTTGGTTACGCTAATGCTGAAGTGCGTACAATTCCAGAAATTGACGACGAAAAGCAAGAAGTACAACTAACACTATCGGTTAATCCAGGTAAGCGTGTATACGTTCGTCGTATTATTGTTGGTGGTAACCAAAATACAGCTGATGAAGTACTTCGCCGTGAAATGACACAACTTGAAGGCGCCTGGTTATCTAATCAAAACCTTGAGCGTTCAAAACTACAAATTCAACGTTTGCCTTATATGGAAACTGTTGATTTTAACGTAGTGCCTGTACCAGGTGTGGATGACCAAGTAGATGTGGATTTTACTGTAAAAGAGCAATCAGCGGGTAGCTTTAATGCTGGTCTTGCTTATGGTTCTTACTTAGGTCTGCAGTTTAATATTGGTGTAACAGAATCTAACTTTTTAGGCACAGGTAACCAAATTGGTTTAAACCTTAACACGTCTACAGGTTCTGAAAGCTTAAGCTTATCGTACACAGACCCATACTTTACGCCAGATGGTGTATCGCAAGGCAGTAGCATCTTTTACAGAAACTACGATGCAAGTAAATTCAGTCTTGTTGAGTACAAATCAAAAAGTTATGGTTTAGGCACAAATATTGGTTTTCCAATTGATGCTGTAAATCGTGTTAACTTTGGCGCCCGTTGGATTAAAGAAGAGCTTTCGGATATTGCAGAGTACGAGCAAACGCGTGTACTTCGTGAAACATTCTTAGATCCAGACAACCCAGATGCAGGCTTTGACTTTACTAAGTATGAGCTGAGTGTTGGTTGGTCGCGTATTACAGTTAACCGTGGTTTATTCCCAACAGCGGGTTCGCGTCAAACTCTAAACTTAACAGCAACAACGCCTAACTCAGATCTTCAGTACTTTAAACTGAATTACGATTCGCGTTTTTACTGGCCTATATCAAATGACCACCGTTGGGTATTCTCAACGCGTGCAGCGCTTGGTTATGGTAATGGTTATGGTTCTACAAACGGGTATGAGCAAACACTACCATTCCAAGAATACTTCCGTATAACGGAAATGGAACTTCGTGGCTTTGACCGTAATACAATATTACCACGTGCCGTATCGCGTATACCTCAGTCTATTCCAGGTACGCCAGGTGCAGACGGTACTACAACCGGTAGCATTGGTGGCGCATCAGAATTTGATATTCTAGTGCCGCAAGGCCGTATTGGTGGTAATGCTAAAGCAGTGGCAGGTATGGAGCTAATTGTTCCTACGCCATTCTTAGATGAAGAAAATACCAGCTCTGTACGTACTAGCTTCTTTGTTGATGCTGCAAACGTATGGGATACTGAGTTTAACGTAGACCGCTATCAAAACTTAGGCGTTGATGAACGTGCTAAATTAGATGACTATTCAGACCCAATGCGCTTTAGGGTTTCAACCGGTCTTTCATTACAATGGATCTCTCCAATGGGTCCAATGCTGATCAGTTTTGCGTATCCATTGCAAAAAGAAGAAGATGACGATACGAAAACCATCAGCTTTAACATTAGTAACACTTTCTAAAGGAGTTTTTTGTGAAAAAATTATTTAAATCAACAGCTGTAGCAGTTTTAGCAACTTTAATGATGGGTACTTCTGTGAATGCATTTGCACACAAAGTAGGTATTGTTGATATGCAGGAAATCTACAAGCAAATTCCTCAAATGGCTAAAATTGAACAGTCTTTACAAACTGAGTTTGCTGAACGTCGTCAAGAGCTTGAAAAGTTACAAGGCGATATTCGTTTTGAAGCTGAAAAATTTAAACGCGAAAGTACAACTATGAGCCAAGCTCAAAAAGATGCACTACGTGATAAAATTCAAGGCATGCAAAAAAATCTTGCTGAACAAGGTCGTCCTTTAGAGCAAGAAATCAAAGCGCGCCAAAACCAAGAACTTGCTAAAGTTCAAGGTGTGATCATCAAAACAATTGAAGAAATTGCTAAAGACGGTGACTTCGACGAAGTTAAAGTAAAAGACACAACAATTTACTTTAATCCTAAAGAAGTAACTGATCTTTCGTCTAAAGTTGTAGCTGCAGTTAGTAAGAAATAATCACTCTATGCAAAATTATACGCTTTCGCAAATTGCGGAACTTCTAGGCGCCGAACTTCAGGGTGATGGCGCTTTAGAAATAAAAAAAATAGCGACACTTGCAAATGCCCATTCTGGGCATATTGCATTTTTAGCGAACTCAAAATATCGCTCGCAACTTGAAACTACTCAAGCTAGCGCTGTAATAGTAAGCCAAGCCGATGCTCAGTACTTTAGTGGTAGCAAAGTTATTGTTGCGAATCCGTACGTAAGTTACGCAAAATTAGCGCAATTTATGGATACTACACCACGCTCAGCCTCGACGGGTATTCATCCAAGTGCTACGGTTCATTCAACAGCGATTGTTAGTGACAGCGCCGCTATAGGTGCTAATGCAGTCATTGAAGCTGACGCGGTGATAGGTGACAATGCGCAAATTGGTCCGAACAGTTTTATCGGAGAACGTGTTAAAATAGGCTCTGGCACTAAGCTTTGGTCTAGTGTGACTATTTATCACGATGTTGAAATTGGTTCAGATTGTTTGTTTCAAGCAAATAGTGTTGTAGGTAGTGATGGGTTTGGCTATGCGAACGAGCGCGGGCAATGGGTTAAAATACCTCAGCTTGGCTCTGTGATCATAGGTAACAAAGTTGAAATTGGTGCAAGCACGACAATTGATCGTGGCGCACTGGATAATACCATTATCCATAGCAATGTTATTATCGATAATCAGTGTCAAATAGCGCACAACGTTGAAGTTAATTCAGGCACCGCAATCGCGGGCTGCACCGTACTTGCAGGAAGCGTTACCATTGGCAAAAACTGTCAAATTGGTGGCATGGTTGCAATTAATGGTCACATGTCTGTATGTGATGGTGTTATAATTACCGGCATGAGTATGGTGACAAAATCAATCACCGAACCAGGTATTTACTCATCTGGTATGCCCCATACAACAAACAAAGAATGGCGTAAATCAATAGCTCACTTGCGTAACCTTTCAGACATGAAATCTCGTCTTAAAGCGCTGGAAGCATTGGCTAAGTCATAACGTTGAACACTAATAAGGATGCTATTTTGGCAAACGAATTAAATAGCCTTGATATTCAAGAAATTTTAAGTTTATTACCGCACCGTTACCCGATGCTATTAATTGATCGTGTTATTGATTTTACACCTGGCAAATCTTTACATGCTATTAAAAATGTTTCTATAAACGAACCTATATTTACTGGCCATTTCCCAAATCAGCCAATTTTTCCTGGTGTGCTAATATTAGAATCAATGGCGCAAGCCACGGGTTTATTAGGTTTTAAAACAGTAGAAAATCGTAGTGAAAACGAATTATATTTATTTGCTGCTGTTGATAACGCACGTTTTAAACAGCCAGTGATCCCAGGTGATACAATGCACCTTCATGTTGAGTTTTTAAAAGAACGTCGCAACATTTGGAAGTTTGCAGCAGAAGCTAGAGTCGACGGCAAAGTAGTGTGTAGTGCCGAAATTATGTGTGCGAGAAGAGAGTTTTAATAGTGATCCATTCTACAGCAATAATCGAACCTGGCGCTAAACTAGGTAACAATGTCTCAGTTGGTCCGTATAGTTATATTGGCAATGATGTTGTTATCGGTGATAACTGTATTATTGAGTCTCATGTTGTTGTTAAAGGGCCATCAACTATTGGCTCTGGCAATCATATTTTTCAGTTTGCGTCTGTGGGCGAAGCCTGCCAAGACAAAAAATACAACAACGAGCCAACCACATTAGTCATGGGTGATAACAATGTTATCCGTGAATGTGCCACTATTCACCGTGGTACAATTCAAGACCAAGGCGTTACTAAAATTGGTAGTAATAACTTATTTATGGCTTATACACACGTTGCACATGACGCGGTAATTGGCGATAACGTAATTTTTGCTAACAATGCAAGTGTGGCCGGCCATGTACATGTAGGCGACTGGGTTATCTTAGGTGGTAATTCGGGAGTTCATCAGTTTTGTAAAATTGGTGCACATGCCTTTATTGGTATGTATTCAGGTGTTAACAAAGATGTACCACCTTTTGTTACTACCATTGGTATGCCAGCAGGTCCTGCCGCTATCAATAAAGAAGGCATGAAACGTCGTGGTTTCGAAAGTGATGAAATTATGGCTGTACGCCGTGCATACAAAGCGTTTTACCGTAAAAGCTTAGGTGCTGAAGAAGCGATTGAATCTCTCACAGAAGATGCTGAAAAGTACCCTGCTGTGAAATTGATGGTCGACTTTGTTAAAAGCTCAGAGCGCGGCATTGTAAGATAATTCGCGCGTTTTGCTCTAAGCATAAAAAAAACCACCCTAGATGATAAATCGAAGGTGGTTTTTTATTGCCCACGGTTTAGACCTAATTCAGTTAATACTCAGCGAGCTCAAGTTAGTATGCATCTAATTTGTATAATAAAAGTCATCCTATGCGTTTACCTAAGTTAGTTGTCACTCTTTTTATTACTTCAGCGTTAGCCGCTTGTAGTAGCCAACCTATTGTTAAATCATCTACTGGAGAGGTTACTCAAGTTGGTAAAGCATCTTTTTATGCTGACAAATATCACGGGAGAACAACTGCCAACGGAGAGCGCTTTAGCCAACAAGCCGCCACAGCAGCCCATTTAGAGTTCGACTTTGGCACTAAGGTCGTTGTTACCAACCTCGCTAATAATAAATCAGTCACGGTAAGAATTAACGATAGAGGCCCGTATGTGCGAGGTCGTATTATTGATTTATCAAAGAGTATGTTTAAAAAGATAGCCGACCCTAAAGTCGGCGTTATTGATGTATCAGTAACGGTTTTAAAACCGGGTAGTTAGCGCAATATAGTCGGGATAAGTACTACTGAGCTCTTTATGAGAGCCTTGTGCGACTACTTTACCGCCTTCTAACCATACAACATTATCCATTTGAGCAAGTAGAGCGGGATCGTGCGTAATTGTCAGCACGCTGGCGTTATTCATAACATGCATTATTGCTTGCATTACCCCTTGCTTAGATTGATTATCAAGACCTTCTGTTGGTTCATCAAGTACTAAAATAGCAGGGTTTTTAAGTAATGCTTGGGCAATGGCTATACGCCTAGATTGGCCTTGCGACACGTTACGCCCGCCAGTGCCTAAACGTGTTTTTAAACCTTCTTTTAGCTCATTAAACCATGGGCTCAATTGAGCTAATGCGAGCGCTTCAATCATTTGCTCTTTAGTTGCATTTGGCGCGGCATAACGTAAGTTTTCACTTAATGTGCCATCAAAAATATGGTGCTGCTGGGCGAGTATATTTATAACATTTGCGCGTATATCATTATTTAACGAATGTAAGTCAACAACGCTATTTTGATTGTTTAGCGTTATGCTGCCTTGTTGCAAAGGCCATAAACCAGTAAGTAAATTTACAAGCGTCGTTTTACCGCTGCCGCTTCTACCTACAATCGCTACTTTTTGCTGAGGCATTAGTTCAAAACTGATATTAGTTAGCGCTGTTTGTTCACCATATTGGTAGCTAATATTGTTAAGTACTAACGTGTGATTTTGCGCGCTAAAGTTTTCATCAATGTCTACATGTTTACTTTCAATTTGCGTACTAGCTGCTTTATCTTCAAGTGTAAACAATCGCTCTGCTGCTTTTAAAACATTTGGAAGCTCTATAAACGCGTTGGGTAGTAGTAATACGCTTTCAAAGCTTGCCAGTACAAATAAACTTAACATAGCAAGTTCTACATTTACCATACTGCTTGCGTAAACCAGCGGCACAATGGTTACTATGCTAGCAAGCATGGCTAATTGAACAACCAACAAGCTTAATCCATCTGAGTTTGCCAGTGCTTTGTGGCGAATAAATAATTGCTGATTGTACTGCTCGCTTAATTCGTCGCACTTATTAAGTTGCTGCGAACGGGCTTGATAAATACTAAGCTCTCTAAGGCCTGTAAGTGTATCTGAAAGCTCAGAGCGAAGTTGTGCACTAAGTTGTGTTTCTTTATGGCTGTTTTTAGTGAGCTTTATGCTGAGTAGGGCAGGTATAACCACACCAATAAGTATAATGCCAGTAAAGCAAATAAGGGCGACGTTGCCATTATAGGCCGACATAAACAGCATGATGATTGGCACACTTAAAAGAGCGACCAGCATAGGAAGTAAAACGTTTAAATAAAATTTGTCGAGTGCGTCTACATCGTTTTGTAATCGGTTAACTAGATCAGCGCTGCGGCTCATTGCTAAATCAACATTGTTAAGCTTGCTTAACGTTGCAAATACATTGGTACGTATTTCACTTAGTAATAAAAACGTGGCGTTATGAGTAACTAGGCGTTCGCCATAGCGCGATGCTGTTCGCACAATTGCTAAAAAACGAATCGTGCCGGCAGGAGTAAAATAATTCATTTGTACGCCCGCAATACCAGCAGCGGCCATTGATGCTAAAAACCAGCCAGATATAGCCAACAGGCCCACATTAGCTAATACCGTAATCGTCGCTAAAAATGTACCCAATAGCATAGCTTTGTAATGAGGAGCACAAAGTTTTAATAAACGAATAAAATTACGCATGCACCACCCCTTGTTCAGCCGTTTTTAGTAAGTCAGCAAATGCACCATTTTGCGCTGCAAGTGTTTCAAAGTGACCTTGCTCAGCTATTTTTCCATCGTGCATCACAATGATATTGCTGGCATGTTTAACGGTATTTAATCTATGGGCAATAACTAATACTAAGTTGTTTTTAGCATATTCATTAATAGCATCTTGAATAAGCAGCTCTGTTTGACTATCAAGGTGCGCAGTGGGCTCATCAAGCACTAAGACTGGTGCTTGTTTTATAAATGCGCGAGCCAGTGCAATACGTTGTTTTTGACCGCCAGAAAGCCCTTCACCTTGCTCACCTATCTGGGTGTTAAAACCATCGGGTAGGGTATTAATAAATTCAAGCACACCAGCTTGTTTTGCCGCGTGTTCAAGCTCTTGCTGTGTGGCAGTGGGTTTGGCCAATTTAATGTTGGCAGCAATGGTGTCGTAAAATAGCGTCGCTTGTTGTGGTATCCATGCAATATTATTTTGCAAGTAAGTAATATCGGTTGTACTTAAACTCTGATCATTAATAGATAGGTTGTTAATCACCTCAGGGTGAAACCCTAATAGACAATCAAACAACGTACTTTTACCTGAGCCACTACTGCCCACAACTGCAATTAAGCCTTTATTTGGCAATGTTAAATTTATATTTTTAATCCCTTCGTTACTACCAGGGTATATAAAATTAAGGTCGGTAATATTTATTGAATTAATTGTATTTAAAGTTAAATTGTTTTCAGGTGCGCTTGTAGTTACTGACGCATTTTCGTCACTTGGCAGTGGGGCATTTAAAATCGCAACCATATCGGCCGCCGCACTAATACCTTGTAAACGTGCATGGTAATGACTACCTAGTTGGCGCAGTGGTAAATAAAATTCAGGCGCTAAAAGTAGCACCACAAAGCCAGTGGCAAAATCAAGAGTGCCAAAAAATAGTCTAAAACCAATAATTACGGCAACGAGTGCCACGCTAATGGTGGCTAAAAACTCAAGTGCAAATGATGATAAAAACGCGATTTTTAAAACATCGAGTGTCGCGTGTCTAAAATCATCTGAAATTTTAGCTATTTGTTTAAGCTCGGTACGTGTTGCATTAAATAGTTTTAGCTGAGTTAAACCTTGCACGCGGTCAAAAAAGTAATTGCCCAGTACAGCAAGTTGCTTCCAGCGTTTTTGGTTTAAAGCTTCGGCTTTAGAGCCTACTAAAATCATGAAAAAAGGAATAAGTGGGGCGGTTAATAAAAATATCAGCCCAGCTTTATAATCTGTCGGAAAAATAACTACCAATATTGCCAGCGGAATAAGCGCGCTGTAAGCAACACCTGGCAAGTATTTAGCATAATAGTCGTGAAGTGCTTCAACGCCATTATGCAGGGTATTTAATGTAGCGCCTTGGCCGTGTTGTTCTATATAACTAGGCCCAAGTAAGCTGAGCTTATGGAGAAGTGTTTGGCGCATAGCCGATTTTATTTTAAGCGCAGCAAATGCACTTAAGCGCTCACTTAACGCTAAAAACACCGCGCGCAATAAAATAATGCCTGCTAAGGGCCATAATAAATGAGTGACTTGGGCTAAATTATTACCTTCAAACATTACATTATGAATAGCTTGAGCCAGTAAATAAGCACCTGCAATCATCAGTAATGCGTTAAAAGTACCCAGTGCAATGCTTAACTTTAACCACACTGCAGCGGGTTTACTTTGACGCTTTAAAAAAGCGCGCAGTGATTGCTGCTGCGCGCGATCTGGCCGGGGGTTAGTCGTCATCTTTTGTGTTGTTAGCATCATTTAATAGATCGTGCATGGCTTGTTCATCATCAGCAATACTGTTTTTATTTTGATGAAATTCGTACCACATTACATTTATCACACCTAAGGTACAGGCCAAAAGTACACCTAAAATCCAAGCGAAATACCACATTGTTTAGTCTCCTTAGTAGCTACCATGAGTGTTGTTTTCAATTTCTTCTACCGTTACTCTGCGCCACATTTTTACGTAACACCAAGTGGTGTAGGACAAAATTAGTGGTACAAAAATACACACTGCAACAAACATTATATTGAGCGTTTTATGGCTCGATACCGCATCCCAAATTGTTAAGCTAATATTAGGGTTGTTACTCGATGGCATAATAAATGGGAACAGAGAAACACCGGCCGTCATAATTACGCCAATTAACATTAAGCTTGTTGAAATAAGTCCAAGTGCAGGTTTATTTAATTTTGAAAACACAAGTGCACTTAATGCCATTGCAAAGGCTAAAATAGGGAAGGTCATTGTCCACGGACGGGTGCTGTAATTACTTAACCAAGCACCTTGCGCTGTAGTGACTACTTTAGCTAGAGGGTCTGCATGACTTTGTGTATCAGCCATAGATACAACTTGGTAACCCGTTAAGTTAGCCACCCAAAAACCAGCTGCAGCAAATAACACGATAAACACAATAAGAGAATAGCGACCATATTGACCCGAACGCTCTGCGACCACACCTGCTGTTCTAAGTTGTAACCACATACCCGCATGCGCAACTAACATGGTAATACTCACTAAACCTGCAAGTAATCCAAATGGGTTAAGCAAGCCAAAAAATGATCCTTGGTAGCTAACACGCATAAGGTTATCAATATTAAACGGTACGCCTAAAAATAAATTACCAAACGCCACACCAAAAACTAATGCTGGAATTGCGCTGCCTGCAAGCAAGCCCCAATCCCAGTTATTACGCCAGCGTTTTGAGTCTACTTTACTGCGGTAATCAAATCCAAGTGGTCTAAAAAACAAAGCAAAGAGTACTAGCATCATGGCAAAGTAAAAGCCCGAAAATGCAGCTGCATAAACCATAGGCCACGCCGCAAATAACGCGCCGCCTGCAGTTATAAACCATACTTGGTTACCATCCCAATGCGGGCCAATTGTGTTTATTACTGTGCGGCGCTCTGAATCTGTTTTACCAACGAGGCGGAGCAACATAGCAACGCCCATATCCATACCATCGGTAATAGCAAAACCAATAAGCAGCACACCAATGATCAACCACCAAAGCATTTTTAATGTTTCATAATCAAAAATCATGATTGCTCTCCTTCAGTTTTATCAGCTTTGCTTGGTAATTCAAAATGATACTTACCAGTATGTAGCGAGCTTGGCCCTTGCTTAACAAAGCGGATCATCAGCCAGCCTTCCACAATGGCTAAACCAGTATAGAAAACAATAAACCCAGTTAAGCTAATTAAAATATCGTTTACTGTTAGTGACGACGTGGCTAAAAAGGTCGGCAGTATTTCAGATATAGCCCAAGGTTGACGACCATACTCGGCAACAATCCAGCCAAACTCAATCGCTATCCAAGGTAGTGGAATACTCAATACGGCAGCCCATAACAACCAGCGTTTTTGCTCAATAACGCGGTGTGCGTTGTAGTAAAATGCCAATATAAATACACCTAGCATGGCCACACCACAGGCAACCATAATCCTAAATGACCAAAACATAGGGCCTACTTTAGGAAAAGAGTCTTTAACAGCTTTTTGAATTTGTTCTTCAGTAGCATCTACAACATCAGGTGTGTAGCGCTTAAGTAGCAAGCCATAGCCTAAATCATCTTTTAGAGTATTAAATTTGGCGATATTATCTGGCGTATCTTCACCGTTTCTGAGTTTTGTAAGGTATTCATAAGCAATCATACCGTTGCGAATACGTACTTCATGTTGTTTTTCTAGGTCGTTAATACCCGTTACTTGCTCATCTAGTGAGCGCGTAGCAATTAACCCAAGTGCGTAAGGTATTTTAACCGCTGCATGTGTTACTTGCTCTTCTGAATCAGGAAAACCAAATGCGGTAAACGCAGCCGGAGCTTCTTCTGTGTGCCATTCGGCTTCAATTGTGGCAAGTTTTACTTTTTGGACTTCGCCTACTTCGTAGCCTGATTCGTCACCGAGTAAAATTACACACAAAATTGACGCTAAACCAAAGCCTGATGCGACTGAAAAAGAGCGTTTAGCAAATGCTAAATCACGACCCTTCAATATGTACCAGCTACTAATACCAAGCACAAACATAGACGCTGCTACATAACCTGCCGATACGGTATGAATAAACTTAACTTGGGCTACAGGGTTAAACACAAGCTCTGCAAAACTGGTCATTTCCATGCGCATGGTTTGATAGTTAAATTCAGCGCCTACTGGGTTTTGCATCCAACCGTTGGCAATTAAAATCCACAGCGCCGACATGTTAGTACCAATGGCCATTAAAAAGGTCGCGCCTAAATGTTGGCGTTTAGAAAGCCTGTCCCAGCCTAAAAAGAACATACCTACAAAGGTCGATTCTAAAAAGAATGCCATTAAACCTTCAATTGCCAGGGGGGCCCCAAAAACATCACCTACGTAATGGGAATAATAAGACCAGTTAGTACCAAACTCAAATTCCATGGTAAGGCCTGTTGCCACACCAATTGCAAAGTTAATACCAAACAATTTTCCCCAAAACTTAGTCATATCACGATAAATTTCGCGACCGGTCATAACATAAACCGATTCCATAATAACTAAAATCCAGGTCATACCTATCGTTAAAGGTACGAATAAGAAATGAAAGAGAGCGGTAACAGCAAACTGTAATCGCGATAGATCCACAAAGGTTTCATCTATCATTATTGGCTCCTTGAGAGTGACGGATTAACAGGGCAACATTTAATTGGCAAAGTTAAGGTTTAATGAACTTTCAGTAATTACTGAAAGTTTGTAATAGTATTTACTTTTGTGCAATTTTTGTCAACATACATATTAGTAAAACTTAATATATATTTCCTATGCTACATCAGTATTAAAAACAAACAACATAAAGCCTTAACTTAGGTGATAAAAAACCAGTTATTTAAAGCGTTTAACCAAACAGTAAAACACGGTAAACTAACAAGCATGAACGCCTGGTTTACTTGTGAAATAAAATCAAATGAATAAAGATAAAAAACAACTACGTATTGGTATTGTGGCAGGTGAACTGTCGGGCGATATTTTAGGTGAAGGTTTAATTAAAGCCCTTAAGAAACACTTTCCGGACGCTATTTTTGAAGGAATAGCAGGACCTAAAATGCAAGCGCAGGGCTGTAAAACACTTTACGACATGGATGAGCTTTCGGTAATGGGGCTTGTTGAGGTGCTAGGGCGTTTACCACGTTTGCTTAAAATACGTAAACAACTCGTGCAGCATTTTGTAGATAACCCACCTGATGTATTTATAGGTATTGATGCACCCGATTTTAACTTACGTGTAGAAAAACCACTTAAAGATGCGGGTATTAAAACCGTACAGTATGTAAGTCCGTCTGTTTGGGCGTGGCGCGAAAAGCGCATTCATACAATAAGTGCAGCCACTAACTTAGTGTTAGCATTATTACCATTTGAAAAAGAATTTTACGATAAGCACCAAGTGCCATGTACATTTGTGGGGCATACCTTGGCAGACGACATAGCACTTGAGCACGACGATACCAAAGCGCGTGAAGAACTCGGCTTAAGCCTTGATGACAAAGTACTGGCGCTGCTACCTGGTAGTCGAGGCTCTGAAGTTGGTTTGCTAAGCGAGACTTACATTAAAACAGCCGCGGAGTTGCAAGCTAAAAACCCTAACCTTAAAGTTGTGGTGCCGTTAGTTAACGAAAAACGCAAAGCGCAGTTTAGTGATATATTAAACGCTACCGCGCCAAACCTTAATGTTAACCTGCTAGATGGGCAATCTAAATTAGCGATGCAAGCTGCTGATGCTATTTTATTAGCCTCGGGCACTGCAACACTTGAAGGTATGCTTTATAAAAAGCCAATGGTTGTGGGCTATAAAATAAAGCCTTTGAGCTATTGGATTTTTAAAACTTTATTTACGTTTAATATTAAGTACTTTTCGCTGCCTAATTTATTAGCTGACGAAGAGCTAGTGCCTGAGTTTTTACAAACCGAGTGTAATGTGACTAACTTAACAAACGCACTTACCCCTATGCTCAACACAGATAACAAAGAGCTAAAAGCACGCTTTTTAGCTATTCACGAAAAAATTAGATTAAATGCCAGTGAACAAGCAGCCAATGCTGTGGCGGAGTTAATAAATGCAAATTGATAGACCCAATGTATCCTTAATTGCTGGTGTAGATGAAGTAGGGCGCGGCCCGCTTGTTGGTGATGTAGTCACTGCCGCCGTTATTTTAGATCCCACTAAACCAATTGCAGGCTTAGCAGATTCTAAAAAATTAACGGATAAAAAACGCCAAGCACTTGCAATTGAAATAAAAGAAAAAGCATTGTGCTACGCGTATGGACGCTGCAGTCCAACAGAAATTGATGAGTTAAATATTTTGCACGCAACGATGCTTGCCATGAGTCGCGCAGTGGAGGCATTAAGCACACAACCTGAATTTGTATTTATAGATGGTAATCGTTTGCCTAAATTAGCAATGCCAGCACAAGCTGTTGTTAAAGGTGATAGCTTAGTGGCCGAAATTTCAGCAGCGTCTATTTTAGCTAAAGTAGCGCGCGATGACGAAATGCTTGAACTTGATAAACGCCACCCAGAATATGGTTTTGCAGGGCACAAAGGGTATCCCACTAAAGCGCACTTTGCAGCACTTGAACAATACGGTGCAATTGACGAGCATCGTAAAAGCTTTAAACCTGTGCAGCGCGTTTTGGCGCAAGCCAATGGTGAGGGCTAAGCATGGCTGCTCCTGATTTTGTTCATTTAAGAGTTCATTCAGACTTTTCGATGGTTGATGGCCTTGCTAAAACAAAGCCAATAGTCGCAAAAGCGCAAGAGCTGCAAATGCCAGCCATTGCAATTACTGATCAAATGAATTTTTGTGGTTTAGTGCGTTTTTATGGCGCCACGCATAATGCAGGTATTAAACCTATAGTGGGTGCTGACTTTTGGGTTCGTAGCCCAGAGTTTCCTGATGAGCCAAGCCGCTTAACCATATTAGCCAAAGACAATGACGGCTATAAAAATATTACCTTACTGATATCTAAAGCGTATCAGCGTGGGCATGTATTTCATCGCCCTGTGATTGACCGCGAGTGGTTAGTTGAGCTAAAAGCAGGCTTAATTATTCTCTCAGGCGCTAAAGACGGTGACTTAGGTAAAGCGTTATTAAAAAATAATCCGACTGTAATTGAATCGGTTGTTAGTTTTTATAAGCAGCATTTTAGCGATAACTACTACCTAGAGCTTGTTCGCACCAATCGACCGCTTGAAGAAGATTACTTGCACATGGCGGTAGAGCTTGCTGCTAAAGAGCAGCTACCGGTTGTAGCGACCAACGAAGTGGTGTTTTTAAAGCCCGAAAACTTTGAAGCGCACGAAATTCGTGTTGCTATTTTTGATGGTTACACGCTCGATGATAAGCGCCGCCCTAAACGGTTCTCTGAAGAACAATATCTAAAAACACCTGAGCAAATGGCTGAGTTGTTTAGCGATATTCCAGAAGCCCTACAAAATACCGTAGAAATCGCTAAGCGTTGTAACGTAACTGTGCAATTAGGTACTTACTTTTTACCTGATTACCCAACCGGCTCGCTTAAAATTGAAGACTTTTTAGTTAAAGTGTCACAAGACGGCCTTGAAGAACGACTACAGTTTTTATTCCCCGACGAAGAAGATAGAAAAGTAAAACGTGTTGAATACGATGAGCGTCTTGCAATTGAGCTCGGTGTAATCAACCAAATGGGATTCCCAGGTTACTTCTTAATCGTAATGGAATTTATTCAGTGGAGTAAAGATAATAATATTCCAGTTGGACCTGGTCGTGGTTCAGGTGCGGGTTCGTTAGTTGCGTACGCGCTTAAAATTACCGACCTTGATCCACTTGAGTTTGACTTACTCTTTGAGCGATTCTTAAACCCTGAACGTGTATCAATGCCCGATTTCGACGTCGATTTTTGTATGGATAGACGAGACGAAGTAATTGATCACGTATCGGCTTTGTATGGTCGAGATGCGGTTTCGCAAATTATTACCTTTGGTACCATGGCTGCAAAGGCGGTAATACGCGATGTAGGGCGAGTGCTTGGCCATCCTTACGGGTTTGTTGATCGAATTTCAAAATTGATTCCGGGTGACCCCGGTATGACACTTGCCAAAGCGTTTGATGTAGAACCGCGCTTGCAAGAAGCCTACGATGGCGACAATGAGGTAAAAGACTTAATCGACATGTGTCGCATCCTTGAAGGGTGTACACGTAATGCCGGTAAACATGCGGGTGGCGTAGTAATATCGCCAACCACTATTACCGACTTCGCTGCGCTTTATTGCGATGACGAAGGTAAGTTTCCAGTAACACAGTTTGATAAAAACGATGTAGAAACAGCCGGCTTAGTTAAGTTCGATTTCTTGGGTTTACGTACACTGACTATATTGCAGTGGGCGGTCGATATGACCAATGTGCGCATGAAACGCCAAGGTAAAGACCCCGTTGATATAAACACCATTCCACTGGATGATAAAAAAAGTATTGAGTTGTTACTTCGCGCCGAAACGACCGCTGTATTCCAGCTAGAGTCGCGTGGTATGAAAGACTTAGTACGCCGCCTTAAGCCCGACTGCTTTGAAGATATGATTGCACTTGTGGCCTTGTTCCGACCAGGTCCACTGCAATCAGGCATGGTAGATAACTTTATCGACCGAAAACTGGGCCGAGAAGAAATCTCATACCCAGATGCGCAGTATCAGCACGAAAGCTTAAAACCAATACTTGATCCAACCTACGGCATTATTTTGTATCAAGAACAAGTAATGCAAATTGCGCAAGTACTAGCAGGTTACACGCTAGGTGGCGCCGACATGCTGCGTCGTGCAATGGGTAAGAAAAAACCCGAAGAAATGGCAAAGCAGCGTTCAACATTTGAAGATGGCGCAAGAAATAACGGCATTGACGGCGAGCTTGCGATAAAAATCTTCGACTTGGTAGAAAAGTTCGCAGGTTACGGTTTTAACAAATCTCACTCAGCAGCTTACGCACTCGTATCGTATCAAACATTGTGGATGAAAACGCACCATCCTGCAGAGTTTATGGCTGCGGTAATGTCGGCCGATATGGATAACACCGACAAAATAGTTATTTTGGTGGATGAATGTGAAAACATGAAGCTCACCTTATTACCACCAGACGTAAATGCAGGTGAGTTTAAGTTTACAGTAAACCTTGAAGGTGAAATTGTTTACGGCATTGGCGCGATAAAAGGCGTGGGTGAAGCACCGGTTGATGCAATCCTAGAAGCGCGTGCAAAAGGCGGCCCATTTAAAGATTTATTTGATTTTTGTGCCCGTGTTGATTTAAAACGCTTAAATAAACGTGTTACCGAAAAATTAATTTACGCGGGTGCTTTGGATCAATTAGGACCAGAGAAAACCCAATCTGGGCGTGCTACATTACTAGCCAGTTTAAAAGATGCTATGCGTGCGGCCGATCAACACAACAAAGCTGAGCAATTAGGACAAAGTGACTTATTTGGTTTATTAGCCACTGAGCCTGATGAAGTTGAACAAGCTTTTATTAAAGCCACAGGGCTTACTGATAACGAGTGGTTAGATGGCGAAAAAGAGACGCTAGGCCTTTATTTAACTGGGCATCCAATAAATCAGTACCGCCGTGAGCTTAGGCATTACACTAGCGGAAAAATAGTTGATTTACAGCCAACTAATCGTGATGTGTTTGCAACGGCCGCTGGTTTGGTTATTGCTTCTAGGGTATTAATTAATAAAAAAGGAAATCGTTGGGCCTTAGTAACTTTAGATGACAAGAGTGCACGGATTGATGTACGCTTGTATTCAGACGAGTTTGAAAAGTACCAAGATATGCTCCAAGTTAACAATATCTTGGTAATATCTGGACAGGTCAGCTTTGATAACTTCTCCGGTGGTATTACAATGACCGCCAGAGAAATAAACACCATTGCTCAAGCGCGTGAAAAGCGTATTAAAGCGATTAAAATGACGCTGAACATGGTGCAAATCGAGGCAGGTTTCTTCGATAAATTACAAAAAGTACTCGAACCCTATAAAATGGGAACGTGTCCGATCAAGGTTTATTACCAACGTCCAGATGCGTTGGCGCAATTAACTCTTGGGATCGAATGGTGTGTTACGCCAAGTGACGACTTAATCCATAAGTTATCACTAATGGCTGCGCAAGATGTAGAACTAGAATTTAACTAATTAGGTAGTTTAGAGCATGAGCCTCAATTATCTTGATTTTGAGCTTCCAATTGCAGAATTAGAAGCAAAAATTGAAGAATTACAAAGTATCAGCCGCGCTGGCGAATTAGACCTTGAGTTAGAAGAGGAAGTCAGCAAATTAAAAGAAAAAAGTGCCAAACAAAAACAGGAGATTTTTTCTAATTTAGGCGCTTGGCAAGTATCACAGTTAGCACGTCATCCGTTGCGTCCTTACACTCGAGATTATATCGAGCGCATTTTCACGGAATTTGACGAGTTTGCTGGCGATCGTACTTTTGCTAACGATCCAGCTATTTTAGGTGGCATTGCGCGTTTAGATGGCGAACCAGTAATGGTTATTGGCCAACAAAAAGGTCGTGATACTGCTGAAAAAATTAAACGTAACTTTGGTATGCCAAAGCCAGAAGGTTACCGTAAAGCATTACGCTTAATGGAAATGGCTGAGCGTTTTAAAATGCCAATCATGACCTTTATTGACACACCAGGTGCATACCCAGGTGTTGGCGCTGAAGAACGTGGTCAATCTGAAGCAATCGCACGTAACTTAAAAGTAATGGCGTCACTTAAAGTGCCGACAATATGTACGGTTATTGGTGAAGGCGGTTCAGGTGGTGCATTAGCGATTGGTGTTGGCGACAGAGTTAACATGTTGCAGTACAGCACTTATTCTGTAATTTCGCCTGAAGGTTGTGCGTCTATTCTTTGGAAAAGCGCTGACAAAGCACCGCTTGCAGCAGAAGCAATGGGTGTAACTGCAGAGCGCGTTAAAGAGCTAGACTTAATCAACAACTTAGTTGATGAGCCACTAGGTGGTGCACATCGTAATTACGATGCTATGGCACGTAATTTAAAAGTACGCCTTAAGCGTGACCTAGCAGACTTACAAGCACTTACGCTTGAAGAAATGCTTGATCAACGTTACAAACGTTTAATGTCGTTTGGTTATTGCTAAACACATTAATTGTTAAAAAAAAGCCGCTTATGCGGCTTTTTTGCTTTAAAATGTTCAGAGTTTTTATATAAAAGTGCGGCCATATGCATACAACAGCAATTTATCAGCAATTAAAAAAATCACTAAATAGCTATATTGAGCAAGGTAACACTGTTTTTACTGTGGCGCTTTCTGGTGGTGTTGATTCTGTGGTGTTGCTGCATTTAATGCGTGCTTTAAGAGCCGATAATCCTGCAATTGATGTATCGGCTATTTATGTTCACCATGGCTTGAGCCAGTATGCTGATGACTGGCAACGCTTTTGCAAGAATGTATGTATTGAGCTTGATGTGCCTTTTAAAGTCGCAAAAGTTGTAATTGAGCAGCAGTCGCGTACGAGCCTTGAAGCCCAAGCTCGCGATGCACGTTACAAAGCACTTGATGAGCTAAGCCCACAAGGCAGCATTGTTTTATTGGGCCAACATTTAAACGACCAAGTAGAAACGTTTTTACTGCGCTTAAAGCGTGGCTCGGGTTTAAAAGGGCTTGGAGCCATGCACCAAGCGCGTTTGCTGCAAAGTGGCCGTGTATGTTTTAGGCCATTGTTAAACGTAAAGCGAAGCGATATAGAAGCGTTTGCGGCGCGCTTTAGTATTAACCACATAACTGATGACTCAAATACAGATGAAAGTTTTGACCGTAACTTTTTACGCTCAAAAATAGTACCTGTGTTAGCCGAGCGCTTTACTGGGTTTGAACAATGTACAGCACGAAGTATTGAGCTACTACAACAACAGCAAACATTACTTGATGAATACACTCAGCTTGATTTAAATAAGTGTATTAACGAGCACCAAGCACTGTGCATTAGCCAAATAAGTGAATACAGCTCAGCGCGTATTGCAAATATAGTACGTGCGTGGCTTGCATTATTTACACAAGTCATGCCATCGCAAAAGCAGCTTGAGCAAATTATTAATCAAGCAATGTGCGCAAAAAACGACGCACAAATGCGTATTGATTTGCTCGATGGGCAAATACGTCGCCATCAAGGTTATTTGTATTTTGTAACACCAAGCGAAGTATTAACTGATATTGAGCTGAATCATTCGCAGCTAAAACTTGCAGACGGGCGCTTATTAATTAAAAGCATTGGTTTTGGAGTAAGACCTCCACACTCAAATGAGCAAGTAATAGTGCGCTTTAATTGCAATAGCGCACGTATTAAACCATTTAAAAAGCCTGGTAGTAATACAGTTAAGCATTGGTTTAAAGATGCAAAAATAGCGCCGTGGCTACGCGCCAGTGTGCCACTTATTTTTTATAATGATGAATTAGTTCAAGTGGTTGGTTGTTTTATAAGCGCTAAGCATGTTGATGAAAATGGTATTTTTTGGGAGTGTAAATAAATGAGTAAACAGCCGCATGTTGGCTTATCGTTAGTAAAAAAAGCGCCAATGGGTATGCTAATAACAGCGCTTATTGCTGTTATCGCTAATGTTTTACTTGAGTTAAATATAGTTACGTTAGGTTATGCAGTCGCTGGTGGGATTGCATCTGCAGTACTTTTATTAGCTTATTGGTTAGGTAAAGGTGGATTGTTTTTTATTTTAGGCGTGAGTCTGCCACTGCTTTTAGTATTATTTACACCGCTTGCGACTATTACTGCATTACTTAATTTAATTAGCGGGTTCTTTTTTGGTTTTTGTGCTGCGTTGTTTATTTATAAATTGGTATGTGCAAAGCCTAGCGGGGGAAGCTAGGCTTTTTTATTTAATGCAGTTAAGTAAAGGCTAATATGCTTTTGCGCAGTTTCTACCTGATGCCTTTGCTTTGTATAAACCTTTATCGGCTCGAGCAAATATCTCAGTTTCGCAATCTTGGCTGTTAGCTAAAGTAAAACCAATACTGGTTGTTACTTTATACTTAGACATTAATGGCGATTTTCTTACTAAGCACATTATACGCTCAGCAATCACTTTATTAGTTGTAAACTCAGGGTCTTCAATAAGTAAAGCAAACTCATCACCACCAAATCTAAATACCGAATCAGTGCCGCGTATACTGCTACACAGTACTTTTGAAAATTCTTTAAGTGTATCGTCACCAATTTTATGGCCGAAGTTGTCGTTAACTTGTTTAAAGTTATCTAAGTCAAGCAACATTAAACTAAATGGGCGTTGATAACGGCGACAGTTTTCAAGCTTTTGAAGTAAAAAGTCATTAAATTGACTACGATTATTTAAACCGGTTAACGCATCCTTTGTGGCAAGCTTTAGTACGCGGCTATACATCATCGCATTACGAAGTGGATAAACCAGCGCACTATGTAATGTATGTAATTTTTTCTCAATTGCGTGACCAAGTGGGAATTTACTAAAATAAATTAGCTGCCCTAAGTGGTCTTTATTAATCGCTAAATCAAAAATATAGGGTGTACTATTTGTATCACTTTGTGATGTTTGAGCAGTACCTAAAGTTGATTGAAACTGCAATCCAGAAAAATTGAGCAATTGTTTTGCAAATTTAGCGTAAATAGCCAGAACATCCTCGATCACTAAGCTTGTTTGTAGCTCTGCGACGAGTTCATGCGTTTCAGTTATTTCATTTGTAGGTGAGTGTTCAGCCGAAAACGGCAAAAAATCACCGCGACCAGACACACGCTGCGTCAAAATATGGACGTTTTCCATTAAATTCTCCCCCGAGGGTGTTACTTTGCAATAACTAAGCTATTTTTGTGCCATATTTTAAAATTGCATGAAAAACATATGGTTGTTATATTTACTTACAAGCTACTAGTTTAATTTAAACGCGAGGCTGCATTTGCAAAGTATTAATGCTCAAATTTTTGGCTTATTAGTCGCGGCAGTTCTTTTTGTGTGGTTTTTTAAGCGCATTGGCTTGCCGCCTATTTTAGCGTACCTAGCAACGGGGGTTTTAGCCGGTAGTCATGGTATTGGCTGGCTTGCACAATCTCACGAAATAGAGTTTGTAGCTGAATTGGGTATTGTGTTTTTGTTATTTAGTTTAGGGCTAGAATTTTCTATTTCTCGACTAATGGCAATGCGAAACCTAGTATTTGGTTTGGGCTCATTACAAGTAGGTATAACCAGTTTACTCTTCATTATTATTCTATATTGCTTAAACTTTTCATTACTCACCAGTTTTACCATCGGCACAATTATGGCGCTTTCTTCAACCGCTGTAGTAGTTAAGCTATTAAAAGAAACGGGTGAGCTTAATCAGCGCCGTGGGCAATTAGCCGTTGGTGTTCTACTTTTTCAAGATATTGCTGTTGTTCCTCTATTAATAATACTTCCTTTATTTGCATCAAGTGACTCTCAAAGTATTGGCTGGGCTTTAGCGTTTGCCCTAAGTAAAGGCGCATTTGTATGTGTGCTTCTTTGGGCAATTGGTAAATGGGTATTGCCCATTGTGTTTAAAGAAATAGCGCAAGTACGAACCGATGAGTTATTTGTACTTACCACCATATTAGTCGCGTTGTTTGCAGGCTTTTTAACGTATATGTTTGGCTTGTCTATGGCGCTAGGTGCTTTTTTAGCCGGAATGATGTTAGGTGAGAGCCATTACAGGCATCAGTTAGAGGCCGATATACGCCCATTTCGCGATATTTTAATGGGGCTATTTTTTGTTACTGTAGGTATGCAGCTGGATATTTTATTTGTACTGGGGCATATCGTAATAATTATTGGCGCCTTGCTGGGTTTACTGGTGTTAAAAATTGCAGTGGTAGCCTTTAGCGCGCGGCTAATGCATGAGCGAAACCAAGATTCACTCGCCTGTGGCATTATGCTGTGGCAAATGGGGGAGTTTGGCTTTGTACTTATTGCACTTGCTGGCCAGCATCAATTATTAAATTCAGAGCAAGCTTCATTTTTAATTGCCCTTGGTGTGCTTTCAATGGCATTTACCCCATTTTTGATTGATAAAACGCCATTTATTTTAAAGCGTTTAGGCATACTCGATCGCCCAAGTTTGGCGCTCGAGAGTGAGCCACAAAGTAGTACGCTTTATAGTGACCATGTTGTTATTTGTGGTTTTTCGCGAGTTGGGCAAACTATAGCGCGTTTTTTAAAGCCCGAAGCAATAGACTATGTTGCGATTGAAAGTAACCCAATTTTAGTACAAGAAGGCAAAGCGGCGGGTGAGCCTGTCATATTTGGCTATGTTAAACAAAAAGATATTTTAAAGTGCGCAGGAGTAGAGCGAGCTCGCTTGGTTATTATTACTTTTACAGAGTTTGATCATGCACAGGTTGTTATTGATGTCATAAAGCAAATAGCACCCAATGTTAAAATACTCATTCGTACCCGTGACGATAGCCAGCTAGATTATTTAAAAGAGCTAGGTGTAACCGAAGTAGTACCTGAGTCGTTAGAGGCAAGCTTAATGCTCGTGTCGCATGTGTTGTCTATGTCGGGCGTACCGATGACGCGTATTGTGCGAAGAGTAAGTAAAGAGCGTCGTAATCGTTATCCGTTAATGCAAAGCTTTTATGCAGGCTATTTTAAAGATAACGAAGATACATCAAGTGACCGGTTAGAGTACTTACATGTGGTTGCTCTGCCTGATAAAGCTTATGCAGTTAATAAAACAATCGAAAATCTAAATTTAGAAAAGCGTCGGGTACTGGTAAAAGCGCTGCGCAGAGAAGGAGCCGAAATAGACACGCCATCAGCACAAACAACCTTATTGGCTAATGACGTTTTAGTGTTACAAGGTAAACCAAGGCGTGTTGAGCGGGTAGAGCACTACCTTCTCGACGGAATAGAATAACGTTTCTGTTTGAGCTTAATCTAGTTCTAAAAACTTGCGTATCTCCGGTAATTTTTTCATACCGTCTTCATAACCAATTTGCATTAAATGCTGGGTGTAGCGTTTTTCAAACAATAGATAACTGGTTAAGCTCGATTGCGAATGTTTTTTAACACCTATGGTACGTAGCAATACTTTAATAGCCCAAGGCATATCGTCGTAATACTGCGCTGCAATTGCGTTAAAGTTTTGCGATGGGTTAATTACAAAGGTATCTATTTGTTTAAGTTCTTGATGTTTATCACGAGCGGGTAATAGCCCTAATGTTCGGTTAACACGAGCCAAACGCTCTAAATCCGATTGCATAGTGTCGGTAAATACACTGTCTAGTAAATGCCCCGCAACAGCAGAGAGTCCAGGATAATGTGGCGAATAACCCGGCGGGTGTAATTCTTTAGGTTGGTCTACCCCAATAATAAATATTTTTTCAGCGCCTAAATGAATCGACGGACTCAGCGGAGAAAGTTGATGTATAGAGCCATCACCAAAGTAATGGTTATAAATATTTACACTTGGAAACACCATAGGAATGGCACTTGATGCCATTAAGTGCTCAACATTAATACGAGTTGCGCGGCCTTCGCGTTTAGCACGTTGCCACGATGTTTGCGTATTAGATTGAAAAAATGCAACCGAGTCACCCGTTGTATAACTTGAGGCTGTAATAGACAGCGCATCTAAATAATTACGGTGTAAATTGCGCTCAATGCGGTGTAAATCTAAAATCTCGTTTAATAAACTACGCAGAGGGCGGTTATTTAGTAAGCTCGCTGGTGGGTGGTTAATATGCTCTGACTGAAAGCTCGTTAAGATATTGCGAGCAATATGACCAAACACGCTTAAAAAGTCACTTTTATAGACCATAGAGGTTGAAAAGTTTTTCCAAACTGATTCGAGCTTTCGTACAGCCAAATGCGCACAAGAAGCGTAACATGCCAATGCAGCAGAGTTAATAGCGCCAGCGGAGGTGCCATTTATTACTCTAAATGGCAATGGAGCAGTACGAGGCATACTATGAGCTAGCGCTTTTAGCACACCGACTTGATAAGCAGCTCGTGCGCCACCACCTGTAAGTAATAAGGCAGTTTTAGGTTTTTGTGGATCAACTTGCTTGATTTTCATATTGGTGGTTAAACTGTTCTACGTCTTTACTTTATTTATTAACTGTAAGTCTTTAAGCTAGAAGAATCAAAGGATAACTGCCCTAATACTTATTACATTATTTAATCACCCAATTTAGTAGGTAACTTACTTTGCTATAATTGTCGTATTATAAAATGTCATAGTATTTGTGTAAGAATGAATTTAATCCACTTAGCGTACTCTAAGTGATATCGCATTTTAATTTTTATGGAGTTCGTATGTCAGATAAACCAGAAGCATCAGATGTTCAAAAACGTCCACCTAATAACAATATTCTTTTCGCCGTTATTATTTTAATAGTCGTAGCATGTGCGGCCGCCTTCGTATTGCTCACACCAAGTGACGAGCAAGAAACACGCACTGAGGTAGAGCCCGTAGTTAAAGAGCAACCTATGATGGAGCTTAAACCCGAGAACGACCCAGTGGTAGACGCGCCATCTGTAATGCCAGAAAAACCAGCCGAGCTTGAAGTACCAGCACAAAGCCCGAGTGAGCCGGAGCCTGAAGTGGAGCCACTACCAACACTTAACGAAAGTGATGCAGTTGTAGTTGCTAAAATGGATGAGTACCTAAGCGACTCAGTAATGAGCCTAATGGTAACCGATGATGTAATTCGCCGTGGTGTTGTATTTGTAGATAACCTAGCTAAAGGTAAGGTAGCTAAAAAGCACACGCCTGTTGTACAGCCAGAAGAGAAATTTAGCGTTAATGAAGGGGATATCCTCACAATTAACCCTAACAGCTACGAGCGTTATACCCCGTATGTGAAAATATTTACCAGTATGAGTGCAGCGCAAGCCGTTCGTATGTACGAAGAGTACAAGCCACTTATTAATAATGCATACAGTGAAATTGGTTATGGCGATGATGAGTTTAATCAAACGCTAACCGATGCAATCGATTTATTACTTGATACGCCAGAGCCTGAAGGTGACTTGCCGTTACTTCGCGATTCAGTGACGTATCAGTATGCGTTTTCGGAGTGGGAGCAATTACCTGCTGCGCAAAAACAGCTTTTACGTATGGGTCCAGAAAACATGAAAAAAGTAAAAGCAGCACTTCGTAATATAAAAGCGCAGTTAGAGAACAATTAATACGCACTAAAACAGCTAAATACGTCGCGATTGTATATGAAGTATGCAATCGCACTTTCTTTTTAGATTATCCCTTGAATAACAGAGCAAAAGTAGAGATAATCCTTCCCGCGCCAACCAAGGCCCTCAATGGTAGTCTTATTGGTCCTCTCGCAACACTAGCAGGCGAACCTGGTCAGGCCCGGAAGGGAGCAGCCACAGTTTGTGACGTGTGTGCCGAGATGTGGCTGGTAAGACTGCCACCCAAATTCCTCATTTGGGTGTTGTTTGAAGTATAAGTTGACATATTTGTACTAAAAGATTGCATAAACCAGAAGCATAAGATGACATAATTTAGCATTAACCAAATTGTTAAATGGCTCACTCATATTTGCACTTCGGCTTTTTGCCTTTTCCAATAACTTGATAAAGGCTACCACTGACAGTTTTGATTAGCTGGTTCTGAGGTGATATTTCCACTATTCTTGATGTGCTAATATAATCGTTTGTTGCGAATCGGTACGTCATGTCATCGACATAGATATCCCATAAAATTTATCCAATCATTTTCTTCACCATCAAAAATTGAAACTTAACGGTGTTTAAGTCTTAATGAGAAATATCTATTTCTACTAAATTAATCGGAATTTTTTAGCATTAAAAAACTGGCTTTGGTATCAGGAGCTTTTAATTTAAGAAAACCAGTCACTTTATGCCATTTTATGATTCAACTTTATGTCAACTTACGCTTCCACTTTTGTCGCTGTGGAGCAATAAAACCGAGTTTGGTTATGCCAACTTATACTTCAAGCAACATTGGGTGTATATCGCTAACTCCTTAATATATATATTTTTTCACTAAATTAACCCATAATACCTAATAGTTTCCAGCTCCTTTTCTCGCTAGACAACTTTTAACTTGTACGCAATAATGTAGCAATTATATTAATTTAACACTGCGTGTTAACAAAGTACTCTAGGGTTGAAGTAATGCCTCAAAGAAGTAAGTGGACACTCGCTGTTTTATTAGGGTTGCTAGGGGGTTTAGTTAACCTCTCGCCGTTATATTTTTTCGACAGTTCTGAGTTTTTATTTGGGCAAGTATTTGTATTATGTAGCTTAGTGTTTATTGGGCTGCGTTATGCGTGCTTAAGCCTTGCGATTGTATCTGGCTTTTTACTTTATAGGTGGGGGCATTGCTGGCCGAGTATTGTTTATTTACTCGAGCTTTTTTGGCTTTACACTTTTTGTTTACGCCGCTCTAAACCCATACTCCCTCTTGGTACTGTTTTTTGGCTGTTAGTTGGTTTACCTATAATTTGGGGAATAGGGCAGTTTCTTATTGGTCTGCCATGGTTAACGCTAGTTGTTGCAATATCAAAGTACCTCATAAATGCGTTAATTAGCTTAGCTTTAGTTGATTTATTTAGTGTATTTGTACCCCACGCCAGCCGTGCCTATCAGGGCAGGCCTCTTGCTCGCATTCTTAGCTATGTTGTAAGCGTTATTATTATATTGGTTATACTGCTTACCAGTGTAATTTTAGTGAACGATCACCACTCTCGGTTAGAGTATGAGGTAGACGCCCAACTTGAAGAAAAAGCCAAATATATAAGCACTCAATTAAGTGATTATTTAACGTTTCATAAAAATGCCATTGTAATGAGTAGCGACGCCATAAGCGCGGGCACAGATAGTGAGCAGCAGTTAAAAAGGCTAATGAATCTATTTCCAGGGTTTGCTACAAGCTTGTATGCAACCCCTAGCGGCTACGTCGAAATAACGTCGCCTAATAACCTTATAGCGGGGCTAACTAAGGCGCAGCGTAATGTCACTGATCGCGAGTACTTTAATCAGGCTAAGCAATATCCTCTCGGTTATAGCGGTGGTGTGTTTCAAGGGCGAGGGCTTGGCAATGAAGCCATTGTTGCGCTGTCGGCACCTATTTATCGTGATGGTGAGTTTTTCGGCGTAGTAGAGGGGTCGTTAAAGCTTGGACGATTAGAGCAGTTTGTTCCTAATTTATTTGAAAATACTGGCGAATTAGTTGTACTGGATGATAAGCAAAAAGTGGTTTTTAGCTCGCTTGAGCAGTTTAAAATATTAACCGACTTTAACGAAGATGGTTTTAATACGCGTAATATGGGCGATAAAAATTTATTTCGCTCCAATAATAATGAGGTTTACCATAGTTCTAGATATGTTAATCCGCAGAGCAAATGGCAAGTAATCACTTTTTATAATCGTAAACATTTGAGTATGGCTGTAGCCAAAGCCTGGCTGCCAAGTATTTTGCTAGGCGCTATGCTAATTATTATGGTGGTGCTGTTTGTACGCCAACTTGCAAATTTATTAGTGCAGCCAATCAGTGGTTTAACTAATTTAATGCAAAGCTTTAATAAATCAAAAAAACAGACTTTTAATACAGATTCAAGTTGGCAAGAAGTACTGCAACTTCAGCAGCAGTTTGAAATGCTCGCCACTGCGCTACAGCATTCAATAGAAAACCTGCAAGCGTCAAATATAAAAAACCAAGACCTAAACAAACAACTCAGTGAGTTTAACCAGCAGCTAGAAAAACAAGTTGCTGAGCAAACCAATAAGCTTAAGCAAGCAGTAGAGCGTGCTAATTTAGCTAATGTGGCTAAATCGCAGTTTTTAGCAAATATGAGTCATGAACTACGCACCCCAATGAACGGTATTTTGGGCATGGGTGAGGTATTGCTGCGTGATAGTTCGTTAACCGACGAGCAAAGAGATCTTTTAGATACGCAACAAAAAAGTGCTCAAAACTTATTGAAAATCTTAAACGATATTTTAGATTTTTCTAAAATTGAGGCTAATGCAATGCAAATTAGCCCGCGTCCTACAAATTTAGCGCCTTTTATCGAAAATATTAAATCGTTGTTTTCACCCATTGTAAGCTCTGACGATGTGCAGTTTATAGTTCAGTGCAGTAACACCTTGCCAGATTGTATTAACGTAGATGATTTACGCTTAAACCAAGTTATTATTAATTTATTATCTAACGCGTATAAGTTTACTGAGCGCGGGTTTGTACGTTTATCGTTTGATTACAGTGGCCAGCAGTTATTTGTAAGTGTGTCTGATAGCGGCATAGGCATAGCAAAAGATCAGCAATCGTTATTGTTTAGCGAGTTTACACAAGCTGATGTAGGTGTTGCACGTAAATACGGTGGTACCGGGCTTGGTTTGGCCATTAGCCAAGGGTTAATTAAAAAAATGCAGGGTGAAATATCTTTAAATAGTGAACCCGGTAAAGGCAGCATGCTTAAGTTTTACATTAATGCGCCTAAAGCTGAGTTTATAAAGCACACAGCCGCAGTACAGTCGCAATCAGTACCTAACCTTGGTAGCAAAAAATTACTATTGGTAGAAGACAACCCCATAAACCGCCAAGTAATTGCAAAAATGTTAGAGCCAACTCATGTACAACTTACAATGGCTAACGATGGAATTGAAGCGTTAAAAGTGCTTAAGGGTAATACCTTTGACTTAATTTTAATGGATTGCCAAATGCCAAATATGGATGGTTACGAATGTACCCAAACCATACGTGCTAACGAAGTAAACACTAAGGCACATGTGCCCATTATTGCAATTACCGCTAATGCCTACGAAGATGATAAACAGCGCTGTTTAAGTGTAGGTATGGATGACTTTGTATCTAAACCTGTAAGCACACAAGGTTTGTACGAAGTAATCGCTAGGGTGATAAACGCGCATTAGCTTAGCGTTTATCACCACAACAAATTTTAGATAAAATCGAGCGTAAGTAATAAGCGTTGCTCGTTTTCAGCCACCGGGGGTGAGCGATGTACAAGCCCCGCACCTTCGTTTTCATCCCAGTACTCGCCTTTAAGCAGGGCAACATCACCTTGCTTGAGTTGATTAATATTATTTAGGCTTTTAAATAAACCAGACTCTTCATCGGGTTTACCTAAATTACCAGTACCTAGCTTTGAGCGGTTTACATCGCTGTGATTTAACCACTGCGTAGCAACACCTTGATAGGTAGTAACTAGCCGGCACGGAATTTTGTCTACATGAAAACGCGGGCACATAGGTTTATCTAATATTTTTAGCCTTAAACCGGCGCGTTTTAAATCAAACAGGCAGCAAAACATTTCAACCAACAGTGCGATATCTTCACACAGCGCTTTAACTTCATCGCGGTTATTATCTTCTGGCTTAAGCGTTTTTATTAATTGATCAAACGCATCATCGGGCGATACCGCAAGTTCTAGTGGCTTTAAAGCATTTGCGCTAATGAGAGTATTAACTGCATTTGTTAATGTTTGCTCAAGGTCTCTTTGCCAAATAACAATGTTAGTGTCTTGGTTATAAATTTGTGGCAATACATCGGCGTCACACTCTTTAGCTGCTTTTCGGTACAGCGGTTCCGCAGGCTTTATTTGCGCAGTTATTGGGGCTAGGGCATTCATTACTCTTCCTCCCAAATAGGAAACGGGTCGTTATAGGTTCTCCAAAAGTCCCTACCCTTAAGTACCGCATCTTCTGGTAGTAGGCAGTCATCAAGCGCTTTAATCATCGCTTGTTTATTTAATGATTGACCAATAAACACAAGCTCTTGGCGCATGTCACCAAAGGGTTCTACCCATTTATTATTTATGTCAGCAAGCAGTTCAGGCTCTGTA
The DNA here is from genome assembly GCF_014164135.1 of Pseudoalteromonas sp. SG45-1. NCBI lineage: Bacteria > Pseudomonadati > Pseudomonadota > Gammaproteobacteria > Alteromonadales > Pseudoalteromonadaceae > Pseudoalteromonas > Pseudoalteromonas sp. SG45-1. The sequence continues at coordinate 51,866 of NZ_JACJEP010000019.1, forward strand.
GGCCAGTCTTTTTGGGGGATGGCTTTAAAAAACATACCAGCAAATCCGTAATGAGCTATACCGCCTGCTTGGCTCCACTGCGCGCAAAATAAAGGGCGTGTTGCTAACCAAAAATAACCTTTTGAGCGAATAAGTTTGCCAAATTGTTCGGTGCTATGAAGAAAGTTATAAAACTTTTCTGGGTCAAATGGGCGGCGCGCAGTGTAATTAAAGCTGCTAATTCCATACTCTTCAGTCTCGGGAATATGTTCACCAGGCATTTCTTTAAGCCACCCCGGTGCTTGTTGGGCACGTTCAAAATTAAATAAACCCGTGTTTAGCACTTCGTTAATATTAATATGGCCGTTTGAAATAGGAATAATGTTAGCTTGAGTATTAAGCGTATTTAAAATGGCAGTGAGTTTATTTAATTCATCGTTTGTAATTAAATCAGTTTTACTAATTAAGATTACATCGGCAAATTCAACTTGGTCAACAAGTAGGTCGGCTACGCTTCGCTCGTCGTCTTCTCCTAACGATTCGCCAGTATCTTGTAAATCATTTGCTTGTTCGTAGTCGTTTAAAAAGTTAACGGCATCAACCACCGTTACCATAGTATCAAGGGTGGCAATATCACCCAGTGATACGCCATTTTCATCGGCAAATGTGAAGGTTTCGGCTACAGGTAATGGCTCAGAAATACCGGTTGATTCAATAACGAGGTAATCAAAACGCCCATCTTTGGCAAGTTTGCCCACTTCAACAAGTAAGTCTTCTCGTAGGGTGCAGCAAATACAACCGTTGCTCATTTCAACGAGCTTTTCGTTACTGTGATTGAGCGATACATCGTTTTTAATAGTGGCTGCATCGATATTTATATCGCTCATATCGTTAACTATAACAGCCACTTTTTTACCTTGCCTGTTATTAAGAATATGGCTAAGTACAGTGGTTTTACCAGCCCCCAAAAAACCTGATAACACTGTGACGGGCAGTTTATTTATCATTTAATAATCTTACTAAATTACAATTAAAGGTATGTTATATTATATCAATTTTGTATTCCAGTAATGCTAATTAATTTTTTTAATGCTGAGCTGCAAATTTAGTGTGTTACTCAAAAACTCTTCATTCGAAAAATAAGGATGAATATGAAATTATTTACATTGCACATGTTAATGATAGTCGTTATCATTCGCAGTGTTTTATAAACCTCTTCTTTGGATCAATATGTTTAACCAAAAATATTTGGCGCTCAGTATTGCTGCGTCTTTTTCTGCTTTTTCTAATGTGGCATTTGCCGAGCAAAATAACGATATTGAAAAAATAGAAGTAACTGGTCGTGCCCAGCAATTTTACCTAGAAACCGAAAGTAAAATTGGTACTAAAACGGATTTAGATCTTATTAAATTACCGCAATCTGCGCAGGTATTAACCGAGCAACTTATTATTGACCAAGCCGCGCGCGACATTACCGATTTATACCGCTCAATTGCGGGTGTGAGTGAATACAGCTACTCAGGTGTAACTTTTCGTGGTTTTAGAGATGACGCCAATGTATTTTATGATGGTGTGCGTGGCGACCCATATTCGGGCTTTGGTGTACCGCAGTTATTTAATGTTGAACGTGTTGAAGTATTAAAAGGGCCTGCCTCTGCTTTGTATGGCGGTGGCGAACCTGGTGGGATGATTAATTACGTAACCAAAAAGCCAAGCTACACACAAAAACGCGAACTAAAGCTTACTTTGGGTAACTACAACACCCGTGGTGCATCACTTGATATGACCGGCGGTTTAAGCGATACAATGGCTTATAGATTGGGTGGTTACTATGAAGAGCAAGACAGCTTTCGTAACAATGCAGACTCAAAAAACACCGAGCTGACAGGTGGATTGTTATTTGATTTAACAGATTCAACAACCCTAACCACAAGTGTTGACTACATTAAACAAGACCTAGGCGGAAACCGCTTACGTGGCGTACCGGTAGATGACAACGGTAACTTTTTAGTTGACCCAAGTTATAACGCCAATGAGTCGTTTGATTATCAAAATATGGAAGCTTTGGTGCTTCAAGCAGAACTTAGCCATTATTTTAATGATGATTTTTCGTTAAGTACTACGTTTCGTTACATGGATAACGAGCGAGACCAAGCCTACCATGAGTCGCAAAGCTGGGTAGATGTAAATGGTGATGGCGTAGCCAATATCGATGACGAGACGATTAAGCGTGAATACCGTAAGCAATTTCGTGCCAATAAAGAGGCAAGTGTAACCACCGACTTTGTTTATAACTTTGGACAAGGACAATTAATACATCAGTTTTTATTTGGTGGTGATTACCACACCGTTGATACCGAATATGACTACTTTCGTGCTCGATATGAGGCCGATGGCGTCGCTAATTTAAATATTTTTAATTTAAACTACGGTGAAACCGATCCAAGTACTTATAACCTTACCGACATGAACCGCGATGGCGTAGATACCGACCGATTTGGTGTATACGCGCAAGACGTAATTAGCATAGGCGAGCAGTGGACAATAATTGCAGGTTTGCGCTATGACCATTTTAAAGAGTTTAATCAAGAAACAGGTTTTAGTTACTCAGATAACGATATAACGCCGCGCGTTGCTGTTACTTATCAGCCAGTAGAAAACACATCGGTATATATTAATTACTCAGAGAGCTTTAACCCTACATCATCAGCCGACCAAGAAGATGTAGAAGGCGAGGGCAACTTAGACCCAGAAACAGGTAAGCAAACCGAGCTGGGTATGAAAAACCGATGGTTTGACGGCAAAATAATGAGTACATTTGCTGTTTATCAAATTAATAAAGAAAACGTGGTAATGAGCAATCCTGAAGATACGGGCGCGGGGGATGGCATTGCTGCACTTTTAAATATAGGTGAAGTAGAAAGCCGTGGATTTGAAACAACTTTAGTAGGCGATTTATCCGAGCATTGGACAATAACGGCTAACTACGCATACAACGATACGCAAGTAGTAGACGGCGTAACGGGTGATACGCTTTCAGATACATTTGGTGATGGCTCGCGCTTTGCTAATGCGCCGCGCCATCAGGCGGGTTTATGGTCACGCTTTGGGCTCGATTCGATTAATTCCTCTATTGCGTTTGGCGCTAATTATGTGAGTGAGCAAGTAAGCTCCGATGGTCAAAAAGTAAAACCGTTTACCGTATTTGATATGAGCTGGACGAGTCGCTTTGATGACGTATTACTAAGTGTAAATATTAACAACCTGTTTGATAAGGAATATGCTGTAAGCGGATTTAGCCAGCGTAACGGTCACTTTCCGGGTAGCCCGCGTGAAATTGTTGGGCAAATAACCTACAAGTTTTAATACTTATTAGCGCGAGTGTCTCTCGCGCTTTGTTTTAAGTATCGCCTTGCACCTTTTTATCACTATTAAATTTAGCGGATTCTTGTGTAGTGTTAATAGCCGTAATAGGGAAGGGAATTACAATGCCTTCTTTTTTATAGCGTTTATGCAGGGCTTTTATAAAAGCAGATTTAACCCAAAAGCGATTAAAGTATTCTTTTGCGCGCAGCATAACCGTAAAGTTAATACTTGATCTGTCAAAGGTATGAAAAACCACAAAGGTATTGTAATCATCAACGCCCCATTCGTGTGAAATAAGTATTTCACGAGCCACTTCAAGTGTTACTTGCTCAACAAATTCTAAATCCGAATCGTAATGCACGCTTATATCTACAGGGACGCTTAGCTCTCTTTCAGGATAAAAGTAATTAATAATACGCGATTTAGATAATTGGCTATTAGGTATAATAATCATATTATTAGGTAGCATTTTAACCCATGTAGAGCGCCAGCCTATGTGATCTACAAAGCCTTGTTCTTTTGATTCAAGCTCAATAAAATCGCCCACTCTTATGGGTTTATCTATCACTAGCTGCACGCCAGAAAAAAAGTTTTCGAGGGTAGGTTGTAAAGCAAGGGCAACAGCCAGTGATGTAATACCTAACGAGGCAATAATGGGTGTAATAGAAATACCTAACGTGCCCATTAATACTAGTATTCCTACGGATGATAATGTAACGCGTATCACGCCTTTAATTATGCTTTTTGAATTAAAAACAACGGCAGATTGTTTGCCATAGTAATTAATAGTGCCAATAATAAAGCGGTCTAAAAACATAATAAGTGCCAGTAGAGCTAGTACAATATTAATGCTATTAAAAGGAATTTGTTGAGAAATAGAAGTACTAATAATGAAGGTGTCGTGCTCTAAAATGGTGAGTAGCACAATAATTGTGCACAGTGTTAGCGGCTTAGATATTGACTCTATTAGTAAAGTATCGAATATAAATTTGGTTTTTGAAGTCCATTTTTTTAGCCAGTACATCACAAAAAAACGAACTAAAAACAGTAGTATAGCTATAAGTAAAAGGGAGGACGCTGCGCCTAACCAAGGTGTGCTGTTAGAAAATTCCAGCGCTTTATTTAGCATAACTTAAACCTGTTCAATATAGTTTTATATATATTGCAGCAAGTTATGTACCTTTGTTTGGGTAAAAGTAGCTGCCGAGTTTAGTCGGCAGCAAATATTATACTTTTTTGGCTAACCACATACCGCCTAGCACGGCTGCAAAAAATAATAAAAACTCCATTTTAAGAGACACCAATTGAACCAAACCCGGGCCTGGGCATATACCACTTAAACCCCAGCCTAAACCAAAAAGTACCGAGCCGATAATTAAGCGCGCATCAATTTTTTTTAAATCACTTAAATTAAACGTTCCTGAAAGAAGTGGCTTCTCTTTTTTTGCAACCCATAACCATGTAAGCATCATTATTAGCATGGCAACAGCCATCACTATAATTAAGCTTGCGTCCCATTGGTTTCCATAAGTAAGAAAGTTAATCACTTTAGCAGGGTTTGTCATCCCGCTAATAATAAGTCCTAAGCCAAATATAAAGCCTATAACAACCATCATAATTGCTTTCATTATTTATCCTACAAGGTTTGCTGTAATGAAGGCGACAAGCATAAATGTGCATGTTGCAACCCAAGAGCGAGTAGAAAAGCGCGACATGCCGCACACACCATGGCCACTTGTGCACCCATTAGCTAACGTTGTACCAGCGCCAACTAAAAGCCCTGCAACAACAATAAGCCAAGGCGGTAATTGCAATTCGCCTTCTAATAAAGAAGGCGCAAATACCCTTACAGCCACTCCTGCCAACAACAACCCTAAAATAAAGTATAACTGCCAACGAGAGTCTGAATTTGCTTTAGCGAATACAGATTTAACAATGCCTGATATACCTGCAATTTTTCCGTATAAAACCAGTAATAACGTACACGCTATACCTATTAATGCCCCGCCTATTGCAGCCGATACTGGGGTGAATTCTGTTATCATTTTTAAATTTCCCAAACAATAGAAACGCCTAAACCGGTTTGTTTCATTTCGATTGATAATTGTTGATTAGGCGCTAAGTAGTTAGTACCCGTTACTTTTTTTGCTGGCGAATAAAAAGCCATAGCGTTTAATTGTACCTTGTTGGTAAAAGAATGGCTAAAGCCAGTAGTAAAATGCCACTCTTGAACGCCCGGGGCTAAAATATTAAGCAAAACGTTTGATGAAGGAATAGGTTGCTCGGTGTAAGATACCCCAAAACGAATTTTTTGTTGCGATGTACGCTGCCACTGATAGCCAAGCTTATAAATAGTCATATCGTTCCAGCCAAACCCAGCTCCTGCATCAGCCCCTAAAGGCGCTGACATCAAGTTATTGATTGGATTTGCAATACTTTTTACTTCGCTGTAATTTATTTTTTGCCAATCAAATACAACCTGATTACTTGGGGTAAGCTTATAAGCTGCACCAAGTTGAAACGAACTTGGCAGATCAAATCCGCCTTGCTCTGCAAACAAACCTTTATAGCTATCAAACTCTTGCATAGACACTGATGAGCGGTAACTTGCCCCCCAGCTTAATGACGAATTTATATCTTGGCTAATACCTAGTTGAATGCCTAAGCCTGTGCTTGTATCGGTGCCATTATTTGTAAGCGCTTGGGGTGATTGCGAAAAAGGAGCAAAGTTTCCAAGCCCTTGCGCTTCAAACTGTTGCACCACGTAAATAGGAGATACACCAAGGCGTGTTTGTTCATTTAACTCATAGCTTACTGTTGGGCTAATAAAGAGTTGTTTTAAATCAACGCCCGTTGTACCAGCGTAAAAAGTCCCCTCAGGAGAGGATTCTGCGCCGTACTCGGTATTCATACCGCCGTTGCCATACACTAATAAACCAATATTTACTTTTTCATTTAATTGATGGCCAATAGCAAACTCTGGAATTGCAAATACGGTGTTGTCGCTTTTTTGTGTTTTTGCTTCAAGATAAAATGCGCCAGGGTAAAAAGTATCTACTTTTGATGCAGTATATTTTCGTTCAGGTGAAAAAAGCTCTAAGCCCAGTGATAGCTCTGTTCCATTAGGTAAAAAGGTTGCTGGATTATTAGCACCAGACATTAACTCTTCTGACAGCGCTACACCTGCGCCAGCCATGCCTTTGTGGGTCATGCCATAGCCGTGAGTAAAATAACCATTAGTAGCAAATGCACTGAACGAACCTAACGCACACGTTAAAGCTAAGCCTGAAATTAACTGTTTTTTCATTTTAGTAAATACATAAAGTTGGAATGGGCGGACAATAGCTAATTTTTGATATTCTAAAAAGGAATTTAAATAGATTAGTTATAATAAATGGTAATACGGCAATGGTTATAAAGTTAAAATAAATGAGCGTAGATTGCTATTCAGCCTAAACTTAAGTTAAAAGGTTCGCTAACGTATTGAGCTATAGTGATATTTAAGTATGCAATCGGTAGCTGTACACTTTGGTATTAAAAGCTTGCAGGTAAAAGGAGCGTTTACGAATCAACAGCAGTTTAAAATATATTTATTAATTAACGTTGAGCTCATCCAAACAATCATTCTTAAATAACGCCATTGTATGTAAAAGCAAAGCGGTGATTAATATCACCGCTTTTAAAAATTACATAGATTCGAGCGTTTTACCGCGTGTTTCTTTTATGTATTTAACAACAAAAAATATGCTTATAAGTGCCGATAACGCATAAAAGCCATAAGCACCGGCAAGGCCAATGTTAGCCAGCATAATAGGGAAGGTCATGGTAATGGCAAAGTTAGCAATCCATTGTGCGCTAGCTGCAACAGCAAGCGCTGCACCACGAATACGATTATTAAACATTTCGCCTAATAATACCCATACAACAGGGCCCCAACTTAAGCCAAAAAATACCACAAATAAGTTAGCCATAATCAGTGCAAACGTACCCATGTTATCGCTAAGGGCAAGTTTGCCTGCTTCATCAAGGCCTGCACTACCAAATATATAAGTAAGAGCGCTTAAGCTAATAAACATACCAATACTGCCTACTAATAGCAGTGGTTTACGGCCAATTTTGTCAACTAGGGCAATGGCAATAAAGGTTGATACAATATTAGTAGTACCTGCGAGTACATTTATAAATAGCGATTGCGACTCATCAAACCCAGCGGCTTGCCAAAGCTCTGAGCCGTAATAAAACACCACGTTAATCCCCACAAATTGCTGAAATACACTCAGCGCAACACCCACCCAAACAATTGGGTGTACTTTTTTACTGTTATCAATAAATAAATCGCGAATACTTGGCTTTGTGTCGCTATGCAATGAGCGTTTTACATCGCTTATTTGTTTATCTGCATTGTCGTCTGAAATTTTGCTAAATACCGCTTTTGCATCATCCACTTTACCTTGCGCCACTAAATAACGAGGCGACTCAGGAATAAACAACACACCCACTAAAAACAGTATTGCAGGCACAAGCTCAGCCCAAAACATCCAGCGCCAAGCGGCTGTATCAAGCATTAAAATATTTTGCGCGCTACCTGCGGCATCAGCAATTAAATAGTTACTTAAAAACGCAGCAAACAAACCCAGTACAATAGCGAGTTGTTGAAGTGTAGCTAAACGACCGCGAAGTGCTGGTGGTGCAACCTCAGCAATGTAAGCTGGCGCTAATACTGATGCAGCACCAATACCTAAGCCACCAAATAAGCGATAAAAAATAAACTCCGCAGAACTTTCGCTAATGCCCGAACCAAATGCACTAATGGCAAAAATAATCGCAGTGATGATCATAATTGCACGGCGACCAAACTTATCAGCCAGCGGCCCCGCAGCAAGCGCACCTAAGGCGCAGCCAAGTAACACAGACGCTACGTTAAACCCCGTAGCCACACTGCTTGAATTAAATGCATTACCGAGCGCCGACACTGTGCCGTTAATAACGCCTGAGTCAAAACCAAATAAAAAGCCACCAATAGCAGCCACGGCAGAGATAAAAATTACGTAAAAAAGAGAAGTGTTTTCAGCTGTGTTGGCTGAGTGGGAAGGCGGTGTGTGCGTTGTCATTATATGCCCTGAAAGTTAAATTAAATTTAAAGGAGCATAATATCGTAAAGCGTTATGGTTGAATACATTTGTGCAGGTATAACGATTTAGCGAGTGTAAAAGAGCCTTTTTTAAATAACAAAGGCTGAACTTCAATAAACAATAAGTTTGTATGGGAAGTAGCTGTTGAATCAATATTACTGAACTCTACCATTTGGGTGTTTTTTTTGCAGTTACATAAACTGATATGAGGTTTAGTAATTGTTTACATGCGGTTATTTGGTGGTTAAGGTAAATAAATTGAATTTAGGGACATTATCGGTTTATAAGCGATAATTATCGTAGACTGAGCTGTTAAGTGAACTTCGTGGTTTTAATGTATGAGGTGTTATGATTAAAGGTTTTTTGAAAAAAATAGATGCACTTGGGTTTAGTACTGAGGAACTTGAATCTGGCAGTATTAAAATCGGTTTAGATTGTTGTCCATTTTGGCACGTGATACTTGAAAACCTCGATGAAGATCGCATGTTACCTTACTTTTACATCCGTCAAAGAAGAGTTGAGGAAGTTACGGATCTACATGACATCATACCAACTGTTTTAACCACTATATCCAAATGCAAAGGCCATAGTTCATTTCGCTTTTTAGGTGAGCATAATGAATTTAGTGGAATAGATGATGAATTATATGGGATGTACTGGTTTCCAGCACAACCTCTCAATGAGCGTATAAGAAAAAATAGTCAAGCTGACCTAAAGTGCCTCTACAATATTCTATTCGATTTATACATTTTTCATATGTATCAAGGAGACATACTTGGTGCAAATGATTCTGATCCTGATGATTTTTCAAATGAATCACCAGAGCTTGATTTATGGATAGAGAGTATAGTCAATGCTGTTGGAGAAGATGAATCATATGTAGCGAATCTACGGAAGAACCCTGATTGGTTTTATTTTAGAAGCTTTTCTGCAGGGTTTTCTATATTCAGAAGCTCTCATATAGCTCGAACACTAAATGGCTTTGTCTTAAAAAATGAAGGGGGTATTAAAAGTATTGAAGGTGTGGAATCATCAATCGAGATCCATAACGATATTCAGAACTCAATATCACGAAAAGAAAAAGCCTTTGCTAAGGCAATTTTAGAATCAATAGGAGATTGCTCAGAATTCAGGGTTATCCCACAGGAGAATCAACTAGTATTTATTTCAGATTCGCATGTACTTATGAAGTACACAAATAGTGGTATGGAGTCCGTCAATTCAGAGAAAGAATTGATTAGAGCTCGACAGCAGCATGAAATAGAACTTCTCTTTGGTAGTCAAAAGTTTGTGTGGAATATTTCAGACAGGAGTAAAAGTGCTGAATTTGAAGATTTAGTTCTTGAGCTGCTAAACAGAGAAGCATGGATCTTTTCTGTCAAAAAGGTTGCACCGACGAATCAAGGTGATAATGGTAGAGATTTAATCTGTGAATACAATATGCATTACAACGAGCATCAAATTTCCAAAGACGAAAATTCAATAAAAATTGGGAAAATGATTGTTCAATGTAAAACAAATTTAAGTACTTCGAAGAAATCATCTGTCGGAAAGGCTGATGTTGATGTTGCAGATACTATTTTTGACTATAGGCCTGAAGGATATATGCTTGTTGTTAATACTCAAATTACAAGAGACCTTACCGAGATGCTAGAGCGACAAAAGGACCGTAAAGAGCAAAACTCTATTGTTTGGTGGAACTCTTTTGATGTGGAAGAGCGCCTACGGAAAAATCCAGATATTTTATCTAGATATAAAAATTTGGTCAGTTATGCATAATTCACCATACAAGTAGTTTAAACGGAATAGAAACAGACGATTATAGCCAAGCATTTTTATCCGCTTAACGGGCGTGAGGCTGAAAGTTACTCTTTTTTAAGAAAAACAGCCTGCTTTATGGATTCCAAATAATGAATAAACTAATGCTTTGAGAACGTTTAGAGTTAATTGCAGAAACTCATTATTTAATTGAATTTGGCTGTTGGAGTTATTCTACAGCCTCGTTATGTTTAGGTGACACTACGTGAGAATAATTGATGAAAAACCTTGGAGTTGGACTCTATATAAGCATGATGATGAGTATTTCTTATCTGTGATGTGTGGTTCTGTCGGGTTATATAGTCGAGATATCATTTTAAGCGTTGAGGAAACTGAGCGTTATCTAACCCGAGGAATTGACGAAATAATTGAAATGGCAAAGATAATTTCTTTTAGCCCCCAAAAGTTTAAATTCAGGCATATTGTTGGTTTTCATGAAAAACTCGCTGCTATAGTTGCAGATGAAAAACCTCGAAATTATTTTGAAAATAAAACCTAACAAGTTGTTCGCTTATCAACGCTAATCCATAACTAGTATGAAAAGTATTTTGAGCACTATTTATAGTGCTAAATCCACCTCAGTTTCTGCCTTACACCTCAAAGTTCTCAAAGTACTCTTTTTGCAATTCTATAGTGAGTGCTTTAGGGCGAATGCCTTGTACTAGGCTGTATACTTCTTCTTTTGTGTAACCTGCCGAATTTAAAATAAGCGCAGCGACCAAACCTGTGCGGCCAGTGCCGCCTTTGCAATGTATGGCAATGGTTTGTTTGTGTTGTATGGCCTGTAATATGTCGATTTTATGGGTGTTCCAGCTTGATGTAAAAGGCTGTTTGGGTGCTTCGTCGTCATTTATTGGTAAATGAAACCACGTTATATCGTGCTTATTGCACTCACTATTAATTGTTTCTACGTTGTTTTTTTCAAGTTCTTTTTGCGGCATAAGTGAAAGCAGTATGTGAGTGCCAGCAGCTTTTAATGTGGCGATTGAATCCGCTAAGTTTTGTGTTTTTGTACCAGGGCAGGGCGTAAAAATAATATTTGCGCCGTTATTAAGTGATAAAACATCGTATGGGTGCGCGCTCATGGTAAGTCCTTTATTTTTAATGAATTTGCTTTAATAAGCTCACTATAGCGTGTTTTAGTTACAAGTTTAAGATTGAATAATAAGCATAAATGCTGGATACTGTTTTTATATACAGTTATGGCGATATTATGAAAAAAGAATTACCAGCAAAATACTATTTAGCGCATTTTAGAGAGCTTATTGAGTTTGTAACTAGTAAATGTATGCATTTACTTGAGCCCAAACACAGCGAATTTATTAGTAAAATTAACCAGCTAGATGAGCAAAGCCAATGCATGTTGGCGCGTGTGTACTCGCGAAAGCCTTATTTAGTGCAGGCGCAATCGCTTAATTATGAAGAAATAACCTCGCCGCATCAGGCTATTTATACGCTAAAAAAAGCCGGTATTTTATTTGAGCCAAACGAGCAGCATTATTCGCAGCTTTTAGCGCACTTAACTAAGCCTTCTTTGGTTGAGTTGCTAAGTAATTACAGTGAGCAAATAAGTTTTAAAAAGAGTGCCGCTAAAGGCGCGCTGGTGGATATTGCGCGTGAGTTTTTTAAAGCACGCCCACAAGAGCTTGCGCCACTTTATAGCCAGTATGTAATTAATAACCGCAGTGATTACTACGAGTATTTTGAGTTTTTATTTGCAGGTAAACTAAGCAGTGGAGATGTGAATCATCAAAACCGTTTTGTAATGCGAGACTTAGGCTTAACCGCTACGCGCGAAGGACACAGCGAGAGCTTGTCGCGTTTTGAAACACTTGACGAAGCGCAATCAAACTATTTATTAAACCGTTACCGGTTAGCATTTAAAAATATTACAGATGAGAGCGACTATGTTGCTTTAGCGTCGCAGGTTTTAGTGCAAGCTGCACATGGTGCAATTGCCGTTGTATTAAAAAACAAACTATTAGTTAGGCTTTATAGGCAGCTAAAAACAGTTGATAGCGAACTTGCTTTTAGTTTACTTGAAGGGTGCGTGGATGATAGCGAAGCACAAGAAATTCAAATAAGAGAGCAATACAGGCTTGGCAATAAAGAGTGGGTAAAAGCTCGATTAGAAGCCATTATCGAAAACCCACTTACTGATGATTTACTTTATTTTGCTGACGATTTTTTAATGCGTAAGTTTAATAAAAAAACACGTTCGCGTTTAAGTGCCATGCTTGCCGACACTCAGTGCGTGCTAGAAATAGATGAACTGTACCGAGGTGAAGTAGAGCAGGGCGTAAACGATTATTATACTCGCGAAGGTATGGCTGTATTTAATACCGAAAACACGCTTTGGCAAAGTTTGTTTGGTTTAGTATTTTGGCACGAGTTATTTGTGGAGTCGCCTTATCCGCCATGCAATGAGTTTGATATTTATCCGCAAGTATTAAGGCTTGGTAATTTTTATGAAGCGCAGCAAACACAGATAAACGAGCGCTTAGCTCAGTGCCAAACGTCGCAAGCATTACTTAATTTAGTATGCAAAAATGCAGCGCAATATTTTGATCAGCCCAATGGCTTATTTAGATGGCGCAGCAATTTATTAGAGCCACTAGAAGCGCTTATTTTAAACAGCCCACTTGAGGCACTAATTGCGCACTTAGCAGCCATGAGTAAACATTATTTACAGCTAAAAGACGGTTACCCCGATTTAATGGTCATTAATAATGGCCAAGTACACTTTGAAGAGGTAAAAGCCCCAGGCGATAAGCTTAGGCGCAACCAATTAACCACCATAGATAATTTAAAAAATGTGGGCTTTACGGTACATATTGCCGCAGTTAAGTGGTTTGTAGACCCAAACCGTGTTTACAGCGTAGTTGATATAGAAACCACGGGCGGCTTAAAAGGCGGCAACCGAATTACCGAAATTGGCATTGTTAAAGTGCAGCACGGTAAAGTCATTGATACTTGGACAAGATTAGTTAACCCCGAGCGCCATATACCTGGCTTTATTACGTCATTAACCGGTATTAGCGACAGTATGGTTTACAACGCGCCTGTATTTGTCGATATAGTTAAGCCGCTATTAGATATACTCGCAGGCAGTATTTTTGTAGCCCATAACGTTAATTTTGACTATGGCTTTATTAAAAAAGAATGCGAGATGGCAGGGCACTTTTTTAAAATGCCAAAAATGTGCACCGTGGTTGAATCGCGCAAAGCGTTTAAAGGCTTAAAGTCGTATTCGCTTGGTAACCTTAGTGCGCATTTTAATTTAAATTTAACCAGCCATCACCGCGCATTGGCCGATGCAACCGCCACTGCCGAGCTGTTATTACTGATACAAAATAGTGAAACGCAAACGCAGTAGCGTATTATTTTTTAACTATATGAAATTTAAATAAAAAGTAGTTTTATTGTAATTTTTTAATTTATTTTGGAATAAAGTGTTTTTGTAAATCGTCTTCTTTATGTCAATCCGACAAACTAGAGGACAAAACAATGACTAAATTAAATAAAATTGTAAGCGTAATGATGTTAAGCGGTGTGTGTACTTTTACAGGTGCAGTGCACGCCGCTGATATTGAAATATCTCAGTCAACGTCGGCGCAGCAACAAACATCTACATCTATTGCGCTTTCACAAAATGGTTTAACAGCCAATGGTAGCAATGACACAAACGCATCTAGCAATACACAAGTAACGGCAGATGACTCGCAAAACACAGATTCAACGGCGAATAACACGCAAACTTCAGCGCAAGAAAGCAGTGAGGCCGCAGAGCCTGCAAATTCATTAGTTGCATCTGCCAGCTCATCTTTAAATAACTCATTGAATGCATCGGCATCGTCTTTAAATGCCACAGGCAATACCACAGCCAATACAGCGCTTGATGCAACCGCGCAGTTAACCTCATCGGCGGGTAATTTAACGACTGCAGTGAGCCAATCGTCATTACTTTCTGTTACCTCTGAGCAAGGCACTCAGCCTGACACTACTGATACACCAACAGATGCCTCTTTACTTTCAAATGTGAGTAGCGCAACCGATTCAGTAACACAAGCTGATGCAGCGAGTGCGCTTAATGCGGGTGAGCTTACAAACCAATTAGCAATTACTAATACGGCTGCAAACTCAGTGAGTTCTACACTGCAGGTAGGTGATGCAATTAATACCAGTAATGAAGTAGTAAGCAGTGTTCAGCAATCTTTAATTGCCAGTGTGCAAGATAGTACGGTTAGCAGTTTACAAAGCACGGTACAACAAAGTGTTAGCGGGCAGGTGAGTGCAGCGGTTACTGATCAAATTAGTAACGATGTAGCACTTAGCACCGCAAGTGAAGTAGTAACCAACATTACTAACGACTTAGACCTAGGCCTTTAATACGCCGCGTGTTTGTACAAATGCCGAATAGGGAAACCTATTCGGCCTGTTGGAGAATAAATATGAAAGCAGTTATAACCGCCACATTGTGTGTTTTTAGTGCCCAAGCGGTGCTTGCACAAACCAACCACGTTAAAACACCTGAGCAAAATAAACCCTTTAAAAGTAGCTTTGAGCTAAATGCAGATGCAGAAGTTGGGGTATTAAGCAATTCAGCGCTCTCTGTTCAGGAGCTTGACGATATTTCGTCACAAAGCGACAGTGGCATAAAAACCGCAGCCGGTGTTAATGCAAAATGGCAATTAACCAAAGGCGCCAAATTAACCTCAAGCTATCGGTTTGAACAACAAGACTACGATGAATTTGATCAATACGATTTAGACCTTCATCAATATGGTTTAGATGGCAGCTACAGCTTTAATAGCCATGAGCTAGGGGTTCGTTACGATGGCGCAAAAGCAAATGTAGATGGCGAAACATTTTTATATTTTAATCAAGCTAGTGCTTACTATGGCCACTTTTTAAACCCACATACGTATTTGCGTATGAGCATAAAAACCAAAGCTAAACGTTTTGCTACTGCAAAAGCACGTAATGCCGATGGTGTAGGTGGCGATGTAGCGCTTTATCATTTTATAAATAATGGCCAAACCATGCTAATGGCAACGCTAAGTGCTGATAAAGAAAACGCCGACGACAACCAATACGACTTTAACGGTTACGGCTTTACTACTAAAGTTACGCACAAATTTACGGCCTTTAATATGGCTAACAAAGTAGGGGCTGGCTGGCGTTATCAAAATAAAGATTACGATGAGCAAACAACGGATGATTTTTTTGAGCAAATACCGTCGCGAGATGAGCACCGAAATGTAGTCAATGCGTTTTATAACCTAGCTGTGTTTGAGCACGTAACACTAATAGCCGAGGCTGAATATGGCGATTACCAATCAAAACTTAGTAGCAATACCTATACTCAGTCGGTTTTATCGGCGTCAGTTAAAGTGCACTTTTAGGTGGGTAAATGGCGCCATAACCAAAGGTGGCGTCTTTGCCTTGCTCGCCTAAATCGACGGCCAGCGATGTAAGCTCGTTAAGTGCTTTGGTTTTATTATTACCATGTTTTAACAATAAACAACTTAATGCCGCGCTTACATGCGGCGCCGCCATTGACGTACCCGACTCCCTCCCAAATTTTCCATTGCCTTGGCTTGTAACAACATTTACACCAAGGGCTGCAAAGTCTATGTAATCGCCTTTATTTGACCATCTATAAATGTGGTTTTTTGAATCAATAGCACTTACCGCTATCACGCTTTTATACGCGCCTGGGTATAACGGCTGCGACGCCGGCCCTTGGTTACCCGCAGCAGCTACAATGAATACGTTTTGTTTTATTGCTGCAGTAATACTTGCTTCTAAAATTGCGTTATTTGGCCCCGTTAGGCTCATATTTATTACGGGTATTTTATTACTAACTAGCCAGTTAAGTGCCTCTACTATGGCAAATAATGTAGCCCCTTGTGCATATTCAGATTGCCTATAAAACACCTCGGCACTGTATAGCTTGGCACTGCTTAAAAGCGGGCTGAGCGTTGCTCCTTTACCTGTAATTAACCCCGCTATGGCGGTGCCGTGTAAATTTGGCGAGCTTAACCCTTGTGGTAAAAAGCTTTGCGTGGTGATATTGGCGCCTTTAAAAGCGTTGTGTTTGGTATTAATGGCGCTGTCGATCATGCCAATTTTTACGCTTTGTGTGCAGTAAGGAGCAACAGACTTATTTTGCGTTACTTTTGCGGTAGGTTCGCCTGTTTGCGCTTGGTAAATGTGGTTTCGGTCAAGTATTGCAGACTCATCTAAGTTAAGCGCTTTTAATAACTCACTTTTAGAGTTAACACCTTGGGGGGCGTTAAAGCGCACTAAGCTCACGTTAAGTGCGTTGTAATTTTTTACCGATACAATGGTTACATTTTGCTGCTTTAGGGTATTAAGTTGTTGGCTATTTGCCATTAATAACCATTGGCGCTCTATTGCTCTAAAGCCGTTTTCAAGCTCTACTTCAACAAATGCGGTGTTTTGGCTATTTATATTAATGTTAAGCACATTGGGTAAGCTGCTAATTGGCTCACTTATTTGCGCTTTTAGTTCATCAATCGATATTTGTGGTATAGGCACTGGGAGCGGCAGGCGCTGTGCTCGCTCTATAGTTTGTTCAATACGCTGCTCTATTGGGTTTAGCTGCCCAAGTACTTGTTCGACTCTTACTATATTGGCTGAACTCGTTGCGCTAAATATGCAAAGCGAAGCGGCTATTATGTGTTTAACGCGTGTGTTTTTAATATTCATAGTGGGTTACTTCTATTAAATTTATCATGCTGGTTAGTTAACGTTTAACACATAGAAATATTTCATTATTTAAATTATTTTGATTATTTTGATTATTTTGATTATTTGGGAATAAATGTTTTTTTGAATCGTCTTCTTTATAAAAGGGGTAAAAATCAATGAACGAAACTCTAAAAACCTTATTGCCCATGCTTAGGCGCTTTGCCTATTCGCTAACGGGTAGTAAAGCAGATGCAGACGATGTAGTGCAAATAACTATTGAAAAACTATTAGTAAAAGGCATTCCGGATGACGTTGAGCCTGCTAAATGGGCATTTAAAATTTGCCGTAATGTGTGGATAGACGAATACCGCTCACGCAAGGTAAGGCAAAATACGGCTCAGGCCGATATTTTACCAGAGCCAATATCAAGTAATGAGCACCAAGCACTCGAAAACATACAAATGCTTAAAAATGTAAATACAGCACTTGGGCAATTACCCGAAGAGCAATGCGCCATAGTATCGCTGGTGGCAGTGCAGGGCATGGCCTATAAAGAGGTAGCACATACACTCGATATACCTATAGGCAGTGTAATGAGTAAATTATCGCGCGCACGCATTACACTTTATAACTTAATAAAACCCGACTTTAAAAAGGAGCAAGTATGAACATTAACGACGAAACACTTAGCGCCTTTTTAGACTCAGAACTAAGCGAGCACGAAATGGAGCAAGTGCGCAAAGCCCTTGAAACCGATGATGAGCTAGTAATGCGACTTGCAGAGCTAAGCGAAGTAGACATGTTAGTAAAAGAGCACGCAACAAGTATTGACGACGCACCACTTAGTGACTCATTAGCTAAAACGGTTGCAAAGCTTGATATGGCAACGACAAAAAACACGTTAAACAGTAATGTAGTAACGTTAACGCCTTGGCAAAAGGTTAAGCAATCGGCTAATAAAAGTTTAGCAATAGCAGCAAGCGTTGCTGTGGTATTTGGTATTGCAATGACGAGCTATTTACAACCCAATGAGTCGCAAAATTTAGTAGCCAGTAACATAGCCACAGCACTTAATACGCAGCTAAGTAGTGGTGTGTTTGAGCAAAGTGATGGCTCAGTATTTAGCGCACAGCTTAGTTTTAAAAATCAGCAAGGTGAGCTTTGTAGGCAGTATGCACTAAGCTCAAATAATACAACGCAAACAAGCATTGCTTGTAAAACGCAAAGCGGTTGGCAAATTAAAGCGCAATCAGCCACGCAGCAAAGTAACAATGGCGCGCAATATCAAACGGCGTCTAATAACAGTGACTTAGATGCTGTTATAGATAGCATGATCAGCGGCGCACCACTCGATAGAGCGCAAGAGCAGCAAGCAATTAGCGCAAAGTGGCAGTTAAACAAATAATAATGTGTATAAAACGAGGTGAACTATGAAAACATCTATTTTAATTATCAGTATTTTACTTATGGCGGGCTGTGCATCTAAACCTGATTATCGCGCCGCAAATAATGGCTCACAAGGTTACAGCGAGCAAAAAATTAGCGACGATCAATACCGCGTCGAGTTTAAAAGCGTATCAAACAACGTCGCAGATGCCGGTGACTATGCATTATTACGCGCGGCTGAGCTTACACAAGCACAAGGCTACGACTGGTTTGTTGTAACTAACAAAGAAACCTTTGTTGAGTCTAAATCGCAAGCTCCCGCGTCATCTACTAGTGCATCACAAAGCCAGCAATATGAGCGAAGCTGTGGCTTATTAACCTGCGAAACACGCGCTCGCCCAACAAGCAGTGTAGGCGTACAAGTGAGCAACAATGATAAACGTAAAGAAGTGCACACATTGATTGATATTAAAATGGGCAAAGGCATTAAACCAAGCGACAACAGTTTTAGCGCCCAAGACTTAATTGAAAGCTTAAGCAAAAAGGCGAAAAAGTAAGCTTTTTTGGTAAAAGCGCTTGATATAAGCACTTAGCTTGTTTTAGCTAAGTGCTTCTTTCGTGGTAAAAATCCAGTAACCAGCATAGTGCCCACAATAACAAATAATGCACCGAGTAACGTATTTGGCCCAATTTGCTCATCTAAAATTAAATGCCCCCAAAAAATGCCAAATAGCGGAATTAAAAACGTGACTGTTAACGCTGAGGTAGGGCCTATATCGTCGATTAATTTAAAAAATAAAATATAAGCAAGTGCAGTACACATTACTCCTAATACAAGTACACCTAGCATAACGTTGGTGCTTGGTATTTCTCGTATTGGCATAAATAAGATAAGCGGCAATACCATAAAGGTTGAAGCCCACATTGAGCCATGGGCGTTATCGAATGGGGCCAGTTTAGGCGCGTTTTTAGTGTAATGCGATGCAATGGCATAGCAAAGTGATGCGCTTAATGCTGCTACTATGGCCAAAATTGATTGGCTATTTAACACAAAATGATTTTGCCCAACCAAAATAACTACGCCAATTAAACCCAGCAGTAAACCAATCACCATACTTTTATTAGGCTTTGTTTTTGTCCATAAAATTCCAACAACAACACCCCATATTGGTGTTGTAGAATTTAAAATTGAGAGTGTAGATGCGCTGATAGTTTGGGCTGCGTAAGCAAAAAATAAAAACGGCAGAGCAGAGTTAAACGCGCCTATAATAAAAAAGTGTTTTGTGTGCTCAGTAAACGCTAAGCGGCGCTTTAAGTAAAGCGCCACAATAAAGAGGGTGAGTGCGGCAAAGCCAACTCTAAATTCTATTAACACAGCTGGGCCTAAGCTGTTAGCTGCCATTCGCATAAATAAAAATGACGCGCCCCAAATTGCAGCCAGAAAAAATAACCGAAGTAAACTTGCTAAGCTCATGATAGTATTTTAATTATACAAACAGGATTACACAATAGCAGGCTTTGCAAAGAGTGTAAGCCAGATTCGGTACTCGCATATAAAAATAATAAAGGACTAGTTATGGCTAAATGTATATCGGTTGCAGCAATTTTGGCTGTAGGTTTATTAGGTGGGTGTGGGTCGACCCCTGTTAGCCTATACAGCGACAATACAATAAAGAAAAAAGATAAAGCGTATAAAAAGGGGCTATACGAGCAAGCTTTTTATGATTTAAAAGAGCCGGCAGCACTTGGCTATAAAAGTGCACAATATACGTTGGCATTCATGTCTTTAAAAGGCCAATACTTGGAGCAATCTACTAAACTCGGAATGGGCTGGCTAGGTGTTGCAAAAGAAGAGGGGGTTGAGAATTGGTCTGCGCAATACGATGCATTTTACAGTGCAGCGACTACGCAGCAAAAACAACAAATAGACGAAACAGTTGAGTTGTATATAACGCAATTTGGCGTTAAAGCACAAAATATGACCTGTCGGCGTTCAACTTCGCCTAGACGTACATTTGGTGAAGTTAAATGTAGTAGCTCACATCTAATCTGACAGTAAACGCAAATAGTTTAGACTTTATCTGACAAGCAGCTATGAGCGAATAACGGGCGGCCTCTCTAGCGCATTTTTGTAAAATTATCAGTTACAGTCTCGTTAGCTGGAAAGCCTCTAAATTCTAATAGCAACCGTCTTGCAGTGGTAGAGTTCCAAAAAAGCAAAGTTTATATTTAAAGAGGATTACTTTTTATCCACTTTTTCAAGTGGTCAATGAAGTTCTTAACTATTATCGATTGGTTTTTCCTAGAAGGATATAACAGGTTAATTGAAATTGAGGGGTCGCATTCCCAGTCCTCCAAAATAACCTTTAAGCGCTCTTGAGCAACACTTTCTTTAATGTGCCAATCTGACAAAAGCGCGATACCGTGGTCTAATTCCACCATACTCAAAACGCTGTCTCCTAAGCTAGAAGAAAAGGCAGGGTTTAACTTAACTGTTTTCCGTTCACCTTCTCTAATGAATGACCAATTAGTTTCATTACCAACGGTTAATAAAGTATGCTCTGTTAAATATTCAGGTGAATGTGGCACTCCTCTCTTTTCTAAATAACTCGGCGTTGCACATAAGACTCTCTTTGTATCGGATAGCTTTTGACCTATTAACGATGAGTCCCGCGAAGGGCCATGCCTAACAGCTAAATCAACACCTTGTTCAGTTAAATTTACCAAGCTGTCAGTAGAAATGATTTCAATATTAACTTGCGGGAAATTTTTTAAAAAGCTGCTAATAACAGGTAATAAATAGCTTTGCGTAAAAGAAGCCGACGCAGTTATTTTTATTTTTCCTTTTAACGTATTAGTTGGGTCAAGGTCATGTTCAATCTCATCACTAATACTTAACAGTCTTTGTGCATGGTTATATAGCTTCTCACCTGTAAATGTCGGACTAAGAGTCCGAGTTGTTCTATAAAATAATTTCGCACTCAGTCTGTTTTCGAGCGCTATCAACCTTTTACTTACTGCCGCAGCCGTTAGATTGTGAGCATCAGCAGCCATTCGGATAGATTTGAGTTCAAAAATCGTACTGAATATCTTCAGCTCTTCTATGGAATCAATCACATTATCAACCTTTCGGAATTAATCATTAAACCTTTGGTGTGTTTCTGGTAGTTAATTATGTTGATAACATCACTTTCGTCAATAACAAAGAGGTAAATTTTATGAAAGCAATTGCAATTAAAGGTCATGGTGATGTTGATGTTCTACACGAAATCGAAGTTGATGCACCAAAACCAAAACGTGGTCATGTCGTAATTGATGTAAAAGCGACAAGTGTGAATCCTGTAGATACTAAAATCCGTAAAGGCAGTGAAGGTACTGCTGGTATGGTTTACCCTGCAATCCTTCACATGGATGTATCGGGTGTAATCAGTGAAGTTGGTGAAGGTGTAACTAACTTCAAAGTTGGTGATGAAGTGTATGGTTGTGTCGGTGGTATTGTTGGCATTCCAGGTACTCTAGCTGATAAGGTTGAAGCTGACGCTGTATTATTAGCACACAAACCTAAAACGCTTAGCTTTGGTGAAGCGGCTAGCTTGCCTTTAGTAGCAATTACCGCTTGGGAAGCAATTATTGGTCGAGCTGAAATCCAGCCGAGCGATAAAGTTTTAGTTCATGGTGGTACAGGTGGTGTAGGCCACATCGGTCTACAGCTTGCGAAAGCGCTAGGCGCACATGTTACAACGACTGTTGTAGATGAAGAACGCGCAGAAATTGCAAAACAATTGGGTGCAGACGAAACGGTTCTATTCCCTAAAGAAGAACCAAAGGAATATGTTGAAAGATTAACCAATGGTCATGGTTTCGATACTGTATTTGATACAGTGGGTGGGCCAGTTCTGCAAAACTCACTAATCGCTGCAAAACTGAAAGGGCATGTTATTTCTACAATTGGTTATGCTGATTATAACTTAACTGAAATGCACTTTAAGGCTCTTAGGTTAGATCTTGTATTTATGGCGATTTCGATTATTCACAATATCGATAGAGATACTCACGGTGACATTCTACGCCGACTTGCTGGGCTTGTAGATAAAGGCCAAGTTAAACCTTTGATTGATAGTGTTTTCCCTTTCACTTTGGATGGAGTTAAAGCTGCTCACTCTCGTCTAGAGTCAGGATTAGCTACAGGAAAAATCGTCATTGAGCGTTAATTCTCTCTTCTTGAACTAAAGGCTGTGTAAGCAGCCTTATACACCAAAATAGAGGTTAAAAATGAACAATGAAGTTATGATTGTTGTGGATATCCTATGTGAAACACAGCATTACAACACCGTTTTAAACGCAATTTATAAGTGCGCAAGTGAAAGTGTGCTTGAAGATGGGTGCGAGCGTTATGATGTTTACCCTGATACGAATGGTTCACAAAAGATCACATTGGTTGAAATGTGGCGTGACATAGATTCTTTAGGACAACATAAGGGTCTGCCGCATTATCTTCAATTACAAGCCTCATTAGAAGATAGAGTGCTATCAGTCGATATTCAAACAGCTCGTGTGTTTTAAGGTTTGTGATAAATGAAGTATCTTCACACAATGCTGCGCATATCAGATATTGAAGCATCACTGAGGTTTTTCTGTGAAGGTTTAGGGTTGAAGATTCTTAAAAGGAAAGACTACTTTAAAGATAAGTTCACTCTAATCTTTTTAGCTGCACCAGGTGATTGTAGTGGTCAATAAAATTTGGCCACAGTTTTAGAATCTTGATATCTAACCTCAGATTCATTTGGCGCTAAACCGGCATTATAATGATGCGGCCTAACGTTGTTGTAATATCCGTTGATATAA
>NZ_JACJEP010000001.1:0-142657 GCF_014164135.1 Pseudoalteromonas sp. SG45-1
TGCTTGGTGACAATAGCGTTTTGGACCCACCTGATTCCATGCCGAACTCAGTAGTGAAACGAAACAGCGCCGATGATAGTGTAGCATTTGCTATGTGAAAGTAGGACATTACCAGGCTTCAAATTCAGTCGAAGGACTTTAACCTTAATAATTAAAATAAGAAAATTGAAAAGAATTTTCTTGGTGACAATAGCGTTTTGGACCCACCTGATCCCATGCCGAACTCAGTAGTGAAACGAAACAGCGCCGATGATAGTGTAGCATTTGCTATGTGAAAGTAGGACATTACCAGGATTTAATTAAGAGAAACCCGTTATAGTAATGTGACGGGTTTTTTGCTTTTTGGAATTTTGTAAATAGTCCATGCCGAACTCAGTGGCGAAATAAAGTAGTTCTAAAGCGAGCCCCGCAGAAGGACGCCCCGACACAAAGATAGTGTAGCATTTGCTATGTGCCTCTCCACCGCTGTGGCACTACGACATTACCAATATTTAATTAAGAGAAACCCGTTACAGTAATGTGACGGGTTTTTTGCTTTCTGAAATTTTGTAAATAGTCCATGCCGAACTCAGTGGCGAAATAAAATAGTTCTAAGGCGACCCCCGCAGAAGGACGCCCCGACACAAAGATAGTGTAGCATTTGCTATGTGCCTCTCCACCGCTGTGGCACTACGACATTACCAATATTTAATTAAGAGAAACCCGTTACAGTAATGTGACGTTTTTTTTGCTTTTTGGAATTTTGTAAATAGTCCATGCCGAACTCAGTGGCGAAATAAAGTAGTTCTAAAGCGAGCCCCGCAGAAGGACGCCCCGACACAAAGATAGTGTAGCATTTGCTATGTGGCTCTCCACCGCTGTGGCACTACGATATTACCAAGATTTAATTAAGAGAAACCCGTTACAGTAATGTGACGTTTTTTGCTTTTTTAAATTAAGAAAAACATCCCCCATTAAATTCAACAACAAAACTAGTTGCGTTTATTCGCGCGTGCTAAAATCCAATTTTTATGAATGATGATATAGAGGTCTAGTTTGCCTACAGCTGATTACCAAAAGGTGCTTGATGAAATAGCACATGAAGTACGCCCTTTATTATCACAAGGAAAAGTAGCTGATTATATACCAGCCCTTGCAGAGGTCGATCCTGAGCAATTTTCTATCGCTATTTATACAACTGATGGTAAGACTGTATGTGCGGGGGATTGCTCTCAACGTTTTACCATTCAGTCTGTTTCAAAAGTTATGACACTTACTATGGCACTGCAACGTTATGGTGATGAACTTTGGCATCGAGTTGGAAAGGAGCCTTCAGGTACTGCCTTTAATTCGCTTACACAGCTTGAGTTTGAAAAAGGGATTCCTCGTAACCCTTTCATAAATGCAGGCGCAATTGTAACGTGTGATGCGTTATACAGCCGCTTATCTGCACCAATGCACTCTATGCTCGAGACCTTTAGGTTGTTAGCTGGTAATAGAGGGATCGTGATTGATAAAAAAGTCGCTAATTCTGAGTATGAATTTAGGCATCGTAATGCTGCTATGGCACATTTAATGAAGTCGTTTGGTAATTTTGAAAATGAAGTCGATGATGTTTTATGGTCTTACTTTAACTTTTGTTCTATTGAGCTCAACTGTATTGAATTAGCCAAAGCTTATAATTTTTTAGCAAATAAAGGTGTTGATAATCGATCGGGCGATCGTGTTTTAAGTAGCCGTCAAAATAAGCAGCTTAATTCGCTATTATTTACCAGTGGCTTATACGATGCTGCGGGGGATTTTGGTTACAGAGTAGGTATGCCAGGTAAATCGGGAGTGTCAGGGACTATTTTAGCCGTGTTACCAAATAAGTTTACGGTAGCTGTTTATTCTCCGGGACTTAATTCGTTTGGTAATTCGGTTGCAGGAATTGCAGCGTTGGAACTGCTATCTAAAAAGCTCGATATTTCTATTTTTTAGGAAGTTGATAGGGAGCAATGATTGCTCCCACCGTTATTATTGTTCCCAATAAACCTGTTCTAAGCAGTCTTCGCGTTCTGGTAAACCGCGAGATAAACGAGGAGAGTGCTGAACTAACACTTCATAACTAGCTCGGTTAGCATATTTACTAATTTGCGATAGTGACGAGTAAGTAATAGCTTGTTGCTGATGCTTAGCAGAGTTTGCCACATTAAGTTTATGATAAACATTTGCTGATAAGTCATGTAGCACAGCCGCTAAAGCACAATCGCCTGCACCATTGGTGTTTTTGATTGAATCAGGTCCACCCATAAATGGGGCTGTATGGCTATATGCTCTGATAGGCTCATCACACTCGGTTTTACGCATAGCACGTGAAAATTCGTATCGATTAAAATCAGGTATGGCGCCTGGTAATAACGGATATTCGGTTTCACGCTTTAAGCTTTCGTCTACGTAGCCGGCCATAAATAAGCCTTTTTCGCCAGCGGTGCAAATTACCAAATCTACCCAATCAAGTGCTTTATCGGCAGCTAGAAGAGGGTCTTCAAAACCTGTAATAGCTAACCCTTCTTCTTCGTTCATAGCAAGAATATCAACATGCTTTTCAACAAAGTTTGCCCACCAGGTCGGGTCTTGTTCAATTAAGAATTTAGTTCCGAGTGTAAGAACAACTGGCACACCTGCATCATTAGCGTATTTTACCGCTTGCATAGTCGCTTCAGTCATCGTTTCACTACCTTGCGTACGCATGAGGTAGGCACTGATCACTAATGCTGATGAATTTTCAATAAGGTTTTTATCGATAGATTCAGGACGTAAGTGATTCATTAGGCCCGCACTTATCGCAAAAGTACGCTCACCGGTTTCATCAATTAATGTAAAACAACGACCTATAGGCCCATCTACTGGTTGGAGATAGTTTAAATCTACACGGCTTGAGGTATTACATAAAAAGCGGTAAGCATAGCTACCTATTTTTATATTTTCGCTCATTACGCCTAATAAAACTGAGCGATCATCTGCAAGTACAGAGTAGTTGTGCATAGTGTTACCAATGGTCCCACCGGCAAACTCAAAATCAACCATATCGTTTAATTTTAAACGATCGTATAAGGCGTTCGTTATGTCGCTATCAATAACTTGTGACATACCTCTACGTAGTTGAAATTCGTCAAGGAAAGCTTGATCAACTTTTGCCTCTATATCAACAACGATCTGATCGATACCCGTAATATAACTACGTTGTAATCGCTCTGTTGCGTTAAGTTGATTAGTAAGTGGATCTTTGGCTTCCACTGGAAAATAATGTTTATGCCTGCGGCGTCCAGGAAATTTCATTTGCTACCCGTGTTGTGAGCTAAATAAAAAAAGCGTGAGATTATAGCGTAAATCCACACTAGTGAGCCATTACAAACAGGTAAATATCGTTTTATTTTTGCAATAAAGTAATGAATGACGCACTTTAGAGTGCTAACTAGGTATAATTACAGCATAAAAAGTTATTTAAGTAGAAAGAATGAACGAGCCATTTAATGATTCCTACTGGATGGAGCAAGCGCTTTTGTATGCAAAGCAAGCAGAGTTGCTTGATGAAATTCCGGTTGGAGCAATTGTAGTAAAAGATAACCAGCTAATTTCAGTGGGGTACAACCGCTCAATAACGGATAACGACCCATCAGCCCATGCGGAAATGATTGCAGTGCGAGAAGCTGGAAAAGTACTTAATAATTACCGCTTAATTGATTGCACACTATATGTAACGTTAGAGCCTTGCTCTATGTGTGCAGGACTGTTGGTGCATAGCAGAATAAAGCGTTTAGTATTTGGTGCCCTCGATGCTAAAACAGGGTCTGCAGGTTCAATTATGAACTTATTACAAGAGCCGAGGTTAAATCATCAAGTTGAGGTGTGCGGTGGTGTTTTGGCACAGCAATGCGGTGATACTATTTCGAATTTTTTTAAGCGTAGAAGAGCGCAAATTAAAGCAGCTAAGAAAGCTGCTCGTGATGAACAAATAAATAAACCTAGCTAGAGTTAACTAGCGATTGGCTCTATTTCTGTTTCAGCCATTTGCTGCATAGCAAACATTCGGCGGCGCCAGATGATTTTTTTGTGCAGTTTTCTTAGCATAACACGACGACGTGTGGCTGTTGAATAAATCACATTGCGTTTTAATTTTTGTGTGCGTCTACGTTTTAGCATGTTTTCTCCTAATGCAAGAGTGAGAAAGGCGCAGGGTATATCTTATAAAATAATAATATACAAGTAATACACATTAGTGATCATTTGATGACAAGTAAACAGATATTTAATTTACTTAAATTTTGCTTACTGGTTTGCTCAAAAAACTGATACCTATATAAATCTTAGTTATTGTTTTCACTTGGTAGTTCGGGCTCAATTATAGGCTGTTGTTTTTCTGTTTGCGCTTCATCTTTGTTACTTTTATCGTCACTTTCTTCATTTAAGTTTGGCTCGGTATCAGTGCTCTGCTCTGTGATTGGTTCTGGCTCAGACTCTACAGCAATAGCATTATTCTCATCTAGCCAAACAAGTGCATCGTAATAGCGACGAATATTATCAACATATTTAACCGCTACATCGCCACGCGCATAACCATAGCGAGTTTTACGGTAATAGCGCTTTTTAATTAACAGCGGTAAGCGTTTTTTTACATCAGCCCATTTATCAGGGCTTGCGCCTTGCTGCTCGGTAATTATACGCGCGTCGTTAACGTGCCCCCAACCTACATTGTAAGCCGCTAGTGCAAGCCATGTTCTATCAGGTTGAGGAATTCTATCAGGAATACGCTTAATCAGTTTACTTAAATACTTACCACCACCGCGAATATTTTGCTCTGGCTCTAAGCGGTTGGTAACACCTACTTGCTTTGCTGTACTGCGGGTTAGCATCATAATACCGCGAACGCCTGTTGGCGATTTAGCGCGAGGATTCCACATAGATTCTTGATAGCTAAGTGCCGCTAATAAACGCCAATCAAGGCTACCAGCATATTGTTCAAACCATGGTTGGTATGTTGGTAAGGTTTCTTTGATAGCTTCGATATAAGCAAGGGTATTTACATAGTTAAATTGGCGCACGTGGCCAAAGTATTTTTCTTCAAGTACGTAGAGCTGATTACTCTGTTTTATATCGCCAAAAAATGGCACTAATAAGGAGTATAAAGAATCATCTTTTGATTTATTAAGTATCCATGCAATCGGGTCGTTATGACTAACAGAAAAACCGATACTTAAATTTGGATGATAACGTCGAAACAGCGATAGGGTATGTGTATCAGCGAGTGTGTAATCTATTTCGCCATCAATAACTGCTTGAAGTAGTTCTTCTTCATCAAACTCTTCGCTTTCTATCCAAGTAAGATCTGGATTGTTTTTTTTCATTTTTTGCAGAGTAAGCGAATGACTACTTTTAGCGATAACAGTAAAGTTGCCATCTAAGTCGGCAAACTCTCGAGGGCGAACACGTCCTTGCTTATAAACTAACTTTTGGCTGATTGTTCTGTAAGTTGGTCCATAACGGTATTGCTCTGCACGGGTTTTATTATAGGTAAGTCCTGAGGCAATTAAATCTAAATCGCCGCTTTCCAGGCGTTCAAACATATCGGATAAGTTAAAAAATGGCACTATTTCAAGCTCTACACCTAGATATTCAGCAAATGCTTGAGATAGCTCATATTCAAAGCCTTGTTCACCTTGAACGGCTTGATAATAATTACTAGCACTTGCAAGTGTACCCACACGTATTTTGTTTTGTTCTTTTATTTGGGCGAGTTGAGTTGGCTGCTCTTGCATATCACATGCACATAACAGCATAACTAAAGTAATGATTATTATTAGTTTTTCTTTGAACATTGAGTGCCCCTTAAGCTCGCCAGCCACCGTTATAGCAAAACTAAGCCATCGCGTCACTTTACCTTTTATTTTATTAACCAAAAGAGGCTATAAATAAAGCTAAAAAGTTAATTTTATGAAAAGCGTAATTTTGAGTTAAATCTGAATGCTAATTGGACTATAATGCGTGCCTAAAATATCGTTCAATCCCTAACCCCGGATGAAATTACCTATGTTGATCCTTCGTGGTGCACCAGCACTTTCAGAGTTCAGAGTTAATAAAATTTTAGCGCGTTGCCAACAATCGCAACTTCCAGTCACTAACGTATACGCCGAGTATACTCACTTTGCCGATTTAACATCGCCGTTGAGTAGCTCTGAGCAAACCAAGCTTGAAAAACTATTAACTTACGGTCCAACTATTGCTGAGCATACCCCAGCTGGCAAACTTGTACTTGTTACACCTCGCCCAGGTACCATTTCACCTTGGGCATCTAAAGCTACCGACATCGCCCACAACTGTGGTTTAAAGCAGGTTCACCGTGTTGAACGCGGTATTGCTTATTATGTTGAAGGTGATTTAAACGCAGAACAACTTGCACAAGTAACTGCGTTATTGCACGACCGCATGACTGAAGCCACACACAATGAACTTGAAGATGCGGCTCAGCTGTTTCGCAGTGATGCCCCACGCCAAATGTCGTCTGTCGATATTTTAGGTGGTGGACGCGAAGCACTAGCAACAGCCAATGTTGAGCAAGGCTTTGCGCTTGCTGATGACGAAATAGACTACTTAGTAGAAAATTTTACAAAGTTAGGACGTAACCCTAACGACATCGAATTGTTTATGTTTGCACAAGCGAACTCAGAGCATTGTCGCCATAAAATATTTAATGCTGACTGGACAATTGATGGTAAAGAGCAGCCAAAATCGCTGTTTAAAATGATTAAAAATACGTTTGAGCTAAATCCTGAAAATGTATTGTCGGCGTATAAAGATAACGCGGCAGTAATGAAAGGCTCAAAAGCGGGTCGCTTCTTCCCAAATGCGCAAGGTGAATATGCGTATCATCAAGAAGACATTGAAATACTAATGAAAGTTGAAACTCATAACCACCCAACAGCTATTGCGCCATTCTCAGGTGCTGCTACAGGTTCTGGTGGTGAGATTCGCGATGAAGGCGCAACTGGTCGTGGCTCTAAGCCAAAAGCAGGGTTAGTTGGCTTTACTGTATCAAATTTACGTATTCCAGGTTATGAGCAACCGTGGGAAAGCGATTTTGGTAAGCCGGGTCGTATTGTAAACGCACTTGATATAATGACAGAAGGTCCACTAGGTGGCGCTGCATTTAATAATGAGTTTGGTCGTCCTAACTTATTAGGCTACTTCCGTACTTACGAAGAAAAAGTAACAAGCCATAATGGTGAAGAAGTACGTGGTTACCATAAACCAATTATGCTTGCCGGTGGTTTAGGTAATATTCGCTCTGATCATGTTCAAAAAGGTGATATTCCTGTAGGCGCTAAATTAATTGCGCTAGGCGGGCCTGCAATGAACATTGGTTTAGGCGGTGGTGCTGCATCAAGTATGGCCTCAGGTCAGTCAAACGAAGATTTAGACTTTGCTTCAGTACAGCGCGAAAACCCAGAAATGGAACGTCGTTGCCAAGAAGTTATCGATAAATGTTGGCAGCTAGGCGATGAAAACCCAATCGCGTTTATCCATGATGTAGGTGCCGGCGGTTTATCTAATGCGTTTCCTGAGCTTGTTAATGATGGCGGACGTGGTGGTAAGTTCCAATTACGTAGCATCCCTAACGATGAGCCAGGCATGGCACCACACGAAATTTGGTGTAATGAATCACAAGAGCGTTATGTACTCGCTGTTGGCGTAGAGGACTTTGACCGCTTTGAAGCAATTTGTAAGCGCGAACGTGCCCAGTACGCTGTTATTGGTGAAGCAACAGCTGAACCTCACTTAACTGTGTCAGACAGCCACTTTGAAAATAACCCTGTTGATTTGCCGCTGGACGTATTATTAGGTAAAGCACCTAAAATGCACCGCGATGTAACGTCAAAGCAAGTTGTTGGCAAAGCGCTTGATATCACATCAATAAATGCAGCAGATGCAGCGCAGCGATTAATGCGTTTACCAACCATTGCAGAAAAAACATTCTTAATAACAATCGGCGATCGCTCAGTTACGGGTTTAGTAGCGCGCGACCAAATGGTTGGTCCTTGGCAAGTACCTGTTGCTAACTGTGCTGTAACTGCGGCAACGTATGATACTTACCACGGTGAAGCTATGTCACTCGGTGAGCGTACTCCGGCTGCATTACTTAATTACGGTGCATCTGCTCGTTTAGCTGTGGCAGAGTCGTTAACTAATATTGCTTGTGCAAATATTGGTAGCCTTGAAAACATTAAGTTATCGGCAAACTGGATGGCAGCAGCGGGTCACCCAGGTGAAGATGCTGGTTTATATGAAGCTGTTAAAGCCGTAGGCGAAGAGCTTTGTCCTGCGCTTGGTTTAACGATTCCTGTAGGTAAAGATTCTATGTCGATGAAAACGACATGGAAAGATGAAGGTGACTCACAAGAGAAATCAGTAACGTCGCCGCTTTCATTGGTTATAACTGCATTTGGTCGTGTTGACGACGTACGTAAAACAGTAACTCCACAACTGCGCACAGATAAAGGCGATACATCGCTTATATTAGTTGATTTAGGTGCGGGTAAAAACCGCATGGGCGCATCAAGCCTTGCACAAGTTTATAAGCAATTAGGTGATGTAACCCCTGATGTTGATAGCCCTGAGTTATTAAAAGGCTTCTATAACGCAATGCAAGCACTTGTGGCTGATAGTAAGTTACTTGCTTATCATGACCGCTCAGATGGTGGTTTATTTACCACAGTAGCTGAAATGGCGTTTACGGGTCATACCGGTGTAACTGTTGATTTAGCAGCTTTAACAGGTTCAGACATTGAAGCGCTTTATAACGAAGAGCTAGGTGCGGTAATTCAAGTTGCAAATGCTGATTTAGATGCAGTAAATGCGGTGTTTGAACAACATGGTATAGCTGCAATTAGCCACAGCATTGGCACGCTTAACAGTGACGATACGATTATATTTAACCGTGGCGAAAATACGGTACTTAATCATACGCGTACTGAGCTTCGTACTATTTGGGCTGAAACAACGTATCAAATGCAAGCACGCCGTGATAACCCTGAGTGTGCTAAGCAAGAGTTTGATGCTAAATTTGATGCAAAAGATCCAGGCTTAAACGTAAAACTTAACTTTGATTTAAACGAAGATATAGCAGCGCCATACATTGCAACCGGTGCTAAACCGCAAATGGCTATTTTACGTGAGCAGGGTGTTAACTCTCATTTAGAAATGGCGGCAGCATTTAATCGCGCAGGTTTTTCAGCCGTTGATGTACACATGAGCGACATTTTAGAAGGTCGTTTAACACTAGAGCAATTTAAAGGTTTAGTGGCCTGTGGTGGTTTCTCATACGGTGACGTACTTGGTGCGGGTGAAGGTTGGGCTAAGTCTATTTTGTTTAACGATATGGCACGCGATCAGTTCCAAAACTTCTTCCACCGTGAAGATACTTTCAGCTTAGGTGTATGTAACGGTTGCCAAATGTTATCAACGTTAAAAGAGTTGATCCCTGGTACTGAACATTGGCCGCGCTTTGTAACTAATAAATCAGAGCGTTTTGAAGCACGCTTTAGTTTAGTAGAAATACAAGAGAATCCGTCTGTGTTCTTTAACGGAATGGCTGGCTCGCGTATGCCTATAGCGGTTTCTCATGGTGAAGGTCATGCTGAGTTTGCAAACGATGCAGCCACTAAAGCGGCGCTTGATAGCGGCACTGTAGCGGTTAAATTTGTAGATAACTACGGTAACCCTACAACGCAGTACCCAGCTAACCCTAATGGTTCTCCAGAAGGTATTACCGGTATTACGTCAACTGATGGTCGTGCCACTGTAATGATGCCGCATCCAGAACGTGTATTCAGAAGCGTTGCCAACTCTTGGCACCCAGATGAGTGGCTCGAGGATAGCCCGTGGATGCGTATGTTCCGTAACGCACGTAAAAACGTAGGTTAATTATATTTACGTTTATACAAGTTAGATTCATAATCTTACTGTAAAATAAAAAAGGCTGCATTGTGCAGCCTTTTTTGATTATACCAATCTGCTTATATATGGGGTCTATTTAACGTTAAGAAAATTACGCTAGAACTAGGCAAAAGTTTTTATATCTACTTGTTCTAAATAAAAAACTTTTAACGACGTTATAGTGCAATTTAATTCGTTAAATTGATCAAAGATTTATGCAGGTTGGTATTAGTATAGCTAAAAGCACAAAGCATTTAAGGATAGTATGTTTAAGCGAATTGGTTTAATTGTTGGCGTTTTATTGCTAAGTACCTTACTGCTTGGTTATGTATTTCGCTTGCCTTTATTACAGTGGGTTATAGCGCCTGAGCTCGAAAAAGCGGGTGTCACATTAAACTGCCTTGATTTTTCAATCACGTCTAGCTTAAATATTCATGCTGACAGAGTGTGTTTAAATTATCAAAATCAACAGTTACAACTGACGGATATTACTGCAAATACAAAGCGTGTAGATATTGAAAATGCAGTGCTAACTGTTAATCCACTCCCTAAAAGTGATAATGCTAATCAGCTTGCTAAAAATCTCGATTTAGCACTTCCCTTAAATCGCCCATTAATCAATATTAAACAGCTTGTAGTAAAAAGTGATGAGCTCAATAAGCCACTTAAAATAAGCATATTAGAACCCGAACTAAATAAATTTAATGTCTCAGGTGATATAAACGCAAGTGCAATTTTGACTGCTAATAAAGTAAGGGGTCAGTTTGAAATTAATGACACTTTTTTAAAGCACGTTATAAGCACTAAAAATACATTAATAGCAGATTTTAACTTTAATACTCAGCAAGCATTTAGCTTTGATGGTATAGAACTTGAGTTAAATGGCGATATTAGCTCCCAGTTTGCTCACACGTATGAGCAGTGCAAAGTTAACGTATTAACCACTGGTAAATTGGCGACGCGTTTTAATTTAAATAGCCAAGCGTTAATGTTTAATACCGATTTGCTTAATAACAAAATTAATTTAACACCAAGCTGTACTGAGTTAATTCCACCAAGTGAATATGCAGGCTTTATTAGCAAACAAGTTCCTTTAAATTGGCAACTTAAACTCCCTCAATCAATTAGCTTAGAGGCTAGTGGGTTGAGGGTGCCTGCAATTAATTTGGTAAGCGTGGGCGATAAGCAATTTGATATTTTAATAACAGATACAACACTAAATATTACATCTCCATTTAAAGACTTACAGTCAACTTTATCAGCTCAAATAAATACACCCGATATAAATAATATTAACGTTAATGCTCAGTTATCTGGCACTGCAATTAAAGGCGATTACGCCGTTATGCTTGAAAATTTACCTGAGTTTGTACCCGCAACAGCGGATGGGCTTAGCCTTAGTGGTCACTTTAATATAAGTGAGTTTATAGACTCAAAACCAATTGGGCTTATAAATGCTAAATTAACGCTTAATAGTGTAGATGCGTTTAATATAAGTGCAGTGCAATACCAAGGTGATTTAATAGCAAAAATGGATAAACAGTTAAACGCAGAGGTAGCGTTAACTCAGCAATTAAAAAGCGCAGAATATAAAGAATTTAAAGTCACAGATATAAGTAACACATTAACAGCAAATGCTAATTTAGGCGTAGGTGAGTTATTTGCTGATCTAACAGCAAAAACGAATATAAAGGCTGTTAATAGCCCCGACATAAAACTTAATAATATAAAAGTAGAGTCTACGGGCTTGCAAAGCCGTGCACTAAAAGCCACGCATCACGCATTTATAAACGATGTTGAGTTAGTGATAAATCATCATATGTCGTCGCAAGCTCATCCATTTGAAGTAGTTATTCCTGAACAAAGTGCGCTGTCGTTAAATGCGTTTATTAGTCAATTTGAGCCACTTGCACAGTTAACAGAGGGCGAATTTAATGGCTATATTAGTGGCGATATAAACTTACAAAATGCACTGTTCAATATAGGGATTAGTCATACAAGTGCATTGTATAACGATTACCTTGCGAGTGATTTAAGCAGTACATTTAGCGGGGAATATAATTCAGGTAAGCTTAATGTAAAACCAACTACCTTTAATTTAAATGAATTTAGAGCCGGTGCCGTAGTTAAAACTATTAAAGGTCAATGGCAAGTTAATAACAATACCGCGCTTATAAATGATGTAAAAGGAAGTGTGTTTGGTGGCGAGTTTTCATTAGATAGCTGCACAGTAGGGAAGCCAAACCAAGTTGCTAATGTTAAGTTTGAAAATATTGATGCAAGCAAACTTGTTACACTCGACGATAAGTCGGGCATTGTATTAACGGGACGCTTGGCGGGGGCTTTACCGGTTCACTTTGATAGTGGAAAAATTGAGATAATTGACGGAAGCTTATTTAGCCAAGGAACAGGTAATTTAAAAATTACCAATAATGCCGCTTTTGATTCAGTAATGCAGCAACAGCAAGAGTTACAACCTGTGTTAGGGTTATTAACTAATTTAGATATTCAAAAACTTAATAGCAGTGTGGCACTAAAAAATGATGGTTGGTTAAAACTAGGGGTTAATTTGCAAGGCTATAATAAAGCAGAGCAGCAGCAGGTTAACTTTAATTATAACCACGAAGAAAACGTATTTACACTTTTGCGTGCACTGCGTTTAAGTGACGAAATTACACAAAAAGTTGAGCAACAATACTCACAAAAAGGAAACTAATAATGAGACAGTCGTTATTGATAAAAGTACTGCTCGCACTGAGTGCTATTAGTGCACTCAGTGCTTGCACGCATCGTGTTGAGGTGTCTGCTAAAGAGCCCATTACTATTAATTTAAATGTGAAGGTCGATCACGAAATTCGCGTAAAAGTAGATAAAGAACTCGACAATTTATTTAGTGACGACAGTGAGTTATTTTAAGGAGCTAGAACATGAATACGAAGAAAAAATTAAATATTATTACGTTAGTTAGTGCAGTATGTATGTCTTTCTCTGCTTGGGCTATTAGCCTTGATGACGCTAAAAACCAAGGTTTTGTAGGTGAAGATAGCTCTGGTTATTTAGGACTTGTTGTACAAAACGCAGAGGCAAAAGCCGTTGTTGATGACATAAATACAAAGCGTAAAGCGCAGTACTTAAAGCTCGCTAAAAAGAATAACTTGTCGCTTTCACAAGTAGAAGCACTTGCTGCTGCTAAAACAATTGAAAAAACCCAAAGTGGTCATTACGTTGAAGTAAATGGTAACTGGGTTAAAAAATAAGCGTTTGTTATTGTCTTGTTCTGCACAAACCAAAATAAAACCGAGCATTTAAGCGCTCGGTTTTTTACAGCCTTCAAGTAACTGCTGCCAAAAATCAATCCCCTTACGCCTTGCTAGATTTATATTATGCTCAGGAATAGATTCAGGCTCGTTATAACTATCAAGTGCTTCGCTCATACTTGCTTCGCGGATTAAATGCAATGTAGGAAAGGGCGCTCTATTTGTGTAGTTTGCGGCATCGGTTTCATCACTGTCAGCAAATACGTAATCAGGATGAAAATTAGCGATTTGATACTTACCTTCAAAGCCTTGCGCGACTAAAAGTGCATTAGCTAAATCGACCAAGTCTAAAAAGTCTTCAAAGTCACTAAAGCCATTGTCAAACATGATTAGGGTTGTTTCGCGCTCTGGTTCACGGTCAAGCTCAACACATTGCTCAAGCATATCCATTACAGCATCATCCATGCTCGTTGCAGAGCTTACTATGTAATGAATACAGTTGTTTTCTACTTCTTTTCGAGCAAATGGGCAAAAGTTATATTTAACAATAACAGATGACACCCATTCACGGGTTTGGCTTATAGCTATGTTGGTCACGGTTTTGGCTCTAAATATTGATTAATAATGTTAAGTGTTTTTTGTATAGCACCTTGGTTTTTAGTTACGCATTGCGCAGCTTTAATACCTAAGGTTTGGCACGCTTTTGTGTTTTGGCTAAACGTTATAAGCTGCTTAGCTAGTTCGTCGTTACTATCAACCACTACAGCACCTTTGAGCTTTGTTAGCTCGGGATAAACATGGTCAAAATTGTATGTGTGTGGACCTGTTATTACACCTACCGAAAACGCTGCTGATTCCAGTGGGTTATGCCCACCTCTACGTATTAAGCTGCCGCCAATAAAGCTGATATTTGCAGCGCCATATAAACACTGTAATTCACCAAGCGTATCAGCAAGGAGTATTTGCTCATTATTATAGTTATTTTGGCTACGATGGCTAAAGCTAAGTGGGCTTTGCGTTAAAAGCTCTGCCACTTTGTCAAATTGCTCTGGATGGCGCGGGGCAATTATAAGTAATGCGTTCGGTTGCTTTTTTAGTAATTCTTGATGGGCTAAAAGTACCAGCTCATGCTCAACAGGATGTGTTGAGCCTGCCACCCATACAAAGCGTTCATTACTACTATAAAGCTGTTTAAGGTTGAGTACTTTAGCTAGTTGCTCTTCACTTGGTGTTATATCAAATTTTATTGAGCCTGTTACATGGCTTTTTGAAGCTTCAAGACCAAGTTCAATAAAGCGTGTAGCATCTGTTTTATTGTGACTCGCAAGTACCGTAATTGAGCGCATAATAATATGCGTTAATTTAGCGACCTTTTGATAGCCCTGCAGTGACTTTTCAGAGAGTCTTGCATTGATGACAAGCACTGGTATGTTTTTTTTGTGGCTTATCGCCATTAAATTTGGCCATAGCTCGGTTTCTAAAATACATAATGCTTGTGGCTTTATACGCTTTAAAAATCGAGCCGTCGTAAACGGGAAATCGATTGGTAAATAGCTACACGCTACAGTATTTTTAAACTGGCTAAGTATTTGCTCTCTGCCTGTTGGAGTATTACAGGTTATAAGTATATTTAAATTTGGATGCACTTTTTGCAAAGCTTTAATAAGTGGCGTTGCGGCAAGTACCTCGCCAACAGAAGCACAATGAAAAACTAAAGGTTTAGTTTTAACCGTAAATAAAGACTTACTGACAAACCCAAAGCGCTCTTTAAAGTGTGCACGATAGCCTTGGTTTTTTTTACCTCGTAAAATATAGAGATAAAATACAATCAGTGGGCTAATAATAATTAATGCGAATGAGTAAAAAATGCGTGCCATACTGATCTTTCTTAAAGGGAAGTGGCGTTAGTTTACCGTGAAATAGCCGTTTTCTAAACAGACTCGTTATAAAATATGGTCTGGGTTCAGTTATAACCCGATAAAATACACACAATTAAATAAAATTATGGAATAATGAATTTAATTTTTCCTGCCATTTCAGTTCCAAGAGGAATTTTTTCATGTCAATTATCGATTCAGTGGCAACTAGCTACGTTGAAACATTAAACCGTCATCAGGCATTATTTGAAACGATGGAGGCTTATCATCAAGAATCTATGCAATTGTTAGAAGCATGCCATAGTGCATTACAAGCTGGTGGCAAGATTGTTTGGTTTGGTAACGGTGGTAGTGCAGCAGATGCACAGCATTTAGCTGCAGAATTTGTAGTGCGTTATAAATTAGAACGAGGTCCGCTTGCCTCAATGGCATTGACCACCGACACCTCAATTTTAACAGCGCACAGCAACGATTATCACTTTGATACGGTGTTTGAACGCCAAGTTCAAGCGCTATGCAAGCCAGAAGATTTAGTTATTGGTTTAACCACATCAGGTACTAGTAACAATATTAATTTAGCATTAGAGGCTGCAAATAAACTAGGCGCTTTTACTGTTGCATTAACTGGACGTGATGGCGGTAAAGTAAAAGACATTGCTAAGTTACCTATTATTATAAAAAATGACGAAACAGCACGTATTCAAGAAGCTCACATGTTTATAGGTCACTGGTTATGTGAAGCCATGGATATGGTTGTTGCGGAGCAGCAGTAATGGATTTATCGTTATTAAAAAACTTATCAGCGGCACGAATATTAGTTGTTGGCGATGTAATGCTAGACCGCTATTGGTATGGTGATACAGGTCGAATTTCGCCAGAAGCGCCAGTACCGGTTGTTAAAGTAAGTAAATTTGAAGACAAAGCCGGTGGCGCAGCTAACGTTGCAAAAAATATAGCGCGTTTAGATGCAAAAGTTGGCTTATTGGGTTTAATTGGTGAGGACGAAAGCGGGCAGATTTTAGAGACCATCCTAAAAGGTGAAAAAATAAGCTCACAATTAGTGAGTGTATGTGATTTACCGACTATTTCAAAAATGCGTGTTATTAGCCGCCACCAACAATTGGTTCGACTTGATTTAGAAGAAACGTTTACTGAGCAACACAGCCAGCTTTTATTAAACCGCTTAGAGTTGGTACTTGATGAATACGACTTTATTGTATTCTCTGATTACAGCAAAGGATCTTTGAGTTTAATTAAAGAAATGGTAAGCCTTGCTAAGAGCGCCGGAAAAACGGTTTTAATCGACCCTAAATCGCCAGATTTACATTTATATGAAGGTGCTGATTACATTACACCTAACTTACATGAGTTTAAGTTAGCGGGTGGTCAAACCGATTCAGAAGAGGCTTTAGCAGCAAGCGCGCGTGATTTAATAAGCAAAAATGGCATTAAAGCTATGTTACTTACGCGTTCTGAGCAAGGTATGTCGCTTATTAGTGCAGATGAAAAATTTGATTTTGCAGCGCAAGAGCTTGAAGTAAGCGATGTAACCGGGGCCGGTGATACGGTTATAGCTACATTAGCTGTTATGCTTGGCGCGGGCATGGAACCTAAAGATGCTGTCGAAATTGCTAATTTAGCCGCAGGTATCGTTGTGAGTAAGTTTGGGGCTGCAACTGTCTCGCCAGAAGAGCTGAGCCGCAAGCTTGGTCAGTATTTACATACTACGGGTGAGCATTACCAAACACCATTTGATGATGTACTTCAGCATATTGAATTTGCAAAACAAAACGGCGAAACCATTGTATTCACTAATGGCTGTTTTGATATTTTGCATGCTGGGCATGTACGTTATTTAGCGCAAGCTAAAGCACGAGGC
Organism: Pseudoalteromonas sp. SG45-1; assembly: GCF_014164135.1. Lineage (NCBI taxonomy): Bacteria > Pseudomonadati > Pseudomonadota > Gammaproteobacteria > Alteromonadales > Pseudoalteromonadaceae > Pseudoalteromonas > Pseudoalteromonas sp. SG45-1. The sequence continues at coordinate 16,965 of NZ_JACJEP010000001.1, forward strand.
GATAGACTCGTTGTTGGATTAAATAATGATGAATCTATTACGCGTTTAAAAGGGGCAGAACGCCCTATTAACCCGCTAGATGAGCGTGCGATGGTACTTAGCGCACTTTCATCAGTTGATTGGGTTATTCCGTTTGGAAGTTTAGATGAAAACGATACTCCCGCTAAATTAATTGAGCAAATAAGTCCTGATATTTTAGTTAAAGGTGGCGACTACACTGTAGATCAAATAGCGGGTGCTGAGCATGTACTTCGCCATGGCGGAAAAGTTGAAGTGCTTGAATTTTTAGATGGGTGCTCAACATCAAAAGTAATTAGTAAAATTAAACAGTAATTACTGATTTAGTTTGCTAAAAAATACAAAAAAGGGATGAAAACACTGTTTTCATCCCTTTTTTACTTTTAATACGTTACTTTATTAAAAGTAACGTATTAAAAGTTATATTCGTACTTAGCAAATGCAGAAGTATCGTTTTCAGCGCCGTCATTGTTAGATGCAAAAGCACCTAAAGTGACTCGCCCTCCCATAGAAAGCATTCTGTAACGAAGTTCTAATTGCTTACTGTTGTAGGCTGTTTTAGTTATAGTATTACCTAAGTCAGGATTATTTGGATATAGATCGCGATTATCATTGTTGTAATCAACACTGCGTAACTTTACCTGCCAATCATTACCATTTGATAGTTGTCCTAACAATGTGAGAACAACTGATTGTGCATCATTATCGTAAGTTGAGCCTATAGTACGGCCATAGTAACGGTAGCCAGATTTGTAGGTACCGTGTTCGTAATAACAGTTTTCTGAAGTTGATTCTGCATCGCAAGACACTCCTGTATCAATATATTCAATATTCACTAATATATTTTGATCATACAGTCGCTGGGTTGTTTGTACACCAAATAAGTAAGCTCTATCGGCAGGCTTAAACTGTGAACTGGCATCTTCGCCAATCGTACTGGCATATACAGCGTAAGGTTGGTTAAAAAGTGTATCTGACCAACGAACGTCAATACCAGCTAATTGATTACCTATTTTTGACTCTAATTGGCTATCACAACTCTCGCTTCCATCAATACAGCTTGTTTGTCCAGTAACTACATCAATAAAGTCACCTGCTGAGCCAGGTTGTCCGTCACCGGCCCATTGTGCAGACCAGCTAAGTGCAATTTCTAACTGTTGAATAGGGCGAAAATTAACACGAGTACTCCACAGTAAAGCATCAGGTATAACACGCGTAGACTCAAGTTTAGCCATTTGTGCGGTAAAACCCCATTGACCAATCCAGCTTAACCATGGTGTTTCAAAAGCAGTACTTTTTTCTCTGGTTACACTTAGTGCAGGTAAAGGTTTCGCATTACCAGACATAATTAAGCTGTTATCAACACCAGGTCCCCAAAATTGCTCAACAGCACCGGCTCTAAAAATCCAGTTACCTAAACGGTAAGCTAAGTAACTATCGTCAAGTGAGGTATCGTTACAATCGGTTAAAGCTTGCTCATCGGTAACTATATCGTCAGTCGTTTTTCCATCAACTAAACATTTTTTACCGTCTTTTCTGTAATTTATAGCTACTTTAGCTGCAAAGTTATCGCCTAAATAAGCGTAAGCTGCTGAAAGCTCTGTTTCTTGTGTATTTGTTGCACCAAAGCTTGTTGCTATGATCGGATCTGTGGCTGCAAAAGCTGATAATTGAAGACTATGCGAGCTGCTATTTTCTGATTTATATCGATGCTTAACGCGAAGTAAAGCATCTTGCAAGCTTGGAGATAATTGCTCAAGCGGCATGCTTTGCACATCACTTATAAAACTTTTCCACATAAGCGGATAGGTAGTTACAGGAGCTAAAATAACACCGGCATCAGCTAATTGTTGAATATCAGCTCTAAGACCGTAATCATCGGGTTTTACCCATGGTTCAGCATTAACTGACACGCTCATAGCGCAAAAAAGAGTAGAAAGTAGAAAAATTCTGTTTCGCAAAGTTCAGATCCTTGTGATTTAGATTGCGGCTAAGTTTATCAACCTAAGCTTGTTATTGCAGTAAATAATCAAATTTATAGAGCTAATTTAATATATTAAAATGTAACCTAGCTATCGTAATAAGTATCTGATTGGTATACTGGAGTTCAAATAGGAAATTGAGAATGTAATGAGCAACAAACGACTTTTATTTATTCCCGTATCATCACCAGAAGGCATTGGTGAATATATGCGCTCGTTGTTGGTGGCTCAAAGTTTAAAGGCAGAACTTACTGATTCTCTCGATATTCACTTCATACTAAACAAGCATACAAGCTACGCAAAAAAGTGTCCTTTTGAAGCCACATTGCTTGAACACTCAGCGACTAAAGAGCTTGATTCTGTTTGCGACTTTATAGAGCAATTTAAACCTGACGTCGTTGTTTTTGATTGTGCAGGACGTGCAGGGCATATGAAAGCGGCTAAAAAAGTAGGCGCTAAAGTTATATTTATTTCTCAGCATGCAAAAAAACGCGCTAAGGGATTGAAGCTAAACAGGATTAATTTAATTGATACACATTGGGTTGTACAGCCTGATTATTGTATTGAGCCACTTACATGGGCTGAAAGTGCGAAGTTAGACATGTTTCCCTTGGCACCCCCTCGTAATGTAGGCCCTTTTGTTCCATTTGCTTCTTGTGAGCAAAAACGTGATGTTTTAAATCGCTATAACTTAGTATCTGATGGCTATTTTATTGTTAATGCGGGTTCTGGCGGGCATATATTAAATAATCTTAATTGTGCTGAGGTTTACTTTAAAGCCGCGCTTAAAATTACTAAGCATACTGGGTTAAAAGCAGTTGTTGTGTTTGGTGCAAATTATAATAAAGCAATTCCTAAAAGTGATGAGGTTACTTGTTTATCAAGCCTGCAAGGAACCGAATTTTTGGCATTAATGAGCCAAGCTAAAGTCGCATTACTTAGTGGTGGAGATACTTTATTGCAAGCAATTGCAGTTCAAACCCCTGTTGTGGCATGTGCTATCTCAAAAGATCAAAATACACGTTTGGATCATTGCGTTAATGCAGGTGTTGTAATAAAAGCAAATCTTGATATTGATGAAATTACAACGAAAATAGCTCAAGTTATTACCGAGCCTTTTTATAGTGAATTTATTGGTAAATATAAGCAACTCGATAGCACACATAGCTTCGACGTGATCACTACTGGCATAAAAAATATGCTTGTAGGAGATCGCTTATGAATATAGTGATTGTAATTGATTCACTAGTAGGTGGTGGTGCTGAAAAAGTAATGCTTACTTTGGCTGAAAAAATGGCGAAACTACAGCACAATGTCACTATATTATCTCTTGCGAGCAACGCTGAGTATGACATTCCTGATATAGTTAAAGTTGATAGCCTTTTTCCTGATAGAGCATCTAAAGTAGATAGATTCTGGCAGCGAAAAAATAGTATTTTGCGATTAGAAGCGTGGTTTGAAAAAAAACAAAGCGAGATTGGCAATATTGACCTAGTGCTTTCTAACCTTGATAGAAGTAATAACTTGCTCGCGCTTAGTAATATCAAAAATGTTCACTTTGTTATTCATAACTCCGTCAATGCAGAACTTGCCCGTCAAAAAAAGTTAGGTCCATTTTCATATTTATACCTTAAAAAAAGTAAGCAAAACTTAAATGGTAAATCACTTATTTGCGTATCAAAGGGTGTTGAAAAAGAAATAACACAAGGGGATTTAATTAACCCAAGTGCAATCGCGACTATTTATAACCCGTTCGATTTTGAAAAAATAAACCAACAAGCAAATGAGAAAAATAACGACATCCCAATTGAGCCTTACTTAATTCATGTAGGAAGGCTCGCCAAACAAAAACGCCACGATATATTATTTGCAGCATTTGCAAAGCTTGATAAAAAATACAAGTTAGTCCTTTTATGTAATAAACCTGCAAAAGTGTTAAAGCTTGCACAGCAATATGGCATAGATAAACAGTTAGTAGTGCCTGGATTTCAACAAAACCCGTACAACTGGATTCAGCATGCCAAAGCTTTAGTTTTGAGCTCTGATTTTGAAGGGCTGCCAACGGTATTAATTGAGGCTTTAGCGGTGGGTACTCCGGTAGTTAGCACTAATTGTACATTTGGACCAAGCGAGATATTAACAGGCGAGCTGAGTAAATATTTAGTACCCGTTCAACAAAGTGAGGCATTAGCCAATGCCGTTAAGCAGGTGCTAGCAGATAAGCCAAATATAGAAAACGCAGATATTCTAAAACAAGTACAGGCAGAGCAGGTTGCTCTGCAGTATTTAGCATTGGCTAACTAAGTTAACTTATATTAGCGAGTGTTTTGAGGTAGTTGCTGTGCAGAGTTTGCCAGTCATTCACTTGCCAATTAAATACATCATTTCGACCTTGCTCTTTTAAAAATGAGCGCTCAAGGCGTGCCATATTACTTTGTTGCCACTGTGGGTTCGGCGCTCTTATTTCACCTCTATCAAAGTCGATAATATACACATCACCAGTATCATTAAACAATATGTTATTAATGTTTAAATCGGCGTGATACACACCTTTTGAATGAAATAGCGCGATTGTTTTAGCAATGCGCTCCAACTCATCTTCAGTCAATGAGCGTTCAATTAATATATCGAGTACACTTTTAGCGCCTTTAACAGCCTCGGTAATGATATCACCACGGTAAATTAATCCGCTGTGGGTTACTTTAGCTGCAACAGGGGTTGGTACGTTTAAACCAAGCTCTATAAGCTTACTCATTAAGCTAAACTCTTTAAATACGCGGGTTTGTTCAAGTCCTGGGTATAAATATTGATCGCTTAGCAATTTACCCACTAAGCCACCGCGCCAATAATGCCTAAGTACGGCTGTTAATTCGTCTTGCTTAAAAAACCACGCAGTTGCTCGACCTTTTTTAGCGCCCACAATTTTATTTTGTTGTTGCCAATAATTTGCATCAAACCAATCGAGGGTAATTTGGCTTGTGTATTTAGGGTGGCTTAATAGCGTGTGATTGCCTTGCACGTGTTGTTTAAACATAGCTCTGTGTAATTGCTAAATAATGAGTCTATATTAGCGCGTTTTAAAGCGCAGGATAAGTGCTTGCAATAGCGTGATTATAATTTAAGATCGGCTTTTGTATTTAATACCTAAGGGAATGTGTGACTCAAGCTCCTAATTATTCATCTATTTGTATATTAAGACTCTCAGCCATTGGTGACGTATGTCATGCTGTGAGTGCAGTACAAGCTATTCAAAAGGCACACCCGAATGCAAAAATCACCTGGGTAATTGGCAAAATAGAAGCCATGTTACTTGCTGACTTACCGGGTGTTGAGCTGGTGGTATTTGATAAAAAGCAAGGCAAAGCAGCGCTTAAAAGCTTAAAGCAACGCTTCAATAACCAAAAATTTGATGTGCTTCTTAATATGCAAGTTGCATTAAGGGCTGGGTTTGTAGCGCGTTGTATTCCTGCAAAAGTAAAAGTAGGGTTCGATTGGGCACGTTCAAAAGAATTGCACAGCTTATTTATTAATAAACGAATAGACCCACAAGCCCAGGCGCATGTGCTTGAAGGCTTTAAAGGTTTTGCAAAAGCCATTGGTGTTTCTGATTATAAACCGAGTTGGGACATGCCATACACCGAGCAAGACCAAGCGGTTGCAGATGAGTTATTAACATCAGAATACCTAACTAATAAACTATTAGTAATATCGCCCGCAGCTAGTAAAGCGCAGCGTAATTGGCTCGCTGATCGTTATGCCACATTGGCTGATTATGCAAGCGAGCAAGGCTTTAAGGTGGTATTGACGGGTGGCCCAACAGAGCTTGAAATTAACCTAGCAAATAGCGTTATTGAGCACAGCAACACGCCTATTTTAAATTTAGTAGGTAAAACAAAACTCAAAGAGTTGTTGTGCGTTTTAAAGCGTGGCAGCTTAGTGCTTGCGCCCGATACGGGTCCTGCGCATATGGCAGTAACAGTTGGTACGCCGGTTATTGGTTTATATGCACATTCAAATCCAGCACGCACAGGTCCTTATTTATATCAAGACTACGTGGTAGAGGTTTATCATCAAAACTTGTTTAAGCAAACAGGTAAAACGGCTGAGCAAGTCTCGTGGGGGACACGCGTAAAAGGCGATGATTTAATGAGCCAAATTACAGTTGATGATGTAAAAGCGATGTTTGACCATGTTGTACAAAAAGAGTCTTTGTAATGAATGCACAACAAAAAAATAAAGCGCTTTTTTTAGACCGAGATGGCGTGGTAAATGTTGATCATGGTTATGTGTATCAAAGCGATAAATTTGAATTTATTGACGGTGTTTTTAGTACTTGTAAAACATTTTATGATGCAGGCTATAAAATCATAATCGTCACTAATCAATCTGGAATTGGTCGAGGTTATTACACCGAAGCTGATTTTTTAGCACTGACCGAGTGGATGAAAGACCAGTTTAGTGCCCAAAGCATTGCAGTTACCGATGTGTATTTTTGCCCGCATCACCCTAAAAAAGCGGGCCCTGAATATTTGAAAGAGTGCAGTTGCAGAAAGCCTGCGCCAGGTATGTTATTACAAGGCATACAAGAGCATAATATCGACCCTGCTTGCAGTATTATGGTGGGCGATAAACTCAGTGATATGCAGGCTGCGAAAAAAGCAGGGATCACTACCCGTGTTTTAGTGCGTTCAGGGCAAAGCTTTGACGAAAGCGCTAAGCAAGAAGCTGATTTAATTATCGATTCTATAAGTAGTTTACCTGCACTTTTAAACACATAAATAAACAGCCTGTAAACTGGCAGGAATTCCTTCCAACTTAGGGGGTTTGCGACGAACTGCAAACCGTGCATTTTACCCATTAAACTTTTACAATACCCCGCATAATAAACAGCCGTGAAAGTGCGGTTGTTTACCCGTTCAAATAGATGGAGAACCTAGATGAGAGCATCTGCTTTTTTTAGCCAGTTACAACAGCAAATTGAAGACGTAAAAACCGAAGGTTTGTATAAAAACGAACGTATTATTAAGTCCCAGCAGCAAGCTCAAATCGAAGTTGCATCAGGTAAAGTAATCAACTTTTGTGCTAATAACTACTTAGGTTTAGCTAATAGCCCAGAGTTAATTGAAGCGGCGCAAAATGGTTTAAATAATCATGGTTTTGGTGTGGCTTCAGTACGTTTTATTTGTGGCACGCAAGATATCCATAAAACACTAGAGCAAAAAATCAGTGCGTTTTTAGAAACAGAAGATACTATTTTATATTCTTCATGTTTTGACGCAAATACAGGTTTGTTCGAAACTATTTTAGGCGCAGAAGACGCTATTATTTCTGATTCATTAAATCATGCATCAATTATTGACGGTGTACGTTTATGTAAAGCTAAACGTTTTCGTTATGCAAATAACGACATGGCTGATCTTGAGAAGCAACTTATTGCAGCAGACGAAGCCGGTGCTAAAACTAAACTAATTGCTACCGATGGCGTGTTTTCTATGGACGGCGTTATTTGTAATTTAGAAGCTGTGTGCGACTTAGCCGATAAATATGATGCGCTTGTAATGGTAGATGACTCTCACGCAGTTGGCTTTGTTGGCGAAAACGGTAAGGGTACACCTGAGTACTGTAATGTATTAGACCGTGTAGATATTATCACCGGTACATTAGGTAAAGCGCTGGGCGGTGCTTCAGGTGGTTATACATCAGGTAAAAAAGAAATTGTTGAATGGTTACGTCAGCGTTCACGCCCATACTTGTTCTCAAACTCATTAGCGCCTTCAATTGTTACTGCATCAATTAAAGTACTTGAAATGCTTGAAAATGGCGGCGAGCTTCGCGCTAAACTTTGGTCAAATGCTAAATATTTCCGTGAGCAAATGGAAGCTGCTGGTTTTACGTGTGCAGGTAAAGATCATGCAATTATCCCCGTAATGCTAGGAGATGCCAAAGTAGCCTCGTTAATGGCTGATAAATTACTTGCTGAAGGCATTTACGTAACCGGTTTTTCATTCCCTGTAGTACCAAAAGGGCAAGCGCGTATTCGTACACAAATTTCAGCGGCACATAGTATTGAGCAACTCGATACAGCTATCGATGCATTTACCCGTATTGGTAAAGAAATGGGCGTTATTTAATTTTATTTTAAACCGAAGCCTCGCTTCGGTTTTTTAATTGAGTGTGGATTATGAAAGCATTATCAAAATTAAAAGCAGAACCGGGCATTTGGATGACAGATGCACCAAAGCCAGAAGTAGGTCATAACGACTTACTGATTAAGATTCGCAAAACAGCTATTTGTGGTACCGACGTACATATTTACAAGTGGGACGAATGGGCAAGTAAAACCATTCCAACGCCTATGGTTGTTGGCCATGAATATGTTGGTGAAGTCGTTGATATGGGCCAAGAAGTTCGTGGCTTTCAGGTTGGCGACCGCGTATCTGGTGAAGGGCATATTACGTGTGGGCATTGTCGAAATTGTCGTGCAGGGCGTGTACATTTATGCCGTAATACAACGGGTGTAGGTGTAAACCGTGAAGGTGCATTTGCCGAATATTTAGTTATTCCTGCATTTAACGCATTTAAAATTCCAGATAATATTTCTGACGAACTCGCTTCTATTTTCGACCCATTTGGTAACGCAGTTCATACCGCACTATCGTTTGACTTAGTTGGCGAAGATGTACTTATCACTGGTGCAGGCCCAATTGGTATTATGGCAGCAGCTGTTGCAAAACATGTTGGTGCTCGCCACGTTGTAATTACCGACGTAAACGAATACCGCCTAGATTTAGCACGTAAAATGGGAGCTTCACGCGCTGTAAACGTTGCCAATGAAAAGCTTGAAGATGTAATGAAAGAGCTAGGTATGACAGAGGGTTTTGATATTGGCCTTGAAATGTCAGGTGTGCCAAGCGCGTTTAATTCAATGCTTAATAATATGAACCACGGCGGTAAAATTGCCATGCTGGGTATTCCACCATCTGATATGGCAGTTGACTGGAACCAAGTTATTTTTAAAGGTTTAGTGATTAAAGGTATTTACGGTCGCGAAATGTTCGAAACGTGGTACAAAATGGCAAGTTTGATTCAATCTGGCCTAGATTTAAACCCAATCATTACACATCAATATTCTGTGGATGACTTCCAAGCTGGCTTTGATATGATGATTTCAGGTCAGTCAGGTAAAGTAATTTTAAACTGGGATTAGTTCATCACTAAATTACAAGAAGGGCGGCTTTAGCCGCCTTTTTTATACTATTAATTAAAGAGACTTCAATGGCATTTAAACATATTTCTATAGCGCAAACGTTAGAGCTTTTAGATAAAGAAGACGTGGTAATTGCAGATATTCGCGATCCTAATTCGTATCAAGTCGGTCGCATTCCAGGCTCAGAAGCACTTTCTAACGGTAATATCGCACAATTTATGATGGAAAAAGAATTCGATCAGCCAATTATTATTGTCTGCTACCACGGTATGAGTTCACAAGGCGCAGCTAGCTACTTAGTTGAGCAAGGTTTTGAAGACGTTTACAGTATGGATGGCGGCTTTACAGCTTGGGAAGCTGCTTACAGCGAGAAAGTAGAGCGATGATAGAGCTTGGCAGTTTAAATAACCCGCGCGCCGCACAGGGCTTTATAGATTATTTAAAAAGCCAAGGTTTACAAGGACAATTAAGCTCCTCAGATGGTAGCAATGTCATTATTAGTGTTGCACCTGAGCATTTTCATCAAATACAACCTTTATGGGCCGAATTTACACAAAACCCTAACCATGAACGCTATCAACAAGCTTCATGGGATGTAGGTAGCACACAATCGCCGCTTAAATATCAAGGGCAATCACTTAATCTAATAGCCCGTTTTAAAGCGCTCAGCTGGTTAAATCAAACCGTAAGTATTGTAAGCGTTATAATTTATTTTGCTTTCTTACTAGGTGGTTTTGAGACCATTTACACTATGATGCAGTTTAAACCTACGCAGCCTTTAAGTTGGTTAACTCCCGCATTTGTTCACTTTAGTGCGATGCATATAGTGTTTAACTTAATTTGGTGGATGTCGCTTGGTGACAATATAGAAAAACAATGCGGAAAACTAAGCTTAATAGGTTTGTTTTTAGTAACTGCACTTATAAGTAATTGGGCACAATACTTAATGGTTGGCCCCAATTTTGGTGGGCTAAGCGGCGTGGTGTATGGATTGCTCGGTTTTTGTTGGATTCATAGCTTTTTAAATCCTAACAAGCCTGCCCTAGTTAGTACGGCTATTGTTGGCTTTATGTTGATTTGGTTAGTACTTGGGTTTGCTGATGTATTGTTTGTAGGTATGGCTAATTGGGCGCACTTAGGTGGGTTAGTTAGCGGTATGGCTTTTGCCTATACCGCCAAAATATTTAACGCAAAACGTTAAATACTAATGATATAAATATTTAGTGAACAAGACTTCACGGATGATCTCTTGTCCTGTTTCTTCTTTTAGCAGGCTTTTTAGTTTTTCGGCGCACTTTGCACGTATTTCTTCACGGCCAGTAAGTGATTTTATTTTTTCTTCTGGTTCTTTAGATAAAATCTCTACTAGGGCATCACGAAGTAATGGCGTGTGGTGTTCAACCACTGCAATATCAGAAGTATCAGTAAGCATTAAATCAATAGTTACACGCACATAGCCCATTTTTTTACTTGATGCGCCAATGTAGTTGGTGATTATATCTGGCTCAAAACCAAAATAACCAACTGTGGATTCAGCACGAGCTGTAAAGCTTATAACGCTTACAAAGAACGTAAAAAGACCTGCGTATACTATTTTTTTCATATTTAAAGCGTTTCTTAAAACTTGTTACAAATAGTTTATACTTAATAGTAGGTAATAAACAGCGCCAAGCAATTATTTATGGTTATAAAACATCACTTTTTCAAAAGCTTTGGCAATGGTATCATCTCGTTGTTTTTTATTTTGTTGAGCTATTGTGATTACTTATCCTCTGTCTATATCTGCTAATTGGCAGTCCACTTCTTATATAAGTGACTTATCTCCTCTAGAGCAAGAGTGGCTTTTTGAACAGAATTCATTAACGGCTAAATTAAAAAGTAACTCAAAAACTTTTAATGTAAAGGTGTTAAGTGAGCAGTTATTTACTTTAAGCCCAGAGCAAAACTTACTACTAAACAGCACAGCTAAAACAGCTATTAATAGAGAAGTTCTCTTACTGTGCGATAACAAACCTGTGGTGTACGCACAAAGCTGGCTTCCTAAAAATGATTCTATTAATCCTTTGCACAATATGGGCGAGCGTCCTTTAGGTGATGTGATTTTTCAAGACCCAGCATTAAAAAGAACGGATATAGAAATTGCTTATTTTGATGACACGCACCCTATTCAGCAATTAGTTACAAAATTGAACTTACCCGAGAAAAACTTACTAGGGCGTCGAAGTGTATTCTCACTCAAAGAATATAAGTTTTTAGTGTGTGAAGTGTTTTTACCTGGAGCATATTTATACTCATGAAATTAGCCGCTTTAAAGCCAAAACATATTCCTTATTATATACAGTTAATGCGTATAGATAAGCCCATTGGTACCTTGTTATTACTTTGGCCAACATACTGGGCTTTATGGCTTGCTAATAGTGGGATGCCGAGCTTACTCAACTTTATTGTATTTACGCTGGGCGTTGTTGTTATGCGTAGCGCAGGGTGTGTAATTAATGATTTTGCAGATAGAAAAATAGACGGCTCGGTAAAACGCACAGCTCAACGGCCGCTAGCTTCAGGACAGGTGAGTAGTGGTGAAGCACTTAGTCTATTTTTACTACTCATAGTTATTGCGTTCATTTTAGTATTAATGCTTAGCGTCAATACTATTTTGCTTTCTTTTGGTGCTTTGGCTTTAGCCTTTTGTTACCCCTTTATGAAGCGCTATACACAGTTACCTCAAGTTGTTTTAGGGGCTGCATTTGGTTGGGCTATTCCTATGGCGTATATGGCTTCAATTAATGCACTACCACAGCAGGCATGGTTATTATTTATAGCCAATATTTGCTGGACAGTGGCTTACGACACCATGTATGCGATGGTTGATAGGGACGACGATTTAAAAATAGGAGTAAAATCAACCGCTATTTTATTTGGTAAATACGACCGCCATATTATCTTTTTACTTAATGCTGTATTTATAGCGTTGGTTGCTTTTATTGGTATAAGCAATCATTTAAGTGTCGCATTTGGCGTTGGTTTAAGTATTGCTGTGGGCCTATTGGCATACCAACAAACGCTTATTCATAAACGTGAAAGAGATGCCTGTTTTAAAGCGTTTTTAAATAATCATTACGTGGGTTTGGCTATCTTTATAGGGTTATTACTTTCATACCCAATAGCATTTTAAAAGCCTCAATAAAGGCTGTTAAAATGCTCTATTAGGAGTTATCGGGGGGGATCAATAATGCCGCTAATAGAGGCGTTTTTCCTAAACCAGCCTGCAATAGAATAGCGATCGTCAACGGCGGGAAGTACTTCGTGGGCAAAGCGTTCGCTTTCAAACATTACTAATGTGCCAGCAGTTGGTTTAATTGTTATTTCTATCTCTTTACTTTTAAGTTTATAAATAACAAGTTCGCCACCTTGCTTAGGCGTATTTAAATAAAGTACCGTTGTAAATACTCGATTAGAGCGACCTTTAAATGCATCTAAGTGCTTTTTGTAAAAATCACCCTGTGTATATTTTGCATAATGGCATTCGTAATCAAATAACCCCATAAAAAAACTGCGATTTAACGTGGTCTTTATACTTTGCATTATTGCTTGATAGGTAAGCTGTGCTTGAGAGCTGCCGTCAAACCAATAGGTTTTATCAGTACGTACGGCTTTATCTATTTGTAAGTCATTTAATCGACCAATACCAGCAAGGCTAAAGTGAGGGTTTATACGGTGGCAGTCTGCAACTAAATCGTTAACTAAATCGGCAATAAGCGCGTTATGAATTACGGTATATCCTTGGCGTTCTATATCATCTAAATAGACATCAGGACCAAAAAGTGTGTTCATTCACATCAGCTGTTTAAAAAAGGTGCGACAGTGTAGCCGAAAAGCTGTTAAAAGCTACTGTTTATTGTGCCGCACTTTTTGAAACATCAGATTAGCTAAATGCAGCACCCGCTTTTTTTATAAGCGATAGTAAATGCTCTACATGTTCAGTAATCGACGTCTGTTGGCTTGTTTGTACAACGAGTTGTTCGTGGTTTAAACCTTTATTTGTTTTAAGTTGTACTAATTCAGAATTCTCTGCGATTGCATTAGCATGTTCAATGCTTGCAATAGCAAAATGATCTGATTTAACTACACCTGCCATTACTTGCTCAATACTGCCCACTTTAATACTTGATGATTTATTTAAAGAATCAATTGCTTCATTAAGCATAGTTTGTACTTGTTTAGACTCAGAGAAACAGCCAAACATCGGGTAGCTATCAAGGTTTTGTTTACTTATATCGTTTTTATGGGCAAGAGGGTGGTTTTTTGAAACAAATAACACAAGCTGATCAGGTAAGTGAATGTCACTGCCAATACTATTAATAGCTTGAGAGTATACGCTAATGTCTATTTCACCTTGTTGGAGTTTGCGCGTTAGCTCTTGCTGATCTTGTAGCTGCATCTCAATTTTTATATGAGGGTATTGAGCTAAAAACTGTCCACAAGAAATAGGGACTATGCTGCTTGCCTTATTGGTATACCCAATAACGAGCTTTTCATTGGCATTACCGTTTACTGATTGAAAAATCCGCTTTTTCGTTAGCTCAAGTTCCGATAGGGTCGTTTTAGCATATTCTAGAAAAAGCTCGCCTTCTGGCGTTAATTTAACAGAGCGTGTTGAGCGTTTTACTAACTCATATCCCATTTCATCTTCAAGTGTTTGAATGCTGCGCGTTAGCGCTGAAGTACTAATTTGGGTTTGTTCAGCAGCTTGTCTAAAATGACGTAATATACCAAGTGCTACAAATTGCTCTAATTGTTCAAATCTCACTTTATAGTCCCTTTTTATAAGTAAGTCGCAGATACCACGGACATCAAATATATTAATTTTTATTCTAAAGTTTAGTAAAATTCTATATTGAAATACGGTTGCAAGTTCATACGTGTTTCCAGCAGGATACCCCCCTTTTAGTATTAATTAAAGAGAAAAGCGACCAAATAGTATTACTTTTTAAAATTCATAACTAGTTTTTTATTGTATTTTATCTATGTTTTTGCAATGGGCTAGCTAAGTAAACTTATTTGTAGTCAGTAAGTTAGTTAGTATATTTGGATTAAATTGTTCTAATTAATAAAAAAGTACGCCCCAAAAAGGGGCGTTCATACAACATGATTGTGACAAATAATAGAGTGTTTTATTTATAATAAACTATTTTACAAAATTTCTATTTATTCGGCTACTTAGTGGTTTATTTTCAATGCTTTGCAGTTCTATCTCGATTGCATCACAGGAAATATGTATTTCAAATAAAGACGTTAATAACGATAAACTTAAGCAAGCTAAGCTAATGCCAAATAAAATAATTCCTGTGGCATTAAACTCAATAAATAATGCAAACATTGATAGTGTACACAGTAGAAAAGAGGCTACCCCGTACACTTGCATCGTTCTAATTAGCTTAATACGTTTACGTAAGTTAGTGATTTGAGCCACTACAACAGGCCGAATAGATTCACCTTCACGCGCATTTAGCTCCCTAATTAATTGCGCTAAAACTAAAAATCGGTTTGTATAGGCGAGTAATAGCAGCGATATGGCCGGAAAAAGTAAGCCTGGGGTTGTTAGTGTCATGTTTATTCCTTAAAAGTACAGCATGCTAATAATTTAGCGCAGGATATTGTTAACACAAAATAAATGAGGTGAATATTGCAAAATATTAATAATAACAATTCAACAGATAGCTCTTTTCAATGGGTTACAATTTATAAAGCTGAAAATACCTTGGAAGCGAATATCGTAAAAGGCTTAATACAAACTGCTGGAATAGAGTGTAAAATTAAAGGCGAGATGCTCCAAGGGGCGCTTGGAGAAATTCCATATGATCAGGCGCAAGTTAGAGTGCAGGTTTATGCGATAAAAGAGCGCCATGCGCGGCAAATATTGGTAAACTATCAACAAGTAAAACAATCCGCTCCAGATTGGGTATGCCCTAATTGTAATGAGCATAATGGATCAACATTTGATTTTTGTTGGTCGTGTGAGACGTTAAAGAATGACTAAAGCAAATAATTTTCAGCGTATTAGAGAGCTTAACTATTTACAAAAGGCCGTCTTAGCAAGTGCTTTAATAGAGCGAATGCTGCCAAATTACGGTTTATTTAGCGAAGCAACGGGGTTTGGTGATGAAACCTTATTACGTAATTCGCTTAATGTTTGTTGGGAAAAAATCTTACTGCCTAAAAGTAAAATAGATCTCGAAAAACAAGTTGAAAAAATAGAGCCAAATGTTCCTGAACTTGCTGATTTTGATATGTTTGGTACTTATCCTGCTATTGATGCTGCAACGTCTTTACTTAGCTTAATGCACGGTTTAGTGGCGCAAGATGAGCAAGAGTTCATTAGTGTGAGCAAAATATCTCAAGCAACAGTGGCTCGCTTTATTGAATATCAAATGACGGTTGAAGGTGAGATTGCTGATAACACAGCAGTGAGAGAGCACCCATTAATGCAGTACGAAATTGAAGTATTAGGTGAGCTAATTGATTTTGTAGAAAATATGGGGCGTATTACCTCTGATAGCGTAAAAGCACTAAAAAAGTTTGCCCTTGAAGATGGCCAAACAAATATTGGTCTTACGTTATAAAAGAAGCAAAGTAGAATTTAAAAGGCAGGAGAAGTACAGTGCGAATTTTAGGCATTGAATCGTCATGTGATGAAACGGGTATTGCAATATATGATGACGAAAAAGGCTTGTTAGCTCATCAATTATACAGCCAAGTAAAAGTACACGCTGATTACGGCGGTGTAGTGCCGGAACTTGCATCGCGCGATCATGTTCGTAAAACATTACCACTTATAGATGCAGCATTTGCACAAGCAGGTTGTGGCCCTGAAGATTTAGACGGTATTGCTTATACTGCAGGCCCAGGTCTAGTTGGTGCATTATTGGTAGGTACGTCTATTGGTCGTTCATTAGCATACGGTTGGGATATACCTGCGGTAGCAGTACATCACATGGAAGGGCATTTACTTGCTCCGATGCTTGAGGAAAATACCCCTGAGTTTCCGTTTATTGCATTGCTTGTATCGGGCGGTCATACCATGATGGTTAAAGTAGCGGGTATTGGACAATACGAAGTACTAGGTGAGTCAGTTGATGATGCCGCAGGCGAGGCCTTTGATAAAACGGCTAAGTTACTTGGTCTTGATTACCCCGGTGGCCCACGCTTAGCTAAAATGGCCGAACAAGGCGTAGCAAAGCGCTTTGTATTTCCTCGCCCTATGACCGACAAGCCAGGTCTTGATTTTAGTTTTAGTGGTTTAAAAACAGCGGCATCAATCACGATTCGTGAAAATGACGACGATGATCAAACCAAAGCTGATATAGCGCATGCATTTCAAACTGCGGTTATTGATACCCTCGTTATTAAGTGCAAGCGTGCGCTTAAACAAACAGGTATTAAGCGTTTGGTCATCGCCGGTGGTGTGAGTGCGAATACACAGCTTCGACTGCAGCTCGAACGCGTAATGAAAGGTATGAAAGGCGAAGTGTTTTATCCGCGTACTGAATTTTGTACCGACAATGGTGCAATGATTGCTTATGCTGGAATGCAACGCTTAAAAGCAGGGCAATTTGCCACGCTTGATATGAAAACAAAACCTCGTTGGCCTATAGATAGCCTTGAGCCGATTTAATGAATCATATTTTAGATATTTTTGTTTTCATCGGTGGGTGCTTTTTTAGCACCCACTTTTGGTTCTTCCCCACTAAATAATCGAATAATATTAGTACGGTGACGAAATATAATTAACAGCGTGATAAAAGTAACGGGAAGAGTATAAAGTGGCTTTATTAGCCATGTATACAAGGGCGCTAAAGATACAGCTACAAGCGCTGCCAGTGATGAATAGCGTGTTATTGCCACTATAACTAACCAAGTACACACAAGTAAACCAGCCAATGATAAGCCAATAGGTAATAATGAGCCAAATGCCGTTGCTACGGCTTTACCGCCTTTGAAGCTAAAAAACAGTGGGTACATATGGCCTAAACAAGCAGCTACTGCGACTAAACCAAGCTCTAAAGGTTCAACTTCTAAAAAATAAGCCCCCCATACCGGAATAGTGCCTTTTAAAATATCAAACACCAGAACCAAGCAAGCCGGAAATGCTCCGCCTAATCTATAAACATTTGTAGCTCCTGGGTTGTTAGAACCACTATTACGAGGGTCTGGAAGTTTGAACAACCGCGACACTAAAATAGCCGACGAAATCGACCCAAGTAAATAAGCTAAAACAAACATTATAGAGGCTAACACGCGCTTCCTTATTTTTTAATTGCTATACCAATTGATAGTGCTTTTAGGCTATTATTGACAGCAAAATTTATCGTAAAAATTATTAACAGGCTATTTAATAGCTAGTTTAGTTATTTTGCTATTGTAGAAGTTATTTTTACATATTTAAACACTGGCTAAACCATATACAGTATTAATTTTATTGATGCTTAGTATAGTTGCTTAGTAGTTTGTTGTTATTTGGAGTATCAATGGATAAGGTTTTTATATCTCAATTGCACGTCGACACTATTATTGGAGTGTACGACTTTGAAAAAGAAAGTAAACAGAGCCTTTATTTTGATATTGAAATGCTAAGCGATATTAAGCCTGCAGCTGAAAATGACGATATTAATTTAGCACTGGATTACTCAAAAGTAAGTGAGCGAGTTATTGAGCACTGCACTTTAAAACCTGTAGAGTTGCTAGAAACTTTAGTTGAACAATTAGCGCATATTATTTTAAGCGAGTTTAATACTCCACAAGTTACTATAAGAGTAAGTAAACCAGCAGCAGTAGCACAAGCGCAAACTGTAGGTGTTGAAATTACACGTGTTAAGGCAACTGACTAAATGGCTCAAATTTATATCAGCCTAGGGTCAAATATAAATAAAGCGCATTATATACAATGTGCATTAATTGCACTTAAGCAGCACTTTGAACATATTGTACACTCGTCTGTTTTTGAAAGTGAAGCAGTAGGGTTTGCTGGCAATAATTTTTATAATTCAGTCGTTGGCGCTACAACTGATATGTCGCTTGTTGATGTATGCGCTTTATTAAAACAAATAGAGCGTGATAATGGACGCACAGCGAACGATAAAAAGTTTAGTCCACGAACGCTCGATTTAGATTTACTGTTTTATGATGATGTAATTTGCGACTCCCCAGCGCAATTACCACGAGATGAAATAACTAAAAACGCATTTGTATTACAACCTCTTAGCGAGGTTGCCCCAGATTTCTATCATCCTGTTGCTAAACAAACGATTGCGCAGTTATGGAATGAATATAATAACCCTCAACAAAAGCTATGGAAGGTGGAGTTTTCTAACCCATGAGTATCATCGAAATAATTATTTTAGCCCTCATACAGGGATTTACTGAGTTTTTACCAATATCTAGTTCTGCGCACTTAATTCTCCCATCGCAAATTTTAGGCTGGGAAGATCAAGGGCTTGCGTTTGACGTGGCAGTACATGTTGGTACTTTAATTGCCGTTGTTATTTATTTTCGCAAAGAGGTCGTCGACATACTCAGTGCGTGGTTTAAATCCTTTGGAGCACAGGGTACTACTGATGATAGTAAGCTAGGTTGGTGGATAATTTTAGGCACTGTGCCTGCCGCTATTTTAGGCTTACTTTTAAAAGACTTTATAGAGTTGTACCTACGAAGCGCTTGGGTAATTGCTACTACCACAATTGTGTTTGGTTTATTGCTTTGGTACGCGGATGCAAAAGGTAAGCAAATTAAAACTATTTATCAGCTTAATTGGAAAACAGCACTTATTATTGGTTTTGCACAAGCTGTTGCAATGATCCCGGGAACTTCTCGCTCAGGTATCACGATGACTGCTGGTTTAATGCTTGGAATGAATAAGCAAAGCGCAGCGCGTTTTTCGTTCTTACTGGCAATTCCAATTATTTCTATGATGGGGCTTTATTATACTGCAGAGCTTGCTTTGGGTGACCATGTGGTTGATTGGAATACATTATTACTAGGTGTAGTGCTATCGTTCTTATCGGCTTATGCATGTATATTTATGTTTTTAAAAGTAATAGAGCGAATGGGCATGTTGCCATTTGTGATATATCGTTTATTGCTCGGTGTAGGTTTAATAGTATTTTTAATGATGTAGCAAATAATGACTAATAAAAAAGCCTTCTAATTAAGAAGGCTTTTTTATTATCAAGTGGTCATTTTGGCACGAGTGAAATGCTTACTCGCAATGGTAACTAAGCACGAATTTTGGCATTATAGCGCCATTAAACTTTGCATAGCTGTAAAGTGAGCATACGATTTAAGGAAAGTATATGCATATACATATTTTGGGTATTTGTGGCACGTTTATGGGCGGTATTGCAGCCATTGCTAAATCGTTGGGTCATAAAGTAACGGGTTCTGATCAGAACGTTTACCCACCAATGAGTACGCAACTTGAAGAGCTTGGCATTGAACTAACTCAAGGCTACGACGTATCTCAATTAGAGCCAAAGCCAGATATGGTCGTTATTGGTAATGCAATGAGCCGGGGTAACCCATGTGTTGAATATGTGCTTGATAAAGGTCTGCCTTATACTTCAGGCCCTGAATGGCTTAAGCATAACTTACTGCAAGATTCTTGGGTACTTGCGGTTGCTGGTACGCATGGTAAAACAACCACAGCAAGTATGCTCGCGTGGGTGTTAGAGTACGCAGGTTTAAAACCAGGGTTTTTAATTGGCGGCATAGTGCAAAATTTTGGTGTATCGGCAAAAGTGGGTGAAACGCCATTTTTTGTTATTGAAGCCGATGAATACGATACTGCTTTTTTTGATAAGCGCAGTAAGTTTGTGCATTACCTCCCGCGTACACTTATCTTAAATAATCTTGAATTCGATCACGCTGATATTTTTGAAGATTTAAACGCAATAAAAAAACAATTTCATCACTTAATGCGTACATTACCTCAAAGCGGCAAGGTAATTTGGCCAAAGCAAGACGTAGCGCTTAATGACGTAATAGCACAAGGGCTTTGGAGCGAAAGCGAAACGCTAGGCGATGATTGGAGCTATGAATTAATAAAAGCCGATGGAAGTGAGTTTAATGTATTACTTAATGGCGAAAAGCAGGGCACTGTCTGTTGGCAAGCAATAGGCGAGCATAACGTTAAAAATGCGATTATGACTATCGCAGCAGCGCGCCATGTGGGTATAGCCATTGATCATAGTATTGATGCTTTAGGAGAGTTTATTAGCCCTAAAAGGCGTATGGAGCTAAAGGCGGATATAAATAATATTAAAGTGTATGACGACTTTGCGCATCACCCAACAGCAATTAAAACTACGCTTGCAGGATTGCGCGCAAAAGTAGGCGATGAAAAAATTATCGCTATTTTAGAGCCGCGCTCAAACACCATGAAAATGGGCGTGCACCAATATACATTATTAGATTCACTGCGTGATGCTGACAACGTACTCCTTTTTGAACCAGAGAATCTAAATTGGTCGCTAAAAGAGCAAGCAGATAAAGCAGGCATGCAGTGCTTTAACAGCACACAAACAATTATTGATACAGTGCTTGAAAATATTGAGCCTAATCAACATATTTTAATTATGAGCAATGGTGGTTTTAATGGCCTTCATCAACACCTTGTTGATGGCTTAGCTGATAAATACAGCGGAGAATAGTGTGCAATTTAAAGATAGAATTACGCTCGCATTTAGTGGTGCATCGGGTGCGCCTTATGGGCTTAGGTTACTTGAAGTATTACTAGAGCAGCAATTTCAGGTCTACGTTCTCATTTCAAGTGCAGCACGCGTGGTGCTTGATACAGAATCAAATATTAAGCTCTCTGGTAATGAAGATAAAGCCACAGAGCAGTTAAGTACGCTGTTTAATGCCAAACCTGAACAACTAAAAGTATACGGTAAAGATAACTGGTTTAGTCCTGTGGCTTCGGGCTCTGCTGCTCCTAAAAAAATGGTAGTATGCCCATGTAGTGCCGGATCGGTTTCTGCAATTGCAGTGGGGGCGTCTGATAATTTATTAGAACGCGCCGCTGATGTGGTAATTAAAGAACGCGGACAGCTCATTTTAGTGCCTCGCGAAACACCATTTAACGAAATTCATTTAGAAAACATGCTTAAGTTATCTCGTTTAGGGGTAACAATTATGCCAGCCGCCCCTGGTTTTTATCATAAGCCACAAAGTATCGAAGACTTAGTTGATTTTATGGTGGCGAGAATTTTAGATCATTTAAATATTGAGCATAACCTAACAAAACGTTGGGGTTATGGTGAGGGTAAGTAATGAATAAGCAAAATATTGCTTTAAATATAGAAGGCCTTACCAAGGTTTATAAAAATGGTGTTGAGGCAATTAAAGGCGTTGATTTACAAGTTGAAGAGGGCGATTTTTTCGCTTTGCTTGGTCCAAATGGAGCCGGTAAATCAACCACTATTGGTGTTATTTCGTCACTTGTTAATAAAACAAAAGGCAAAGTAGAAGTTTTTGGCTGTGATATTGATACTGATTTAGAAGCTGCAAAAGCGCATTTAGGCCTAGTGCCGCAAGAGTTTAACTTTAGCCAGTTTGAAACGCTTAGCCAAATACTGGTTAACCAAGCCGGTTATTATGGTGTGCCACGTGGTGAAGCCCATAAACGTGCTGATAAATATTTAGCGCAGCTGGGTTTGTTAGAGAAAAAAGACAAGCAAGCACGTACGCTTTCAGGCGGAATGAAACGTCGATTAATGATTGCACGCGCCCTTATGCACGAGCCAAAATTACTTATACTTGATGAGCCAACAGCGGGTGTAGACATTGAACTTCGTCGTTCAATGTGGGATTTTTTACGCCAAATAAATGAGCAAGGCGTTACTATTATTTTAACCACACACTACCTTGAAGAAGCTGAGTTACTGTGTAAAAACATAGCGATTATTGATTCTGGTCGAATTGTTGAAAACACCACCATTAAAGCACTGCTTGCAAAACTTGATAAAGAAACCTTTATTTTAGATTTAAAAATGCCAGCAAACCCTGTCACGCTTGAAGGTTATAAGTTTACGATGACGGACGATCATACTGTTGAAGTAGAAGTCGCTAAATCACAGGGCTTAAATGCGGTATTTAGCGCATTAACAACCCAAGGAAATACAGTATTGAGTATGCGAAATAAAGCAAACAGACTAGAAGAGTTATTTGTAGGATTACTAGAGCAAGGGCGGGGCGAATAAATGTTTAAATATGGCGTAGCCTTAAAGAGTTTATGGATTAAAGAGTGTATTCGTTTTTTACGTATCTGGGTACAAACCTTAGTGCCGCCAGCAATTACGATGAGCTTATATTTTGTTATTTTTGGTAACTTAATTGGTTCACGTATTGGTGATATGGGCGGCTTTAGTTATATGGAGTTTATTGTACCTGGCCTTATAATGATGTCGGTTATTACTAATTCCTATTCCAACGTAGCCTCTAGTTTTTACTCAACAAAATTTCAAAAAAGCATTGAAGAGCTTTTAGTTGCACCTGTGCCTAATTACATCATTGTACTGGGTTATATGGGCGGCGGTATGACGCGCGGTATTATGGTGGGCTTTATAGTTACTTGTGTATCGTTGTTATTTGTTGATATTCAAATTCATAATATTTTTGTAATTATGGCGACCGTTATTTTAACCTCAGCTGTGTTTGCTTTAGGTGGTTTAATTAATGCAATTTACGCAAATAGCTTTGACGATATAAGCATTATTCCCACCTTTATACTAACGCCATTAACTTACTTAGGCGGTGTATTTTATTCAATAACGTTATTGCCAGAATTTTGGCAAAACGTATCGCAAATAAATCCTATTATTTACATGGTAAATGCATTTCGCTATGGCTTTTTAGGTGTGTCGGATGTTGATTTAAGTGTAGCGCTAGGTGTTATTTTGGTGTTTATTACGGTGTTATTTACTTTAGCGCTAACTTTAATTAAAAAAGGTGTGGGGCTAAGACACTAATGAGTGATGCAAATTCACGTAGTATTGTATCTAATCAAGCGGGTATTCACGAAAAGCTTGATGAAATAGTAAATAAGCACTTAGATGCTGAATTTAAAAAGCCAATAGCAGCGCATACGCAAACTGCATTTGACGAGGTTAATGCTAAAGTACAAGCCTTTAGTGGCCCGCTTATTTTGGACTCGTGTTGTGGCGTGGGTGAAAGCTCAGCTAACTTAGCTAAGCGCCACCCTGATGCACTTATAGTTGGAATTGATAAATCTTCGCACCGATTAGATAAGCATGATGTTGAATATAAGCAAACCGACAGTGGTCAGTACATCTTAGTGCAAGCAGATTTAAATGACTTTTGGCGTTTAGCGGTAGCCGCCAATTGGCAACCTACGCACCATTATTTGTTGTATCCAAACCCGTGGCCTAAATCTAAGCATATTCGTAGGCGCTGGCATGGCGCAGCTATTTTTCCATTTATCGTTAAGTTAGGTGGAAAATTAGAAGTGCGCAGCAATTGGGATATTTACGTTAAGGAGTTTGCTCGGGCGCTTGAATTAACAGGCAACCCTTGCGATGTAACACTTTATGAGTCAGACGATGCAATTACGCCTTTTGAGCGTAAATACTGGGCCAGTGGCCAGCAAAGCCACCGACTCGTTATAAACTTACCTAGGGCGTGTTGACCTTTCGTGATTGATTTTGCAGAAGCATGTTTGGTTTTTAGGCAAGGCGGAGCCTATGTAGTGTGGTTATTCCCCATAAATAGGCGATAACGCAGCATAAAGACCAAACATGTGCTGCCCTTTGGGTTCTTTCTAGGGACGATTAACTCTTTGTTGCTCAGTTTTTACTTAGCCCACTAGGTTACAAACCTCGCGCCGCGATTTAATCGCCCCTAGATTGAACAAATTTCAATCCACAAAGATCAACACGCCCTGGTTAAAGTAAGTCAAAGTGCTAATTCTTCTGTAACCGTATTAACATGTGGCACTGGGTGGGCAAAATAATTGCCTTGCATTAGTGTCACATTCGCCTTTTTAAGTGCGGTTACTATGGTTGTATTTTCTACCGACTCTGCCATTAATTGTAAACCAAGTTGATTAGCAAAGCTGGCTATATGCTCAATAAACAAGTAGATATCTTTGTCATTCACTATTTGCTTTATTAGTGCGCCATCTAATTTAATACCATCTACTTCAAGCTTAAGTACGTTTGATATATTTGAATAACCACTACCAAAGTCATCAATAATAACCTTAACGCCTTTCGTTTTAACCATGCCAATAAATGCTTTTACTTCAGAGAAGTTGGCAATAGCTTGGGTTTCTAAAAGCTCTAATGTGATATTACCAGGATGCGGGTAGCGCTTAAGTTCGTCCGCAATAAACTCACTTAAATTAGGGTCGAGCATATCTTGTGCTGTTATATTTAAACTCCAGCAAATATCGGTTTTTCTAAAGCGACTAACACATTGTGAAAATATAGTACGGGTAAGTATTCCGTCCATTCTTGAGCGGGTAACAACATTTAAAAATGCATCAGGTTTTAATACTTCCCCTTGCGCTGTTACCATTCGAGCTAAACATTCGTATTGAACGACCTTATTGGTATTTGTGTCAATAATGGGTTGAAAGTAAGGCACTATACGATTGTTATCAAACGCTTCTCGCACTTCTTTAGCCATTTCTACATTGTATTGATATTGCGTTTTTACATCGTGTAGCGCTTTTGAGTAGTTAACTACACTATGCCTGCCTTGTTTAGCTTGCAGCGCTGCTATATGAGCGTTTTCAAGTAGTAGCGATTTATTACCACTGGCAATACCTGCACATAGGGTTATGTAGATAAAAGGGTCAGTTAATACCGGTGTATTAAAGTTATATGTTTTTACGAGGTCGGTAAATTCGTCATTACTCATTTCCTTAGGCGCGAGTAATACTATTTTATTTGTTGCTAGTCTGTATATATGGCAATGCGTAGAGCTTCTAAGTTTAAAGTGAATAAGTAAGTTTTTCATTACCTTGTCACCCACTTCAGTGCCATAAAAACTGTTTATATCTTCTATTTCATTAACCCAAATAACGGCTAATTGCATGTGATGAGCATTACTTTTTTTAATAAAGTACTCAAGTGCAATATGATTTGAAAAACCAGTACTTGAGTCAGTTGCTAAAGACCGTTTTAGTAAATAAATATATATGGCGGCAACGAGTATCGCGATAAAAAAGAAGAAGCTAGCCATTGCAGCTGCTTTTGATACGCTTTCTTTAAGTTTCTCGTTTAAATCATAAATAGTTATATCGGCACCCGTTAAATAGGTATTGCCGTTGATTGGGTCAACGTAAGGAATAAAAATTGTTTTAAAGTGGCCCCACTGATCGCTCGATATTTCAAATACTGGCTCTGTTGAATAAAAAGCACTTATATTTGCATCGGTAGCTTCAGGGTAGAGATCTAAAAATTGAGTTACCTTGCCATTATTCTGATCGCCTTGCGTGTAGCTTGATGAGCTAAAAAGCACCTTACCGTCTTTTAAAATCATTGAATAGACATAAGCAATATCAAGTGCTTGAGCAAACTCAGAGAGTTGTTTACTTTTATCTTGATAGTAAGAAAAACTTATATTATCGCCTTGATTAACCGCACTTAAATAATCGTCACCTAAAATATGTTTAACGCTGGTGGCGGCATTAAGTAAGCGATTATCAACCGACTGCATTATTTCAGCACGCGTGGTTTGGTAAGTGTAGTAAACGTAGGTTAGCAAGCTTATTAAAAACAAGCTAAAGCCTGCCACTATCCAACTAACTTTGACTCTTCCTTCTGGCATATGTGTCCCTTTTTTGTTATCAAATTTATTATACCCAAAATAAGTAAATGCCCAATAAATAATTAGGTTTGGTAGAGTTTTAATTAGGGTCTGTTTATCTTTGCGGATTATAATTTGTTCAAACTAGGGGGGATTTAATCGCGGCGCGAGATTTGTAACCTAGTGGTCTAAGTAAAAACCGAGCAACAAAGAGTAAATAGACCCTAGGCAGAACCCTTTGGGCAGCGCCTGTTTGGCATTAATGCTACGTTATCGCCTATTTATGGGGAATAACCACACTACATAGGCGCTGCCTTGCCTAAATACCAAACAGGCTGCTGAAAATTTAACCTTGAAAGATAAATAGACCCTAAATTATCATTTTTTTGTCATCGCTTTGATTGCTTTTATAGGTTTAAACGAGACATTTTAGTTATATTGCAGTAAAGTTAGCGCAATTTTTAAAGAAACACGATTGCTCCAAATGTCCTAATAAGTAGGCGTTTTTGATCGGTAAGCGCGTGTTTTAGCTACACACACACTAGGTATTAAGATGGATCAAAAGCGTTGTGCCGTCGCCTCTAAAGAAAGCCTTAAGCGTATATTTACTGTACCTGAAGCGCCAGACTCAACTTTAAGCAAAATCGAGCTTGAAATTTCGAGTAATTTAGCAGGTTTTCTAAACGAAAATATAGCGGCAATTGAAAAACCATTACATGAAATAGAAAAAGATTTTCAATCGGCAGTGATCCCAGAAGATCCAACGTTTGTCTCTGCTTATGCCCAAGACATAATGGAGCAACTTGTTGCACATTCTGTGCATACAGCTGCGCCTAGTTTTATTGGTCACATGACCTCTGCCTTGCCGCACTTTTTATTACCGCTGTCAAAATTGATGGTAGGGCTAAATCAAAATCTAGTAAAAATAGAAACATCTAAAGCGTTTACGCCTCTTGAGCGTCAAGTGCTTGGGATGATGCATCATTTAGCTTATGGGCAAGAAGACTCATTTTATTCTAAATGGATGCACAGTGCTAAAACCTCATTAGGTGCATTTTGCTCTGGTGGTACGGTTGCTAATATTACTGCGCTTTGGATTGCGCGAAACCGCTTATTAAAACCTGATGGCGATTTTAGAGGTATAGGTGCACAAGGCTTAATTGCTGGTATGCTGCATTACGGTTATAAAGGTTTAGCGGTATTAATATCAGAACGCGGGCATTACTCGTTAGGTAAATCGGTTGATTTACTCGGCATTGGTCGCGATAACTTAATTGGTATTAAAACCTGTGAAAATAATAAAGTCGATGTAACAGCTATGCGCGAAAAAGCACGTGAGCTTGAAGCGCAAGGTATTAAAGTAATGGCGATTATTGGGGTCGCGGGGACAACCGAAACCGGTAATATTGACCCACTTGATGAAATGGCCGACTTAGCACAAGACATTAACTGCCATTTTCATGTAGATGCAGCATGGGGGGGAGCGACCCTTTTATCGAGTACGCACCGTCCTTTACTAAAAGGGATTGAGCGAGCAGATTCAATTACCATCGATGCACATAAACAAATGTATGTACCAATGGGAGCGGGTTTGGTTTTATTTAAAGACCCCGCTGCAACTGATGCAATAGAGCATCACGCTGAGTATATATTACGTAAAGGTTCAAAAGACTTAGGTAGCCACACGCTTGAAGGCAGCCGACCTGGTATGGCAATGTTAGTACATGCTTGCTTACGTGTTATTGGTCGTAAAGGTTACGAAATGCTGATTGATCGAAGCATCAAAAAAGCACATTACTTTGCTGATTTAATTAAGGCTGATGAAGACTTTGAGCTTATTTCGGAGCCTGAGTTGTGCTTATTAACGTATCGTTATGTACCTAAGCAAATTAAACAAGCAATAGCCGATGCAGATGCTGCAACTCGGTTAGATATTTTTGCTTCACTGAACCGTTTTACTGCCAGTATGCAAAAGCGTCAACGCGAGTCTGGTCGCTCATTTGTATCACGTACACGCTTAACGCCTTCTAAATACGACAATCAACCAACGGTTGTATTTAGAGTGGTTCTTGCTAACCCGCTTACCTCAGGCGCTATTTTAAAAGAGATATTAGCTGAGCAAAAAGAGTTGGCTGCAACAGATCCGGTATTCAAAAAATACTTGAGAAAGTATATGTAATCTAAATACAAAAAAGGGTCCATAAGGACCCTTTTTTAATATCAAAGAATGGTTAATGTAAAATACGTGCTCTAATTGTACCCTCAACAGCGCTCAGTTCTTTAAGTGCTACTTCAGATTGATCTGTATCAACATCAATAACTACATAACCAATAGATGCGTCTGTTTGTAGGTATTGCGCAGCAATATTAATACCGTGCTGTGCAAACGCTTGGTTAATTTGCGTTAGTACACCTGGGCGGTTGTGGTGTACGTGTAATAAACGGCTACGATTAGCAAGCTCAGGTAGCGATACTTCAGGGAAGTTAACCGCAGTAATAGTTGAGCCATTATCTGAATATTTAGCCAATTTACCCGCTACTTCAATACCAATGTTTTCTTGCGCTTCTTGTGTAGAACCACCAATGTGCGGCGTTAAAATAACATTGTCGAATTGGCGCAGTGGCGATACAAATTCTTCATCGTTAGATTTTGGCTCAGTAGGGAACACATCGATTGCTGCACCACTTAGTTTTTTCTCTGTAAGCGCTTCTGCAAGAGCATCAATATCAACAACAGTTCCGCGTGATGCATTGATCAAAATAGACCCCTGCTTCATAACAGCAAGTTCTGCTGTACCAATAAGGTTTTTAGTTTGCGGTGTTTCTGGTACATGTAAGCTAATAATATCAGAGCGTTGTAACAGCTGAGTAAGGTTATGAACTTGTGTTGCATTGCCCAGTGATAACTTATCTTCGATATCGTAAAACTCCACGTTCATACCGATATTTTCAGCCATAATACCTAGCTGAGTACCAATGTGACCGTAGCCAATAATACCTAATGTTTTACCACGTGCTTCAAACGAACCATTTGCTGTTTTTAACCAGCCACCACGATGAGCCGCTGCATTACGCTCTGGAATACCACGTAATAAAAGTAGAATTTCGCCAAGTACAAGTTCAGCAACTGAACGAGTATTAGAAAATGGAGCGTTAAATACAGCAATACCACGTTCGCGTGCTGCATCTAAATCAACTTGGTTTGTACCAATACAAAAACAACCAATAGCAACTAGCTTTTCAGCTGAGTCTAATACAGCTTGGTTAATATGAGTACGAGAACGAAGTCCTACAAAGTGAACATCTTTAATGCGCTCTTTAAGCTCGTCCTCAGGTAAGGATGTTTTAACGTAGTCGATATTGCTGTAACCGTTACGTTTTAGCGTTTCAACAGCGCTTTGGTGAACACCTTCAAGCAAGAGAATTTTAATTTTGTCTTTTGCTAACGATACCTTACTCATAACCTCATCCTATTTAATTTGTGGCCCATTTTTGGTACCGATAATCACTTTATCAGCACCTCGCATCGCAAATAGCCCGTTGGTAACTACGCCAACAATTGAATTTATTTGTGTTTCAAGTTGTTTGGCATTGGTAATTTTTAAGTTAAATACATCTAATATAACGTTACCATTATCGGTAACTACGCCTTGGCGATAAACAGGGTCACCACCAAGTTTTAATAATTCTCGTGCAACGTAGCTGCGCGCCATTGGAATAACTTCTACCGGAAGCGGGAAGTCACCCAATGTATCTACCAGCTTTGTGTCATCAACAATACACACAAACTGTTTTGCAACTGCTGCTACTATTTTTTCACGTGTTAGCGCTGCGCCGCCGCCTTTAATCATTTCGTTTTGAGCGTTTATTTCGTCAGCGCCGTCAACGTATACATCTAAAGCATCAACGTTATTAAGTTCAAACACTTCAATACCTAACGCTTCCAAACGTGCAGTTGACGCTTCTGAGCTTGATACAGCGCCTACAATAGTGTCCTTTACTGAGCCAAGGGCATCAATAAAGTGATTAACAGTAGAGCCTGTACCCACACCGACAATGGTGTTTTCTTTTACAAACTCGAGTGCTGCCCAAGCAGCTGCTTTTTTTAATTCGTCTTGTGTCATTGCTTTGCGCTCATGTATGTCAGAAATATGCGGTTAGTAATCAAATTTAATTGTTACCAACAGTATGTTTTATCTGGGGTGATAATGGTTTTAAGTGGTACATCCCACGACTCGATTGGTAAGGCCTCAACTTTTTGGCATTCATGTGCAAGGCCAATTAGTTGTGGTTTTTGCCAATTTTGTTCATGTAAACGTGCCAATGTCCGGTCGTAAAACCCACCTCCCATTCCTAGGCGATTACCTTGTTTATCAAATGCAACTAATGGCAAAAGGAGGTAATCAAGCACTGGTAATGGGCATATTTGAGAGCAGTTCAGCTTAGGCTCCAAGATACCATAGCGATTTGCTCTCATGGGTGAGTTTTTCTCATAGCGCTGAAATAGTAAATTAGCGCCATTGAATGGGTGTATTATAGGTAGATAAACAACGTGGTTTAAGTTCCATAATTCTTTAATTAACAATGAAGTGTCTAGTTCTCCGTCGTTACTTAAATAAATGGCAATATGCTTTGAATTCGTTGTATTTTCGCTTTTTAAGTGTTGAATAAAATTCATTTTTAGCGATTGCGCAGCAATTATTTGCTGATTATTTGACAAGTTTTTACGGGTGTTACGAATTTCAGCTCTTATTTGTGCGCGTTTATTGCTCATTAAACTAATTAGCCATTTTTAAAAGAGAATAAATCGGGAAAAATCAAAAAAACAGCCAGTACGACTAGCAAGATGGTGGCAGTTGCAATCAATGAATATAAAAGTAAGTTACTGTGTTTTTTAGGAGTCGCTAAATCCTCATCTAGCATTAGGTCATCATTTTGCCATTCGTCTACACTTTCGTCTGATGTATTTAATTGAGCTTCAGGAAGGCGTTGCTCTAGCTCATCTAGCTTTTCTTCAAGGCGTATTAAGCTGCTAGTGATGTAATCTAGTGCATCAAAAATACGTTCATCACGTTGGTTGTTATTTGCAGCTGCGGGGGAGCTATTTTGAATCGCATTTGAAACAGCTTGCAGCTTACTTTTAATACCTAGGCTTGCTAATAACTTAGTCTGTTTTAACGCTTTGTCTTTATCGCTTGGCGCAAACAGCGGCTTACCTTTAAAAAAAAGAGCTACTTTTTCATCTGAGGTTTTTAATTTTGCAGCTAAGTTTGCGCACGCTGTTTTTATGTCAACGTTATCGGCAAGTCCTGCAAATATAACGCGAAAGTTATCGGCCATTTAACTATCCCTAAAGCTTTTATAATGAAGTGAGTATATACCTAAAGTACAAAAGAATTCGAGGTCGATTTTATAGTTATTTTGTAGACGCACTACAAACAATGTAACTGATAAGTTTTAGACACAAAAACGGCCCTATTAAGGGCCGTTTTTAATTTTCTTCAACACTTTCAGCTTAAAGGCCAGCAGCTGCACGAAGTGCATCAGCTTTATCTGTACGTTCCCAAGGGAATTCGTCACGACCAAAGTGGCCGTAAGCCGCTGTAGGAAGGTAGATAGGGCGCTCTAAATCAAGCATTTGAATTAAGCCGTAAGGGCGCAGGTCAAAGTGTTCACGAATAAGCTCGATTAAACGGCTTTCTTCTAACTTGCTTGTACCAAACGTTTCAACGCTGATAGATGTAGGCTCTGCAACACCGATTGCGTAAGAAACTTGTAATTCACATTTATCAGCAAGGCCAGCCGCAACTACGTTTTTAGCAACGTAACGTGCAGCGTATGCAGCTGAGCGGTCAACTTTTGATGGATCTTTACCAGAGAAAGCACCACCACCGTGACGAGCCATACCACCGTATGTATCAACGATGATTTTACGACCTGTTAGACCACAATCGCCCATTGGTCCGCCAATTACAAAGCGACCCGTTGGGTTAATGAAAAATTTAGTCGCGCTTGTAATAAGCTCTGCAGGAAGTACCGGCTTGATGATAGTTTCCATCACCGCTTCTACTAAATCTTTTTGCGAAATGTCTTCGCTGTGCTGAGTAGATAGTACTACTGCATCAATACCTACTGGCTTACCATTTTCGTATGCAAAAGTAACTTGAGATTTTGCATCTGGACGTAACCAGTTAAGCTCGCCGCTTTTACGTACTTGCGCTTGGCGCTGTACTAAACGGTGTGAGTAAGTAATTGGCGCAGGCATTAGCACTTCTGTTTCGTTACATGCGTAACCAAACATAAGACCTTGGTCGCCAGCACCTTGTTCTTCTGGGCTAGTACGGTCAACACCTTGGTTAATGTCAGGAGACTGTTTACCAATAGTGTTTAAAATTGCACATGAATCTGCATCGAAACCCATGTCTGAATGCGTGTAGCCAATTTCACGTACTGTTTTACGTGTAATTTCTTCAATATCAACCCATGCGCTAGTAGTGATTTCACCACCAACCATAACCATACCTGTTTTTACGTAAGTTTCGCACGCAACACGGGCATGAGAGTCTTGCTCTAGGATAGCATCAAGTACCGCATCAGAGATTTGATCGGCGATTTTATCCGGATGACCTTCAGAAACTGATTCAGAAGTAAATAAATGTTTTGCCATTGTATTTCTGCTCACAAATATTGCGCTTCACAAACGTCGGTATTAGCGCTAAAAAATTAAGGGGCGTATTTTATCGAAAACAAAACACCTTGCATAGTGTTTTTACGCCTAGACGTCTAAATAAAATTACTAATAACTTTTTGGTCTTAAAAAATATTCATAATGCCTCACTTTTATAGGGTTTTTAATTGCACACAGCCCCCACAATAAGTAAGAATGGTCGATATAAACAAACCCAAGTTACTTGGGTGCATAAACAAACACATAAATACCCGCGCAAATACACATAAAGGTAGGAGAATTCATGCCATCTCGCAAAGAACTTGCAAATGCTATTCGCGTCTTGTCAATGGACGCAGTACAAAAGGCCAAATCTGGTCACCCTGGAGCCCCTATGGGCATGGCTGATATCGCAGAAGTATTATGGCGCGATTATCTAAAACACAACCCAACAAATCCAGAGTGGGCTGACCGTGACAGATTTATTCTTTCAAACGGCCACGGTTCAATGCTTATCTATTCTCTATTGCATCTAAGTGGTTACGACTTACCACTGGACGAAATTAAAAACTTCCGTCAAATGCATTCTAAAACACCAGGTCACCCTGAATATGGCTATGCACCAGGAATCGAAACTACTACGGGTCCATTAGGTCAAGGGATCACAAATGCCGTAGGTATGGCAATTGCTGAAAAAGCGCTAGCTGCGCAGTTTAACCGTGAAGGTCACGATATTGTTGATCACTTTACCTATGCATTTATGGGCGATGGCTGCCTTATGGAAGGTATTTCTCATGAAGCTGGTTCACTTGCAGGCACATTAGGTCTGGGTAAACTTGTTGCATTTTGGGATGACAACGGCATTTCAATCGATGGTGAAGTAGAAGGTTGGTTTACAGATGACACGCCAGCTCGCTTTAAAGCATACGGTTGGCATGTAATTAGTGGTGTTGATGGCCACGACAGCGATGCTATAAGTGCTGCAATTGCAGAAGCTAAAAGTGTTACCGATAAACCATCACTAATTTGTTGTAAAACAATTATTGGTTACGGCTCACCTAATAAATCTGGTAGCCACGATTGTCACGGTGCACCACTAGGTGATGACGAAATTAAAGCGTCTCGCGAATTCTTAGGTTGGACTGGCGATGCGTTCGAAATTCCTGATGATATTTACGCACAATGGGATAGCAAAGAAAAAGGTCAGCAGCTTGAATCAAGCTGGGACGAAAAATTTGCAGCATACGCAAAAGCATACCCAGAGCTTGCGGCTGAATACAAGCGTCGTATTAATAACGAACTGCCTGGCGATTGGGCTGAAAAATCTCAAGCGTACATTGAGCAATTACAAGCAAACCCTGCAAACCCAGCGTCTCGTAAAGCATCGCAAAATGCATTAAACGCATTTGGTCCGTTATTACCAGAATTTATGGGTGGCTCAGCCGATTTAGCAGGCTCAAACTTAACAATTTGGGATGGCTCTAAAGGTTTAACACACGACGATGCAAGCGGTAACTACATTTACTACGGTGTACGTGAGTTTGGTATGTCGGCAATTATGAATGGTATTGCCCTTCATAAAGGCTTTATTCCTTACGGTGCTACGTTCTTAATGTTTGTTGAATATGCAAAAAATGCCGTACGTATGGCTGCATTAATGAAGCAACCAAGCATTTTTGTATACACGCACGATTCAATCGGTTTAGGTGAAGATGGTCCAACTCACCAACCAGTAGAGCAAATTGCAAGCATGCGTTTAACGCCTAACTTATACAACTGGCGCCCATGTGACCAAGTTGAGTCGGCAATTGCATGGCAACAAGCTATTGAGCGTAAAGACGGTCCTACATCGTTAATCTTTACTCGCCAAGGTCTTGAGCAACAAGCGCGTGACGCACAGCAATTAGCAGACGTTAAAAAGGGTGGTTACATCCTTAGCTGTGACGGCAACCCTGAGATTATTTTAATTGCAACGGGTTCTGAAGTGCAACTAGCACAAGATTCAGCAAGCGAACTACGCAGCCAAGGTAAAAAGGTACGTGTTGTATCTATGCCATGTACTGATGCCTTTGAAGATCAAAGCGCAGAGTACAAAGAAAGCGTATTACCGGCATCTGTTACACGCCGCGTAGCAGTAGAAGCAGGTATTGCTGACTACTGGTACAAGTACGTAGGTCTAAATGGCGCAGTAGTAGGTATGACTACCTTTGGTGAGTCGGCACCTGCTGGTGAGCTGTTTGAGCACTTTGGTTTTACAGTGGCAAACATTGTAAGCAAAGCAAACGAGCTTTTTTAATCGCTTTGATTAAATAAAGTAAGTAATTGAAAAACCCGCACATGTTGCGGGTTTTTTTATGCCCTTACATGAAGCAACTTCACCTTGAACAATGCTGCTTTCCTTGCAAGAAAGTAAGCTATCAGGCAAGGTAGTGCGATAAAATTTATAAATAAAAATCTTAAATTAATAGCAGGAGCTAAAAATGCCAAAGTTCGATAACGTAAGTGTAGTAAAAAAAGCCAATGTATATTTTGACGGAAAAGTGTCGAGCCGTACCGTTATTTTAGGTGATGGCGAAGCGAAAACGTTAGGCTTTATGCAACCAGGTGAGTTTGTTTTTGATACAAACCAAAAAGAGTGCATGGAGCTTTTAGCTGGCCAATGGGATATTTTATTACCAGGGGCAAGTGAGTGGAAAACATTTAACGCAGGTGAATCGTTTAATGTTGATGCAAATGTAAGCTTTAAAGTAAAAGTATCTGATTTTGCTGACTACTGTTGTTCGTACACAGATTAATCAATACAGCTAGACGTCTGAAAGCCCATGTACTATGGGCTTTGCATAAACTTTGCGCAACGTATGATTTAAATCACCAAAAACCGCAAATAAACCTCAAATATCTCTCTTTTTTCCTTGTGTTAATCTAAATAGCCCCCAATACTATTTATGAGGTAACAAATAAAAGGATACCCTATGAAAATTAATCTTTCTGGTCACCATGTTGAAGTTACTGACTCTATTAGAGAGCACATCAACGAAAAATTTTCAAAAATCGAGAGCCACTTTCCATCGCTTATTGCACTCGATATTATTTTGTCTAAAGAGCATCATAAAATCCAAGCTGAAATTAGCACTAATTACGAAGGCACGCGCATATCGGTAAAAGGGGAAAACGAAGTTATGTACCCAGCCATTGCAAGCGCAGCTAAAAAACTCGATGCGGCACTAAAACATCGAAAAGGGCAGATAAAAGCAAACTTACACGAAAAGCCTGTTAGCACTACACCTGAAATCGCACACGAGATCATCCAAGAGATGGATCTTAAATAAAATTTAGTCACAAAGTATTGTAAAAAAGAGCCGTATGGCTCTTTTTTATTGCCTGTAATTTAGGTAAGTTATGCGTTCTTGCAGTTTATTAATCAAAAAAATTAATAAAAGCAGCGTATAACACACATATTTTGAGAAATTAATGCACACAACAAAAGCAGTATGGAAGTCTCGACTAGGTGCGCTTGGACCTGGAATACTCATGGCAACAGCCGCTATTGGCGGATCTCACCTAGTTGCCTCTACGCAAGCTGGGGCAATATTTGGCTGGCAATTATTTTGGCTTATCCTCGTTGTTAATGTTTTAAAGTACCCGTTTTTTCGCTTTGGTATGGAATACACACTCGCCACTAAAAATAGCCTAGTGGAGGGCTATAAAAGCAAAGGCCCGTTTTATTTTTACAGTTTTATCGGTTTAAACATTGTAGCCGCCGTAGTTAATACCGCCGGCGTATTACTACTTACTGCAAGCTTACTGCATTACGCGTTGCCCGTAGTGATAGAAGTAACACTGCTATGTTGGATATTATTAGGAGTGTGCTTAGCCATATTATTGTTAGGGCACTTTAAAGCGCTCGACAGTGTGGCCAAAGGCATAATGGGGTTATTAACGCTGGCTACCGTTATTGCGTTAGTTATCGCGTTTAGTAACGGCCCAATGGCACCTGCTGATTATGTGGGACCTTCACCGTATGAACTTGCCATGCTTAGCTTTATAGTGGCTTTAATGGGCTGGATGCCAGCACCTATCGAAATATCTGCATTAAGTTCTTTATGGCTAAAAGAAAAACAAGCGCAGCAAACAGTTTCTAAAAGCCAAGGCTTGTTCGATTTTAACGTAGGTTACTGGCTTACAGCTGGCTTAGCCTTGGTATTTTTTAGCTTAGGTGTATTAGTACAGTACGGGCAAACCAGTAGTATAGAACTTGGCGGTGTCGCGTTTGCCAAGCAGCTTATAGATATGTACGCACTCACAATAGGCGAGTGGGCAAGGCCGCTTGTATCAGCAATCGCCTTTTT
Source organism: Pseudoalteromonas sp. SG45-1 (assembly GCF_014164135.1). Taxonomy (NCBI): domain Bacteria; kingdom Pseudomonadati; phylum Pseudomonadota; class Gammaproteobacteria; order Alteromonadales; family Pseudoalteromonadaceae; genus Pseudoalteromonas; species Pseudoalteromonas sp. SG45-1. The sequence continues at coordinate 54,012 of NZ_JACJEP010000001.1, forward strand.
ATGTATGTTTGGCACTACACTCACCGTGCTAGATGGCTACGCCCGTACGCTTAACGAATCTCATAAACTACTTGGCTTTGGGCAATCAAAACACAGTCTAAATATTTGGTTAATACTACAAGCATTTGCCGGTATGGCCGTTATTTTATTTTTTAAATCAGCCCTTGGCCCCATGCTTACTTTTGCCATGACGCTTTCATTTGTAACAACGCCTGTTTTTGCATGGCTTAACTTTAGCCTTGTGCGCTCAGAGCCTGCTATAAAGCACAGCGTGTTATTACGTAGTTTAACGTGGTTAGGGCTAGTGTATTTAGTAGGCTTTGCTGTTGCGTTTGTAGTATGGAAACTAGCAGCCTAAATAGAGCCACTTACTTTAGGGTTTTAATTAAAGCCCTAAAGCATTAAATTCTAGGATTAAACGAGGTATAAATGGATATTAGAATAGGTAAGCTTTCAAACCCACACGTTATTAAGTTACTACAAGCGCATCATAACGATATGCTAAAACACTCACCCGCTGAGAGCGTGCATGCACTTGATGTGAGCAAACTCACTCAGCCCGATATAACTTTTTATAGCTTATGGATTGATAATAACTTAGCGGGTGTTGGCGCATTAAAAGCACTAAATGCGAGCGAAGGCGAAATTAAATCAATGCGCACATCAAGTAACTATTTACGCCAAGGCATAGCCGCTAAATTACTCGCGCATATTATTGAGCAAGCAACACTGCGTGGTTACAAAAAGCTAAGCTTAGAAACGGGCACTGCTGAGGCATTTTTACCTGCACAAAAGCTCTATGGCCAATTTGGTTTTAACCAGTGCGAGCCGTTTGATGATTATGAGCTAGATCCGTACAGTTTGTTCATGAGTAAATCGGTTTAAACCAAAATGAACGAGAAAGTAAGGTTTTATAGTCAGACGACGTATATATTATCTGTATGGCGGCTCAGAGTGTGAAGCTAACAGTCAAAAATTATGATGTATGAAGTCAAGATTTGACACTTTGCTTTCATGAGGGGAAGCCGAGATTGTGTTATGTTACTAGATGTCTATATAAAGGAAATGTTAAATGCTTAAGCATCTAAAAGTAAAAGTAGGTCGACTTTATATAAATTATTTCTTTTGGCTCGCTCTTTGGCTTTCAATAGCAACTCTTTTATACGGCTCATTTATAATTCTATCAGTAAAGGGAGAGTCTAGTAATATTTTAGCAAACTTTGGAAGCTTTTCTGGTGGAATGGCTACAGTTGTAGCTGCTCTTGTTGCTGTAAGAGAATTTATATTATTTAGGCATAATCAAGGTGTTAAAGAGTTTAGAGAGTTTTTTATTAAACAGGTACAACCTTTGCCTAACTTTATTCTTGAGATGGCCGATGAGGCTTATTTACTATTTGCTAAGTTGGATCGTAAAGCTGAAGAAGACTTAAAAAGACCCGAAGTAATCCATGAAATCCAAGAGCTTGAGAATAAATTAAAGCTGTTTGAAGAAAAAGTTTCTGCCCGACACCATCAGCTAAGTGCACAGGCTGCTAATATTTTTTCTATGAGTACATACTTAGAAATATTAATAGGCACGAAAACTAAACGTTTGCTTTGTATTTTAGAAGAGTTAGAAGACGCAATTCATAATTACGAGTTGAGAGCTGATTATTATACCAATACAGTCTCAAAAATGAGAAGCTCAGAAATAAAGTGTGATTGCGTAGTTAATAATAAAAACGAGTTTATATCGCACTATCCTGGCTTGGATTACAAACGAAGAGGATCACTATTTCATAGGATGCCAAAGCTCCTTGGAGCTAAAAGTAATTCAATAATAGGAGAAGTTTTTAAAATATATAAAGAGTTAGAAAAGTTAAAGATAACTTAAATTTACGACCATAAAAGAAGCTTCTATTTCTAAATAACCACAAAAATGAGAGGTGTTTTGCTTGCATACGATTAACGCGGTAAGTCGGGTTGTTTCTAATAAATTCATCATTTTTGTCGGATGGCGTGGCTGCGCCACTTATCCGACCTACGTCAAAAGGTAGGTTGGTTAAGCTGAAGGCGCCACCCAACAGGGTTTCAGATAAACGACTTGAAGGTCTGCCGCTGGCACTGAGCAGTCGTAAATTAATATTCTAACTCAGCTCTTTTATCGCTCTACTTATTCCATCCAAACTCAGCGGGTACATTCTGTTATCCATCAGCTGCTTTATAAAATCAATTGATTGATAGTACGGCCAGTGTTCAACGGGTTGTGGGTTGAGCCAGGCGACTTTATCAAAGTGGTTGGTAATGCGTGCAAGCCATGCACTGCCGGGCTCTTCGTTGTAGTGTTCTACCGAGCCGCCCGCATAAGCTATTTCGTAAGGTCCCATAGTGGCATCGCCAACAAATATTACTTTATAGTCGCTGGTAAATTTATTAATCAGCGTCATGGTGTCTATTACATTTGAATGGCGGCGCGCGTTGTCTTGCCAAACGTGCTCGTATAAACAGTTATGAAAGTAGTAAAACTCTAGATGTTTAAACTCGCTGTGGGCGGCGCTAAATAGCTCTTCGCAGGTGTGGATGTAGTCATCCATTGAGCCGCCAATATCAAACAGCATCAATACTTTTACTGCATTGTGGCGTTCGGGTGCCATTTTTACATCAAGCATGCCGCCTTGTTTTGCAGTAGCGCGAATAGTCTCGTTTAAATCAAGGGTGTCGCTTGCGCCTGTGCGGGCAAACTTACGTAACTTTTTAAGGGCGAGTTTAACTGTGCGCGAACTAATTTCTCTGTCGGTATCGAGGTTTTTGTATTCTCGTTTATCCCACACTTTTACTGCTTGGCGGTTACGATTGCCGTCTTGCCCTATGCGCACACCTTCTGGGTTATAGCCGTATGCCCCAAAAGGTGATGTGCCGCCAGTACCTACCCATTTATTACCGCCAGCGTGGCGTTTTTGTTGCTCTTCTAAACGCTCTTTTAAGGTTTTCATAAGCTCATCGAGTCCGCCCATAGCTTTAAGTTGGGCTTTTTCTTCATCGCTTAGGTTTTTTTCAAACTCTTTACGTAGCCAGTCTTCAGGTAAGTTGTGCTGTTGCTTTAAACTCTCGAGCAAATCAAGATCGGCAATACCGCTAAAGTAGTCGCTAAAGGCTTTATCAAACCTATCAAAATGCGTTTCATCTTTTACCATGATGGTGCGTGCTAGATGGTAAAAGGCGTCTACGTCGGCAAATATAACGCCTTTTTTTAAGGCGTTAATTAAATCGAGTAACTCGCGCAGGCTCACCGGTAAGCGGTATTTACGTAATTTGAAAAAAAACTGTACTAACATGTTTGGGCCTGTTTATCTTTCGAGGTTAAATTTGCAGCAGTGTGTTTGGTATTTAGGCAAGGCAGAGCCTATGTAGTGTGTTTATTCCCCGTAAATAGGCGATAACACAGCATAAATACCAAACACGCGCTGCCTGAAGGTTCGTCCTAGGGACGATTAACTCTTTGTTGCTCGGCTTTTACTTAGCCCACTAGGTTACAAACCTCGCGCCACGATTAAATCGTCCTTAGTTAGAACAAATTTAATCCTGAAAGGTCAACAGGCCCTAGCGGCTCATAAACGCGAGCTTTTCGATTAGGCTTATATCTTGCTCATTTTTAAGTAATGCGCCAAACATGGGCATTAAACCGCCTTTTTTAGCTTTGTCGTGCAGTGTTTTGGCGTCTATGTCTTCAGCCATTAAAAGCTTTAACCAGTCGAGTAATTCGCTGGTGGATGGCTTCTTTTTAAGACCGTTTGCTTCGCGCAGGTTAAAAAACACTTCGAGTGCTTGGCGTACTAAATCCTGTTTAACGTTAGGGTAGTGCACGTCAATAATTTGCTGCATTTCGTCGCTGCTAGGAAAATCAATATAATGAAAAAAGCAGCGGCGTAAAAATGCGTCCGGCAATTCTTTTTCGTTATTTGATGTGATGATTACAATAGGGCGCTCTTTTGCGACAATGCGCTCGTTAGTCTCATAAACATGAAACTCCATTTTATCAAGCTCAAGTAGTAAGTCGTTTGGGAACTCTATGTCGGCTTTGTCTATTTCATCAATTAAAAGCACTGGGCGTTTGCCGTTAAGCTCTGCATACGTAAATGCCTGCCAAAGCTTACCTTTAACGATGTAGTTGCCAATATTGTGTACACGCTCGTCACCTAGTTGGCTGTCGCGCAGGCGCGAAACCGCGTCGTACTCGTATAAACCTTGCTGCGCTTTAGTAGTCGACTTTATATGCCACTGAATAAGCGTGGTATCTAAGCTTTTAGCCAACTCCTCAGCCAGCATGGTTTTACCTGTGCCAGGTTCGCCTTTAATTAAAAGTGGTTTTTCGAGCATAATGGCAGCATTTACAGCTTGTTTAAGCGCGCTACTCGCTATGTAATTGTCAGTTGAATTAAATTGCACGGTGTACCCTTGTCTGGTCTGAGCAGTAAGTTATTTTGTTATAATGCCATAGTTAAGCAGCAGGTCCAATATAAGCAAAACGCTGTATGACCTCACCTTCTTTTTCAACAGTTTCTAAAAACATACTAAGTGGGCGCGCCCATATACCAAATTCACCATAAAGTGCTTGGTAAATCACAAGCTGTTCCTCGGTTTCGCTATGGGTGGCAACATGAATAACTTTATATTGCGGGCCTTTGTAGTGTTGGTATATGCCTGGTTTTAGGGAAAGTGGTTTTATTGCTGTAGTCATGTTTTGATCTCTTGTATAATTTGGCTTTGCACTTTTAATGTTAACTAATTTGCCAATACTATGAACTATATTTCTTTAGATGATTACAAAAAGGCGTGGGTTTTTCGCCACAAAGATTTACCTGTATCTGATGAAGACGCAGCAAAAATAAAGCCTATGAGCGACGAGCGCGCAGCCGTACTTTGGACAACCATGGTGAGCCGTGAGTTTGATCACCCTGATTTTTTTGAAGACACCGATTGGTGTGGTCAAGAAAAAAGCTTTAGCCAAGAAGTAGATTGGCAAGATGCGTGGGAAAATGGCGATGCGTTACCACCAGAAGCAATCTTAACGTTTTTAGATTGGGAAGCTAACACCACGGTTTATTTTTGTATGGCACGCGATAATATTATCGAAACGACGTTTGATGTATTTAAACGCAATTGGCAAAACTTTATGTTTTTAGCTGATGGCAGTTTATTGATTGGTAAAAAGCGTAATACGGTTGTGCAATTTTTAGAATCAGGTAAAGCAAAATTAGGTGAAAAGCCAAGCGCTTAAAATAGTGCGCTGCGCTTAAAAAACATTCAATACTGTGTTATAAAACATTTACCTGAATATTTTTGAGTACAGCTTTTGGTCGCTAAAAATCAGTCACTTGGTGCTCAACAGCAAGTTGAAATTTGGCAAACTGATGCACAAAAAGTGTTGTATGCACAATTGTGCAATGCGTTTTATCAGCGTGAGGTTCAGCGATTAGTTGCAGAGCCTAATGCCGATAAACTGCGCCGCCAGTTAAAAAGCCTACCTTATTATATTGAGCGAGCGGCAACGTTAGTTGCCAATGGTGACACGCCTTTTACGCTTGATGCACAAAATGGTACGTGGCTTGAAAAGCAAAAACCGACCCCACCCGATGTGAATGTTCAAGCTAATGAACTTTTTTATCAAACGTATGCCAAAGTGGGGCTTATTGTGCCCGTTATATTGCATGGCTACGATCAGGTGCGTCTTAGAATAGACAGTATCGATCAGTTAGGCGAAAATAAGCTGCATTGTAACGAGCTTGGTTGGTTTGATTTTTTAGGAAATGGGCTAGAGCAGCAAAATGCTCAGCTAATAAAGCCAAGTAAAGTGAGTTTAACCGCTGCATGTTGCGGGCATCAGTGGCAATTTTCGAAGCGTTGCATGCCACGGGTTTTATCACTACGCGAAATGCTTTTAGCGGGTAGTATTAATTGGCGCAATTTAAAGCGCCCCTTAGCGTATTAAAGTTAAGGTATTTGGAATTTAAAATAAGGAGTGTTAAATGCGTATTTTTCAAGTTGGCTTACTGTGCTTAGCACTGTTTGTACAATACAGGTTATGGTTTGGTCATAATGGTTTACAAGACTACACACGACTAAAAGGTGCAGTAACGTCGCATCATCAAACCAACGAAAAACTCATTAAACGTAATAAAGTACTTAAAGCAGATATTGAAGACTTAAAGCTTGGCCAAGAAGGCATTGAAGAGCGTGCACGCAACGAATTGGGAATGATTAAACCGGACGAAACATTTATTCGTGTTTTACCGGGCAAACAATATGACAAATAAACAGACTATTGCAGCAATTGTACCTGCTGCGGGTGTTGGCAGTAGAATGCAGCACAATGCGCCTAAGCAATATATACAATTAGCCGGTAAAACCATTTTAGAACACACCTTAGCTAAACTTTCTCAATTACCTCAATTACGCACTATTGTTGTTGCCCTTAGCGACAGCGACCCCTATTTTGACGAACTCCCACTGCTTGATAATCGCATTGTGCGAGCCAGTGGCGGAAAAGAGCGAGCCGACTCGGTGCTCAATAGCTTGCTTTTTTTAGCGCCTAACCCACCAACATGGGTATTGGTGCATGATGCTGCTCGTCCATTAGTTAATATAAGTGATATAGAACGTTTAATTGATGAATGCATTAACGCTGATGAAGGCGGTATTTTAGCTAGCAAAGTAAAAGACACTATAAAACGCGGCCACACTCATGCCCTACAAACTGTGCCGCGAGATGATTTATGGCAAGCACTTACCCCGCAGTTTTTTAAATATGACGAGCTTAAAAATGCACTGCAAAACGCATTAGCAAGTGGGGCTACTATTACCGATGAAGCCAGTGCAATTGAGTGGGCGGGTAAACCGGTTAAGCTTGTAGCAGGTCGTAGCGATAATATTAAAATAACCACGCCAGAGGATTTAGATCTGGCTGGGTTTTTATTACATAAACAACAAAACGAGAGTGGATTATGATACGAATTGGCCATGGTTTTGACGTACATAAATTTGGCGGCGAAGGCCCGTTAACTATTTGTGGTGAAAAAATTGATTACCCACAGGGCTTTTTAGCGCACTCAGATGGTGATGTTGCTATTCATGCATTATGCGATGCTATTTTAGGCTCACTTGCAATGGGTGATATTGGTAAGCACTTTCCCGATACGGCAAGCGAGTATGAAAATATCGATAGCCGTATTTTACTTCGCCATGTGGTGGGCTTAGCTAAAGAACAAGGTTATGTACTTGGTAATGGCGATGTGACTATTGTTGCTCAGGCACCAAAAATGTTGCCACATATTCAAGCTATGCGCGCTAATTTAGCCAGCGATTTAAATTGCGACCTTAGCCAAATTAACGTTAAAGCCACTACTACCGAAAAGCTAGGCTTTGAAGGGCGCAAAGAAGGTATTTCGAGCCATGCGGTGGTTATTATGAGTAAAGAGCTTGCGAGTACAAAAAACGCATGAGCGATTTAAATTATTTATACGGTGCACCGCTTTCTAAAGCTGATTTTAAAACCACAGCTGAAGACTTTATGGTTGATGAAGACTTAGGTATAGAATTTACCGGCAGTGGCGAACACGTGTGTTTGCAGGTGGTTAAAAAAGGCGAAAATACGCAATACGTTGCAAAGCTAATTGCGCAGCGTGCGGGTGTTTCACCGCGAGACGTAAGCTATGCAGGCATGAAAGATCGCCACGGCGTGTGCTCGCAGTGGTTTAGTGTAAAAGTACCGATTAAAAAGCCTATCGATTTTAGCGATTTAAATAGTGAGAGTATTTTTATTGTGTCGCAACAGCGCCACGACCGTAAGTTACGTACGGGCTGCCACAAAGGTAATAAATTTACTATTACACTTCGTAACGTAACCAAGCCTCTTGATATTCTATGCCGTATTAATGCCGTGCGCGCAGGTGTGCCTAATTACTTTGGCGAGCAGCGCTTTGGTCATGGCGGTCATAACTTAGTTATGGCTGAAAAAATGTTTGCCGGTGAGCGTATTCGCGATAAAAAGTTGCGCGGTATTATTATTTCAGCAGCACGATCGCATGTATTTAATCAGTTAGTGAGCCTGCGTGTAAAAGAGCATGGTTTAGCTAAAACAATGCATCGTGAAGTATTTATGCTTAGCGGCAGCAATGCATTTTTTGAAGATGCAATTAATGACGAAAACATAGAGCGATTAGCCACTGGCGATATTATGATGTCGGCACCTATGGTGGGTAAAAGTGAAAAAGGCTTAACCGAGCAAGAAAAAGTATGGCTTGTATCTTACCAAACATGGTGTGATGGTTTAGGTGAGTTAGGCCTTAAAAATGAGCGCCGAATGCTGCGCTTAATTCCACAAAACTTAACTGTTGAAACACTTGATGAAACCACACTAAAACTAAGCTTTGGTTTACCAAAAGGGTGTTTTGCAACCGCATTATTACGTGAGCTGGTGGATTACACAGATGCTAGCCCTCGAGAGCGCAAAGAAAAGGATAATGGCATAAATGAAGATACTGTTAAGTAACGATGATGGCGTAAATGCCAAAGGCATTGCGGTTTTATATCAGGCGCTTATACAAATTGCAGATGTAACCCTTGTTGCACCTGATCGCAACTGTAGTGGTGCGAGTAATTCTTTAACACTTATGAACCCGCTACGAGCGACTACACTCGAAAATGGTTTTATGTCAGTTAATGGCACACCCACTGATTGTGTACATTTAGGTGTAAATCAGCTAGCTGATGAAAAGCCAGATCTAGTTGTTGCAGGTATTAACCATGGTGCCAATTTGGGTGATGACACGCTTTATTCCGGTACTGTTGCCGCTGCAACTGAAGGTCGCCATTTAGGTCTGCCTGCAATTGCGGTATCGCTTTGCTCACATAATGGCGATCATTTTGAAACAGCCGCTGCTGTTACCGTAAATATTATTAAAGGCTTGGCTTCGCATCCGCTGCCTAAAGATCAAATAATAAATATTAATGTGCCAGATATTCCATTAAGTGAATTAAAAGGGGTGCAAGTAACACGTTTAGGTGCTCGTCATAAAGCTGAAACGATGACGAAACAAACCGATCCTTGGGGGCGTGATATTTATTGGTACGGATCGCTTGGCACCGAAAGCGATGCTGGTGAAGGCACCGACTTTTACGCAATCAATAATGGCTATGCCTCAGTTACGCCACTGAGTGTTGATATGACAGCTAAAGATAGCTTAAAGGCAGTAGGAGAATGGTTAGCCGACTTGGAGATTAATCGTGCTCGCTAATTATACCCGCAGTGCTAAAGCGCTTTCTGACTTACTAAAGCGTGAAGGTGTTGAAGATACGCAAGTACTTAGTGCTATAGCTGATATTCCGCGCCATATTTTTATAGATGATGTGCTAAAACACAAAGCCTATGAAAATACAGCGCTCCCTATTGGGCAAGGGCAAACAATTTCTCAGCCTTACATAGTAGCGCGCATGACAGAGCTACTTCGTTTAGCTGGTGTGCGCAATAAAGTGCTAGAAATAGGTACGGGATCTGGGTATCAAACTGCAATATTGGCCAAAACGTTTACAAAGGTTTACTCGGTAGAGCGTATTAAAACACTTCAGTGGCAGGCAAAAAGACGTTTGCAGCAACTCGATTTATATAATGTAACCATGAAGCATGGCGATGGTTGGCAAGGCTGGCAATCACAAGCGCCGTTTGATGGTATTATAGTGACTGCTGCGGCCTCTAAAGTTCCGCAAGACTTACTTGCTCAGTTGGCCGATGGTGGCGTGTTATTAGCCCCAATTGGTGAGAGCGATCAAAAATTAGTAATGGTTATCCGCAAAGGCGATAATTACAAAGAGCATGTTATTGCTTCCGTTAGATTTGTGCCGTTAGTACCTGGCGATATTGAATAGGAATTCATTTTGAAGTTGTTTACCAAGTTATACGATATGGCCCTAGTGTGGGCAAAACACCGTCATGCGGAACGTTACTTAGCTGCTATGAGCTTTGCAGAATCAGTTTTTTTCCCGATACCACCCGATGTAATGCTTGCACCTATGTCGCTTGCGCAACCAAACAAAGCATGGCGATTTGCAAGCTTTGCCACAATAGCATCGGTTATTGGTGGAGTGGTTGGTTACTTACTTGGTTTTTGGCTATTTGAACCCGTTGTAGAGCCATTGATTGCACAAATGCACTGGCAAGAAAAGTTTGATATAGCACTAAACTGGTTTAAGGATTACGGTGTTTGGGTTGTGTTTTTAGCCGGTTTTTCGCCTATACCATATAAAGTATTTACGATTGGCGCAGGTGTTTTACAAATGGCATTTTTGCCATTTTTAATAGCATCAGCCATTGGGCGCGGTGCGCGATTCTTTTTAGTTTCAGCCTTAATGAAGTGGGGCGGAGCTCAAATGGAGCGAAAATTACGTCAGTATATTGAAATACTTGGTTGGGGATTAGTGGTATTAATTGCGCTAGCTTACTTTTTATTGCGTTAAGCGTTAAAAATATCAATTTTCTAATTTAGGGGAAAAATACAATGAATAAACAGTGTTTACTGTATGTAACTATATTTATTAGTATTTTTCTCTTTGGTTGCTCTTCTCGCCATGTTCCTGCACCTGTTAATAGCTTAAATAATAATGTTAATGATTTAGGTCATACTGTTAACATCAATGGGGCTAGCTATAAAGTACAAAAAGGAGATACGCTCTACTCTATTGCCTTTAGTGCTGGGCAAGACTTTAGATTACTTGCAAAAAACAATTCAATTCCATCACCTTACACAATTTTCCCTGGGCAAAACATCTCCTTACTCACTAAGCCCGAAAAAACAAAAAGGGATGGAAATTATACGAATTCGAGTAAAAAGTCTATAAAAAAATTACAAAAAAATAACAAAATTTTAAAGAAAGAGCTTGATCCCCCAAAACAACGAGAGTATGTTCAGAAACAAGCCAGTAACAAAATTAGTAATACTAAACGTTTGTCGAGCAGTAAAGTTAAGTGGTTTTGGCCTGCACAGGGCAAAATTACCAAACGCTTTTCTAATAAGGAAAACGGTTATAAAGGTTTACAGATTACTAATCGCAAAGGGGCTTCAGTCTTAGCTGCGGCACAAGGAACAGTGGTATACGCGGGTAACGCCCTTCGAGGTTATGGTAGTTTAATTATATTGAAACATAATGATGATTACCTAAGTGCTTATGCACATAACTCGAAATTACTTGTTAAAGAAAAGCAGAAAGTTAAGGCAGGACAAAAAATAGCAGAAATTGGTAATTCAGAATCTCCGGTCACCGCGCTTCGCTTTGAAATTCGCTACCGAGGGCAAGCTGTCAATCCTGCTAAATACCTACCCTAATTTTTAGGTATTGATAATTGCTCGGGAGAAGGCTTATGGCTAGCGCAGCAAAACTTGACAAACATACTACGACTGACGAAAAGTTCGATGACATCGATGTTGATGAAAGCACAGCTCTACTAGATAAAGTAGACGACGATGAAATCTTTGCTAAAGAAGAAGTAACTAAAAATCTTGACGCAACTCAACTTTATTTAGGCGAAATTGGTTTTTCTCCTTTGCTTAGTGCTGAAGAAGAAGTGTTTTTTTCTCGCAAATCACTTCGAGGGTGTGAAGCCTCACGTAAACGTATGATTGAAAGTAACTTACGTTTGGTTGTTAAAATAGCACGTCGTTACAATAATCGCGGCCTTGCTCTACTTGATTTAATTGAAGAGGGTAACTTAGGCTTAATTCGCGCAGTTGAAAAATTTGACCCTGAGCGTGGATTTAGATTCTCTACTTACGCTACATGGTGGATACGTCAAACAATTGAACGTGCCATTATGAACCAAACGCGTACCATTCGCTTACCTATTCATGTAGTTAAAGAGCTTAATGTTTATTTACGTACAGCGCGTGAGTTAACTCAAAAGCTTGACCATGAGCCAACAGCTGACGAAATTGCAGCTTGCCTAGATAGACCCGTTGAAGACGTTACTAAAATGCTACGTTTAAACGAAAGAATTGCATCAGTAGACATGCCTATTGGTGGCGAAAACGACAGTGTACTACTTGATATCATCCCTGATGAAAAAAGTGCTGGTCCTGAAGGCGAAGTACAAAATAATGATATTAATAAACATATTGTTGATTGGTTAGGTGAATTAAACCCTAAACAACGTGAAGTGTTAGCACGTCGATTTGGACTGCTTGGCTATGAGCCATCTACACTTGAAGATGTAGGTCGTGAAATAGGCTTAACACGTGAGCGAGTAAGACAAATTCAGGTAGAGGCATTACGTCGTCTAAAAGACATTTTGCAACAAGAAGGTTTAAGTACAGATAGCTTGTTTAATCAGTTTTCGTAACTAGTTAAATAGTTTAAGAGACTATGTGTGTTAAAAAGCCGAAGAGTTTATTCTTCGGCTTTTTTTATGCTTGTAAATTAGGTGATATAAATTACAGCAATGCTTTTAGTTTATATAACAAATCGTGCGCTTGGCGTGGCGATAAATTATCAGGGTCGATTGCGCTTAACTGCTCTTCAACTTCAGAAGGTGTACTTTGTGCAATTTCGTTATTAAAAGTAAAGGCTTGTTGCTCTGTATTTGGTGCAGTAACGCTTTGATGATTTTCAAGCAACTTAAGTTTTTGCTTTGCTTGTGCAATCACAGCTTTTGGCACACCTGCAAGAGCTGCTACTTGTAAACCAAAGCTTTTGCTTGCTGCACCGTCGAGAACTGTATGCATAAACGCAATAGTGTCGTTATGCTCTATTGCATCAAGGTGCACGTTTACAAGGCCCGTAGTTTGCTCAGCAAGTTCTGTTAATTCAAAGTAGTGCGTAGCAAACAATGTTTTAGCAGATATTTTTGATGCTAAATGATCGGCTGTTGCATACGCAAGAGAGAGTCCATCGTAAGTACTTGTACCGCGACCAATCTCATCCATTAACACTAAAGACTGCGCCGTGGCATTATTTAAAATAGTCGCTGTTTCGGTCATTTCTACCATGAAGGTTGAACGCCCTGATGCTAAATCATCGCTTGCACCAATACGTGTAAATATGCGGTCGATATTACCAATTTTAGCGCTGTCAGCGGGTACATAACTGCCAATGTGAGCCATTAAAACAATAAGTGCCGTTTGGCGCATATAGGTTGATTTACCGCCCATGTTTGGACCGGTAATAATTAGCATTTTACGTTGGCTGTTTAATTCAACAGGGTTAGCAATAAACGGTTCTTTCATTACTTGTTCAACAACAGGGTGACGACCTTGCTTAATGCTTATATTGTCGTTATCGCACAATTCTGGTTTTGCATAATTGAGTGCGAATGCACGCTCAGCTAAATTGTTTAAAACGTCTAAATCGGCCAATGCTGCTGCCATCATTTGCAACTGCTCAATATGTGGAGCAATAAATCTAAACAGCTCCTCGTATAGTTGTTTTTCAAGCGCGAGAGCTTTTGATTGGCTACCGAGTACTTTATCCTCGTGCTCTTTAAGCTCTGGAATAATGTAGCGTTCGTTATTTTTAAGCGTTTGGCGACGAATGTAGTCGGCTGGCACTAAGTGCGCATTAGCTCTACTTACTTCAATAAAAAAGCCATGTACGCGGTTATAACCAATTTTAAGCGTACTAATGCCCGTACGTTCGCGCTCTCGCAGTTCTAATTGCTCAAGGACATCAGTGGCACCTTTGCTTAAGTTACGCCACTCATCAAGTTCACTATTGTAACCTGGAGCAATAACACCACCGTCACGAATAAGTACCGGTGGGTTTTCTATCACAGCTCGTTCTAATAACGCTTGTAAATCAGGGAGTTCAGGCGAGTGCTTGATGATACCTGCTATACGAGGATCGTTAGCGTCAGCTAACAAAGTATGCAGTGGTGCAAGTGCTTGTAGCGCACTGCGCAGGCGAGTTAAATCACGCGGGCGTGCAGTACATAAAGCTAGGCGTGCAATAACACGCTCTACATCACCAATATCTTTTAATGATTCGTGTAATTCACCGCAAAGCTGCGCATCTAAAATAGCGCTAATGGCATTTAAACGTGAATTTAGCTCGTCTTTATTACGAATTGGTGTATGAATACGGCGCTTAAGTAAGCGAGAACCCATAGGTGTGGCTGTTTTATCAAGTACTTGAGCAAGTGTATTTTCAAACCCGCCTGATAAATTAACAGTTAATTCTAAATTTTTACGGGTAGCGGCATCTAAAATAACAGCGTGTTCGTTGTGCTCAAGCGTAATTGCACGAATATGCGGCAGTGCAATACGTTGTGTATCTTTTACGTATTGCATTAGGCAACCTGCAGCAACAAGCGCGCTATGGGCTTTATCAACACCAAAGCCAACTAAATCTTTAGTACCAAACTGATCGCATAATAAATGCTGAGCCGTATCTAAGTCGAATTCCCACTCTGGGCGACGGCGAGCGCCTTTTATATGTTCAATTAAATGAACGTTTTCAAAGCTTTCGCTATACAGAAGCTCGGCTGGTGATAGGCGCTGAATAGTTGAGCTAAAGGCTTCGTCGGTATTTACTTCGACAATATTAAAACGACCAGAGTTAATGTCTAAATAAGCAATCCCGTATAAGCCTTTTTTACTTTGCCAAACGCTGGTAAGGAGATTGTCTTGTCGTTCTTGTAAAAGCGCTTCATCAGAAATTGTACCGGGTGTAACTATACGCACTACTTTACGATCAACAGGGCCTTTACTGGTTGCAGGGTCTCCCACTTGTTCGCAGATAGCGACTGATTCACCCATTTGGACTAGACGTGCTAAGTAGTTTTCTACCGCATGGTAGGGTACGCCCGCCATAGGGATAGGATCGCCGCCAGCTTTACCACGATGAGTTTGCGAAATATCGAGTAATTGAGCGGCGCGTTTAGCGTCATCAAAAAAAAGTTCGTAAAAATCGCCCATACGATAAAACAATAAAATATCGCGATGCTCTGATTTTATTTTTAGATACTGCTGCATCATAGGGGTTTGTTGTTTTATAGTGTGTGGTGCATAAAGATCAAACGACATGTATTTACCCAAAGGCTGAATATGGAATTACATCAAGAGATTAAAACACTTGCTGCGCAATTAGGCGCTATTTTAACGGATAAATGCTTATGGATCACTACTGCTGAGTCATGTACTGGTGGCGGAGTGAGTTATGCGCTTACCGATACACCTGGAAGTTCAGCTTATATCGACCGTGCATTTGTCACTTATAGTAACCAAGCAAAGCAAGATTTGCTCAATGTTAGTGCTAGTACATTAAATCAATACGGTGCTGTGAGCGAGCAAACAGTCCATGAAATGGTAGTAGGTGCTATTAAAGCAACAAACGCTAATATATCTATAGCTGTATCGGGCATTGCAGGGCCTGGCGGGGCGACAGAAGGTAAACCTGTTGGACTTGTATGGTTTGGCATACAAATTGATGACAAAGTACTGACCTTTAAACAAATATTTACTGGTGATAGGGCTCAAGTAAGACTGCAAGCTATTGTATTTGCATTAAAAAGTGTAATAGATGAGATAAAATGAAAAAATTAGCTTGATACTGTGATTTCATACAGTATACTTGTTCGCATTAGCTGGATTGGAGAACAAAATGAACGATAACAAACAAAAAGCGTTAGACGCAGCACTATCACAAATTGAACGTCAATTTGGTAAAGGCTCAATTATGAAATTGGGTGACAACAAAGCGTTAAACATTGAATCTGTATCTACAGGTTCACTAGGTATTGATATTGCCTTAGGCATAGGTGGCTTACCTATGGGACGTATTGTTGAAGTGTATGGTCCTGAGTCATCTGGTAAAACAACGCTTACTTTACAAGTTATCGCAGAAGCTCAAAAAGAAGGTAAAACATGTGCCTTTATTGATGCTGAGCATGCTCTAGATCCTGTATATGCACAAAAACTAGGTGTAAATATTGATGATCTTTTTGTATCTCAACCTGATACAGGTGAGCAAGCACTAGAAATTTGTGACATGTTAGTACGTTCAAGCGCAGTAGACGTTGTTATTATTGACTCGGTTGCTGCACTTACACCAAAAGCTGAGATTGAAGGCGACATGGGCGACTCGCACATGGGCTTGCAAGCACGTTTAATGTCACAGGCATTACGTAAGCTTACTGGTAATATTAAACGTTCTAACACGTTATGTATTTTCATTAACCAAATCCGTATGAAAATTGGTGTTATGTTTGGTAACCCAGAAACAACAACGGGTGGTAATGCACTTAAGTTTTACGCATCGGTACGTATTGATATTCGTCGTATTGGTTCTGTGAAAGAAGGTGATGAAGTTGTTGGTAACGAAACCCGCGTTAAAATTGTTAAAAACAAAGTAGCGCCGCCATTTAAACAAGCTGAATTTATCATCATGTATGGCGAAGGTATTTCTAAGCAAGGCGAGTTAATTGATTTAGGTGTTAAGCATAAAATTGTTGAAAAAGCAGGTGCTTGGTACAGTTACAGTGGCAACAAGGTTGGCCAAGGTAAATCTAACTCAATTAAGTTTTTGAAAGAAAACCCAGAAATTGCAGATGAGATCGAAGGTAAGTTACGCGAAATGCTTTTACTAAAAGCAACTATTGAACCTGAAGACGGTGAAGATAAGTTAGGCGACGATCCAGACCTTTAAACTGCACCCAAATGAGTTTTTAAGCTTGATTTGACCCGAGCTTTGAAAAGCGCTAATCAGTAATGATTAGCGCTTTTTTGTTATTAAAAACTTACATCAGGTTAGATAAAATAAAAACGACACATTAAAAATGTGTCGTTTTTTTCTATTGAATTAAAAAAATCTAGAGTCTTTAATTAATCAAATATATTTATAATTGCCAGTTTACAGATAGGGCGTAGTTACGAGGTGCACCGTAGTAACCTTGTGCCCAGTACAGGCTGTGCAAATATTTTTCACCGGTGGTGTTATTTACATTGAAAGTGACTCCTACGTTATCTGTAATTTCGTAAGTGGCCATTAAATCAAGTAACCCGTATGCATCTTGGTGAGTAGTGACGCTTGCAATACCATTTGCATCTTCGACTTGAACTCGGCTAGTTGAATCCTGCCAGCGATAGTTTGCACCAAATGATAAACCATCAACTAAAGGTACTTGGTAGGTTGCGGCCACTTTAAGTTGGTTTTCAGGTGTGTAATCTTTAACTAAATCATCACCATCAATAGTTAGGTTACTAAAACTTACACTTGCGCTTAAATCATCAGTTATTCGACCACTTAGTTCAACTTCAAAGCCGTTGCTGTTAATACCATCTGCTGCATAATAACGCGTATCACTAGGTAGTGAGTCGGGTAAAGCTATGGCAAGCCCTTCCTGCTTTGCATCGAAGTAAGCAAAAGTTACGAAAATTTGGTCATCAAGTAACTGTGCTTTTATACCAACTTCACTGCTTTTACCTATTACGGGAGCTAATTGGTTGGCATTAATATCAAGCTCTTTTTGCGGTACAAATGTTTCTGTGTAGCTTGCATAAGCTGATAGAGACTCGTTAAAGTCGTACACCGTGCCAATATAAGGAATAACTTCAGAGTCGCTTCTTGTTTGCTCAACACCGTAAGCACTCCCTTTTGTTTTCCAATCGGTATAACGCACACCAGCGAGCACACTTAAAGGCTCACTTAATCTAATGCGAGTAGATATGTAAGCTGATTTTTGCTCGTTAGTAATATCACTACCATTTAAGCCATCAGCAAGTGTTGCCTCTGGTACTACACCATCCCACGTTTTAAGTGATGGCATAGCTGGAAAACCATTGCCTGTAGTATAATCGTAAAGAGACTGCTCGTTGTAATCCATTTTAGCTTGGCTAACACCAAATGATAGGTCGTGCTCTTGGCCAAATAAATCAAACTTACCACTGGCATATAAATCAAATAAGTCATGCTTATCTTCGTAATCATAACGGCTAGCATAACCTGTTAAACCAAGTTCAGTATCTTTATCAGGGGTGCCGTATACGTAGAACAACTCTGAGTCTTGTTCGTTTTCGATGTGAGCATAACGTGCTCTAGCTACCCATGTTGCCGATAAGTTTTGTTCAAGTGTTACATATACTTGCTCAGCACTGTTATCCCAGTAAGACCAGTCAGCAGCAGTGCTGGTTGATTCGTCGTAATCGGTTGCTGTTCCGTCTGTATAATAAAGAGGTAGTGCACCCCACAGCGGGCTATCTGCGTCTTTTTGTTGGTTAACATAGTTAACGCTTAATAATGTGTTGTCTGTTAATTTGCCTTCGTAGGCTAAGTAAACAATGGTTTTATCTGTTTCGTAGCGATCTAAATATGAGTCAGCTTTTTGCTTTGTAAATACAGCGCGTACAGCGTGGTCTTCATTTATTGGCGTAGATACATCTAAATCTAAACGTTTTTTATTCCATGAGCCATAAGATGCTGATGCATTTGCCTGTGTTGTATAAGTTGGCTTTTTTAAAACCATGTTTACAGTTGCAGAAGGATTACCAGCGCCAGTCATTAAACCATTAGCACCGCGAACTATCTCTACACGGTCATAAATTGATGTATCAAGACTGCCTTGAATAGAGCCTGAGCTTTGTGGGATCCCTAAGCCATCAACTTGAAAGTTCGTAATTTCAAAACCACGGGCCTTAAAGTAAGTACGATCTGTTTCTATTTGCTCTACTGTTACGCCTGGCGTGCTTTCAAGTACTGAGTTTATGTCGTCTAGTGAAAAGTCGTCCATTAGTGCGCGTGAAACTACCGAGATTGATTGTGGTGTTTCTTTAATTGTTAAACCTAGTTTGGTAGCCGATTGCGCTTCTTCAGTAATGTAGTTTTTATGATGCTGACCATATACCGCAATTTTTTCGAGAGGTTCAGATTTTACATTTGCCTCATCAGCAAGTGCATAACCAGATAAAATTAAAGAAGTAGCAAAGCTTAGTTTAGATAAACGCAAAACTTGAGGGGACGACATAAGTTTTTCCAGTTAGTTCAAAAGAAGTGCGTAACTTAATCTAAATGATATCGATTTGCAATTGTGTTTAGTGTTTTTATCAATAATAATTCTATTTTTTTGTATCTTAGCGCCACATATAAAGATTTTAGGTACGAATTGATGAATTATATAGAACTCAATCTCGCTTATAAAAAAAGCGGCCTAGGCCGCTTTTTAAAGTAGTTAGCTTTCTAGTTATTAAAAAGAGTATTTAACAGAAAACTGTAAGCGGTCTAAATCGCCATCAACGCCGCTTTCAGTTTCACGCTCAGCATGCTTTAGCTCAGCACCAAAAGTTAGACGTTTAACCGGTGAGTATAGAATGTTAGCGCTATAGCTTTGGCTTGATTCAGTCGGATCACCAGAAATAGCTAATAAATCAGTGTTGTTATCAGCACTGAAGAATGAATATAAGAACGTTGAACGCCATTGGCTTGTCCACTTGCGCTGGTAAGCAACAAAACCAGAAGTCGAATCAATTGCATCTAGTTCATCACCATTAAGTACAGCACCGTGAGCAACGTTTAAGCCTACGTAACGGCCTAAGCCTTTACCTTGAGTAAGCATAAATTTAAGGTTGTCTTCACCAAGGTTTATTTTACCTGATGCACTAATACCAAAAGAAGTTTCATCTGCATCAACACTGCCTACTTTATAAGTAAGTTGGCGAGCAAGCGCTGCAACCACAATGTTACCCCAATCGGCTTTGTGTGTGTAACGAGCTGTAAAGTCAGGCAATGATGCATCATCAGTTACTACCATACCGCTAGTAGTAGAAATTGTACTTTCTGGGTTTTCTAATGAAAACGACCATGCGCCAGTGGTGTATTTAATTTGCGATTGACGCACAAACACAGTGCCCTCAGCAGGGCCTACAAAATCAAGCGTTTCAGCAAGCGCTCCCACGTTTTGGAAGTTAGACCATGTTTGACCAAATAACCAACCATCGTAAGTCACAAACGCATGGCGAATACGCGGGGCGTAAGAATTTGAAACTCGCTCATTACCGCCAGCAGCCGAGGCCAAAAAGTCAATTTCAATTTTAGTATTAACGGTTTTACCGTTATCCATAACAGTGGCTGTGCCAAAGTTAAAACGTGACTCACGAGCATGCATATCAAATACAGCATCTGAGCTGTTATCATCGCCAACTGTTAACGTACTTGGTACGTAAAAGTCACGACCTACGTTTGAGCCTGCAGGCGCACCCGCTGAATAATCACTCCACATAGAGTCGAGTTTAATGTATCCACCGTAAGTAAATTCCGTATCACCAATTTTTGCGGCAGTCGCTGCATAAGCAGTGCTTGATAGTGCACATAATACAGCGCTTGCTGCTAATGTTTTTAATGGGGTAAATTTCATTGTGGTGTCCTTTATAGGCTACTTGTTGTTTGTTGCTTTTTTTTTCATGTAAGGTTGTATTACTTGCTACTAGTATTACTTACGAATAAAAAAGGGTGTTAATTTGGCTTTTCAATACACATATTGTTTTCATTCGTTAAATAAAGCTTTGGCAAGTAATACCGCAAATATCTTTATTAAAGTACACAAACACTTTTGAATATGTGCAATATTTACTCAATTACCTATTGGTCTATAAGACTAAGGTTTTAGAGTTGATTAGTTTGCATTTACTTACATTTAACGCGTTGTATTATTTATGTAAAAAAATTGAAAGCAGGTGGATTATAAACTACAAATGAGCAAATTGGAGTAGAGTACAACTAAGGTCTAATACTTAATAAAGTACTGCTGAGTAATCCTTGATAAAAGCTTAAGGCAAGTAATTTAAATGGAGACGAAGATGTCACAAAGTATCTATCCAGTTCCTGCGCATATTAAAGATGCGACTCTCATTGATAAAAATAAATATAATACGCTTTATAAGCAATCTATTGATGACCCTGAAAGTTTTTGGCGTGAGCATGGCAAACGCCTCGATTGGTCTACTCCTTACACTAAAGTTAAAAACACCTCTTTTGATAAAGGCCACATCAGTATTAAATGGTATGAAGATGGCTATTTAAATGCGTCTTACAACTGTATTGACCGCCACTTAAAAACGAAAGCAGACAAAATTGCGCTTATTTGGGAAGGTGATGATCCTTCTCAAAGTGAGAACATTACTTATCAAAAACTTCATGATGAAGTGGCTAAATTTGCCAATGGTTTAAAAAAACTGGGTGTACAAAAAGGTGACCGCGTAGCTATTTATATGCCAATGACCCCACAAGCGGTGTATGCAATGCAAGCTTGTGCACGTATTGGTGCTATTCATTCTGTTGTATTTGGTGGTTTTTCACCATCGGCTATTGCTGATCGTATTAGAGATTCTGGCGCTAAGGTTGTTATTACTTCTGATGAGGGACGCAGAGCAGGAAATTGTGTTCCATTAAAAGCAAATGTAGATGAAGCGGTAGCGCAAGAAACTGTAACCACAATTGAACACGTTATTGTGCACCAATTAACAGGCGGTGAAGTTGATTGGAATGAGCACGATATATGGTGGCACGAGCTAGTTGCTGACTTACCAGCACAGTGTGAGCCAGAGCCAATGAATGCTGAAGATCCTTTGTTTATATTGTATACATCAGGTTCTACTGGTCAGCCTAAAGGTGTTGTACATACTACAGGTGGCTACTTAGTTTACTCATCAATGACACATGAATACGTATTTGATTTAAAAGAAGATGATGTGTATTGGTGTAGTGCCGATGTAGGTTGGATCACAGGCCACAGTTACATTGCGTACGGGCCATTAGTAAACGGTTGTACTCAGGTTTTATTTGAAGGTGTCCCCACTTATCCAACTGCAGGGCGTATGGGCGAAGTAGTTGATAAACACGGCGTTACTATTTTATATACCGCCCCTACAGCAATTAGAGCACTAATGGCTAAAGGTGATGAGCCTACAGCTTCGTCACATCGCGATAGTTTACGTATTTTAGGTTCAGTAGGTGAGCCAATAAATCCAGAAGCGTGGACATGGTATTACGAGAGTATTGGTAAATCTAATTGCCCGATTGTTGATACATGGTGGCAAACAGAAACCGGTGGCATTATGATCACACCACTTCCGGGCGCTACTGATACAAAACCAGGTTCTGCAACACATCCATTTTTTGGTATTGCGCCTGCATTATTTGATGCTGAAGGTAATACACTCGAAGGTGCCGTAGATGGTAATTTAGTTATTTTAGATAGTTGGCCATCGCAAGCTCGAACTGTTTATGACGACCATGAACGTTTTGAACAAACTTATTTTAGCGCCTACCCAGGAGTTTACTTTACAGGCGATGGTTGTCGTCGTGATGAAGATGGTTATTACTGGATCACAGGCCGTGTGGACGATGTACTTAATGTGTCTGGGCACCGCCTTGGTACTGCCGAAATTGAAAGTGCGTTAGTTGCGCATGAAGCGGTAGCAGAAGCTGCTGTTGTAGGTTACCCGCATGATATTAAAGGCCAAGGTATTTATGTTTACATTACGCCTAACGAAGGTGTAACTGTAAGCGATGAATTAACTAAAGAGGTACGTAATTGGGTTCGTAAAGAGCTCAGCCCAATTGCATCTCCAGATATGATTCAATGGTCACCGGGTTTGCCAAAAACACGTTCAGGCAAGATTATGCGTCGTATTTTACGTAAAATCGCTGCAAATGAGCACCAACAACTCGGTGATACGTCAACGCTTGCCGATCCTTCAGTTGTCGATGAACTAATCGAGAACAGATTAAATCGTTAAATGTGCGTTAAAAACTTGATTACAAGTTGATTCTAAACGTAGTATGTCGGCTGTCAGTAAAGGTTTTAAACCTAACTGGCAGCCGAATTTATTAGGAGTGAACCATGAGTCAGTTTTTAATAGCGGACGATCATCCGTTATTTCGTGAAGCACTAAAGGGCGCACTGAGCGCAAAATTTGAGGGTTTAGAGGTTTTTGAATCATCCGATTTTGACAGCACACTGCAAGTGTTAAGCGAGCAAGAGGATCTTGATATATTACTGCTAGACCTTCACATGCCAGGTAATGGTGATTTATATGGTCTTATTCGTATTAGAGAAGAATACCCAAGCTTACCTATTGCCGTTGTTTCGGGTAGTGAAGACGTGAATATCGTTTCTAAAGTAATGGGTTACGGCGCTATGGGTTTTATTCCTAAATCATCATCGTCTGATGATATTGCCAGTGCAATTAACCAAATACTTGAAGGCGATACATGGCTACCAAAAGAGCTAAAAAACAAAGTAGCTGAAATTGAAGGTGAAGATAGAGAAATAGCAGCGCAAGTTGCCTCATTAACGCCTCAACAATACCGAGTGCTGCAATATCTGCACGAAGGTTTACTTAATAAGCAAATTGCTTATGAACTACACATATCAGAAGCGACAGTAAAAGCACACATTACAGCCATATTTAGAAAACTCGGTGTGTACAATCGTACCCAAGCCGTTTTAATTGCCGCTAAATTAAAGCTCGAACCAATAGAGCAGGCATAATTTACATTTAAAAAGTTATTAGCTTATTTATGAGCAAAAAAATGCCAGCAAAATTGCTGGCATTTTTTATATGTAGAATAATTAAGCAGTTGGATTAATGCTAAGAAAACACCACGGTTTTATTACCATTAATAAATAGCTTATGCTCTGAGGCAAGTTGAAGTGCTTTACAAAACACTGTTTTTTCAACATCTTTGCCCATTTTAGCCATCATTTCGGCGGTATTAGCATGTGTAACGCTGGTTACATCTTGCAAAATAATAGGCCCTTCATCAAGCTCATTATTAACAAAGTGAGCGGTAGCACCAATAATTTTTACACCGCGCTCAAATGCTTGATGATAAGGTTTAGCCCCTATAAATGCTGGCAAAAATGAGTGATGAATATTAATTATTTTACCTTCAAATCGACCCACAAATTCAGGACTTAAAATACGCATGTATTTAGCAAGACCAATAATGTCAGGATTGTAACTGGCAATTAAATCGCCTACCTTTTTATCATGTTCGCTACGGGTTAATCCTTCGTGCGATACAACATGAAATGGCACACCAAACCCTTTAGCTAGCGGCTCTAAATCAGCATAGTTAGCAATTACAGCGAGTACTTCAATATTAAGAGTTTGTTCAAATTGCTTTAACAGCATACCACCTAAACAATGAGCTTCTTTAGTTGCCAGTAAAACTACTTTAGTTTTTGCGCCGCAATGTAGCGCAAGTTTAGCGCCTTGTGGCAACAGTGCGCGTAATTGATCTAAAAAGTCGCTTTGTGGCTCACCTGTAAGCTCTGTACGCATAAAAAATCGCTGCGCGTCTTTATCTACAAATTCGTTGTTACGCGTAATGTTTAAATTATTTTTATGGCAAAGCCCTGTAATTTTAGCTATTAAGCCTACATCATCAGCACATTGGGTGGTTAGTATATAGCTCATTGTCCTCATTCTTACCCTGTAATTAATCCTTTCATTATTTGTGTTTTGGCACATAAAGCAAGGGCTTTGTGAACTAATCCAATATTAATCATGTTGTTGAGTGCAAAAGAGGTAATAAAGTTAAAAAGTATTGAATAGAGGTTAAAAAAATGCCACCTAAGTTAACAAGGTGGCATTAATAAAAGTTATCTAGGTTTGAGGTTAATTAACCCTTGGGCTCGGGAGATAAGTTTTCTTCTTGTCTTAAATACCCGGCAGCTTCTTCATCATCTTTCGCTATTGCTTGCTGAGTAGGTATAGCGCGCGTTTGTTGGTTTAGTTGATGTATTTGTGACGCATTACCTAAATCACGCTCACTGGTGATTGAGGCGATAGATTCGCGGTCTTTTAAGAATGAAATAACGTCTTTTTTGATTGCTTGTAATTGTCCTTCGTCTTTATGCATTTCCATAATGTGGCGAGGATGTTCAAGGTTTTTCATACCTGTTGCAGCAAACGTAGTAGAGATAACACGAGAAACAATAATCCAAGGCGTTATGCTACTGCGTACTAAAGTATTTTCTGAGCGGGTGCTATCGTGAATACCAGTACCTGTTGATATTTTAGACTCAGTAAAAGTGCCTTCACATTTAAAGTACACAAGCAGTGACTCAAATTGCATTTCTGCAAAAAATAGATGCGCTGTGTTTGCAAGTAACTGCGCAAATGCTTTAATAAGTACGCCTATTAGCAATAAGTGAAAGCTTGTCATTAATAGCTCACTAAATTGAATGACATGTTGGTTATTAAATGCCTGTTTAAAACTATTAATATTTGCCGCATCAATGTAATGGTAAATATTAATAAACGAATACGCTAAAAGTACAGTAAATGCTAACGCTACAATATAAAGTAAGTTACCGCTCACCAAAGCAAGTAATCTCGCGAGTGTAAAGTTTTTACCTAAGTCCATTGAGTGCAGTTTAGGCTGAATCTCTTGGATCATTTCACCTTTAAAACCGCCTTTACCTTCTATTTGTTCTTGAAGCTTAGGGTCTAATTCTCTGTAAACTCTGTTAGGTACTTCTTTATAACGGCGATTAGCCATTACTAGGTTATCGAGGTTTATGAAAATCTCGTCTGGATGAACAGACTCTTGCCAGTTTTCACGTAGTTCAGATACTTCAGCTGAAGGGGTAACTGAATTTAAACGCGCTTTAATCATGATAAAAGCAAGCGCACAGCTTAGAGTTGCTAATACAATAATTGCAATTAAGTACATTCCAGCATGAAGACTAGGCAGTTGCTCAAGCCAGTTATCTATTTCTTGTTTACTAATGTGCTGCTCTTTCATCAACCATGACATAGAAAGACCAATAGCGATGGGTAAAATAAAAGATAAAGAAATAATTTTAGCGAGTGCACCAGTACCAAGTGCTTCAATATTTTTTTCTGCATTTCGAGAGATAGGTTTACCTGTAGAGCGCCACGAAAAAAGCACGTAAAACATTAATATTGCACTATAGACCGGAAATGCTAATTCCCCAGCTTCACCGGTAAAGCCCGACAAAGATACAAATGCAACAAGGCCATAAGCAATAAGGGCGACAAAGGTGCTTACCCATGAGCCAAATAATCGCTGGGCAACATTTCGAATAGGATATGGTAGAAACAATAACTTAGGGATTAAGCTGTGAAGTAAGCGAGATAAAAAACCATTAGGCTCTTTAAATGTACTGTTTTTACGACCAACCAGCATTTCTTCAAGTGATTGCGCTGTGTAGGCTACTTCTTTTTGTTCTTCTTGAGCGGTTGATGCTTGCGATTTACTGTAGTTATAAGCAAGTGAAGTTGGGTGGTTTCTACCTACAAAGTATTTAAGTGTTGCATAAATACCTGCCGATAGTGAGCGAATGCCGAATGCTAAAATAAGCATGCCAAACACCATTAAAATCCAACCTGCGGTTGTATCTTCTTTCACAGAGCCCGCAGCAATAACAAGTAAACTAATACCTGCTATAGACTCAATGAGTCCTCTTAATGCTGTTACTTTACCTTCCAGTTTGAAGGGGTTTTTTAGTCCAAGATCAATCGATCCATAATCAAAAGCCATTGAATTCTCCATTTAAACAGCACCCCAATTGCGGGGGACAAAGTGTAATTAATCTGAACTTAGGATAATAAATCTATCTCAAGTAGCTTTTTTTAGCGCTAAGTGCATTGAGTTTAATCGTAATAGACTTGTTGCTGGCGCGTAAGTTCGACCTACTTTTACAAAAACCTAAATAGAATTATTAATATATATTAAGTATTTATAATTGTTGTTGGTTTTTTATTATATATCAATAATCTTGTTCAGTTTAAGGTTATTTTAAAGTGATACATTTTATATTCCTACGCATGCTTAAATATAACTGGAGAGTTAATGAAGCTAATTTATGTAGACGATAATTTACCAGGGATCACTCGTAAACTTAAACATAAAAGTTGGCTTTACTTTGATCCAATCGGTAAGCAAATAAAAGAGCAAAATGTGATTGATCGTTTGAATGGATTGGCATTTCCGCCTGCCTATAAAAACGCCTGGTTTTGCCCAGAAGAAAACGGACATATTTTAGCGACAGGATTTGATAGTAAGGGGCGAAAGCAATACCGCTACCATCCTGAATTTAGGGCGCAGCAAGAAGCAAAAAAATACCAAGCATGTGGAGTATTTGGTAATAAACTCCCTTTGTTAAGAGCGCGTTTAGAAACAGACTTACAAGGCGATGAGCTTAATATTGAACGCACTTTAGCAGCAGTTGTAAGACTTATGGATTTAGGTGCGCTGAGGGTAGGTAACGAGCGTAACGTAAAGCAAAATAAAAGTTTTGGTGCGACAACATTACGAACACGTCATGCAAAACTCACGGGCAAAAATATTCAACTAAAATATCGTGCCAAATCAGGTAAGGAACGTGAAGTAAATATAACCGACAGGGTGCTTAGTCATGTTATAAAAGACTTACAAGATTTACCCGGGCAGCATTTATTTCAGTATATAAATGAAGGTGAGCGCACAAATGTTACATCAAGTGAAATAAATCAATACATTCAGCAAATAATGGGCGAGGAGTTTAGTGCAAAACACTTTAGAACTTGGCGAGCAAGCGTTATTGCATTCAAACAATTAGCTAAAGCTAAAGGGGCGCTTACTTTAAAAAGCATGCTTGATAGCGTATCTGAGCAACTTGGTAATACTCCAGCTATAGCACGCAAATCTTATGTGCATCCCGATTTAATTACCCTGTGTAAAGAAGATGAAGATACTCAAACTGCGTGGAGAGAGTCCCTTTCATTACCACGAAAAACAAAGTACTTGAGTCGTTATGAACGTGGCTTTTCAGCTTTTTTAAAAGATTAATTGCCATAGCAACTTTACACACTTGAGCATATTAATTACATATTCTCTAATTTAATTTATTAACGTTTAGAATAAGGGTTTTTAAAAAGTCATTAAATTTCAATTGTTTATTTTGAAACTTTAATTTGGCATTACCGTTGCACCTCCAGTGTACTACTTAGTGGTAAGTACATAAGCATTTATCAACGATATTTAGCGAGGAGGTACACAGTGAAGGGGTCATTTTCAAATCAAGCGCTTACTAAAGCAAAGGGTTTTACTTTAAAAACTGCATTGTTTATTGGCATGAGCGGCTTATGCTCTGCACCAACACTCGCTGCCAATGAGCTTGAAAGTGTGGTACTCGCTAACTCTTCACTAACTACTTACAACTCACAAAAGTACGTGCAAGCTGATGACACCTACTACTTTGACCAATATTCAGCGCAGTTAATTGAACGTACAGAAAAAGCCATTAATTGGTATCAAGAAATAGTTAACAAAGGTGGTTTTACACACTTATATAACGATGAATTGCTTGAACTAGGCAGTAATAATAAACAGGTGAGCTTACTTGCACAGCGTTTATATCAAGAGCGTGACTTAAAAACTAATGTGTGTGACGAAGTTATATGCACGTTTGATAAAGGTATAGAGCAAGCTGTTAAGCAATTTCAAAGCCGCCATGGTTTAAAAGTTGATGGCCGAGTGGGTAAGCGTACTTTTGCATCGCTTAATGTGCCCGCACAACAAAAACTCGATAAATTAAAACTTAACTTTTATAGAATAACTAACTTTGCAGGCGCAAGTGATGAGCAATATGTGTATGTAAATATTCCTGAATACAGCTTACGATTTGTAAAAGCTGGCGATGTGAAATTGAAAAATAACGTAATTGTAGGTAAACCAAGTTGGGAAACACCTGCATTTAGCGACGAAATAGAAAAGTTTGTAGTTAATCCTGAATGGCGTATACCCACCTCAATTGCCACCAAAGAAATTGCTCCAAAGGTAGCCGAGGATCCTGACTACCTTGTAAAAAATAATATTGAAATTAGAAAAAACAGCTACCTAGACTCACAAACTGTTAATCCAAGCAATATTGATTGGGATTCTATTAAGCCGTACCAATTTGATCACTTTTTAGTAAAACGTGCTGGTGAAGAAAACCCCCTAGGGGAAGTTAAGTATTTATTCCCCAATGCCGAAGCAATTTATGTTCACGATACACCAGCAAAGCACCGTTTTAGCCAAGCAAACCGAGCCTTATCGCATGGCTGTATAAGAATAGAAAAGCCTTTTTCGTTAGCGCGTGAAATTATTAAGCACGAAGGAGAAGTGCAAACACTCAATAATATGGACAGCGCACTTGCTCAAAATAGTACTCAGACGTTTTATTTAGATGAGCCTCTTCCTATTCATTTAGTTTATTGGACTGCATGGGTTGACGAAAATAAGCTGGTTAACTTTAGAGATGACATATATCAACGCGATAAAAAAGCACTATTAAAAAATGATGAACAGTCGGTGATTGCCGCTTTATTAAAAAATAAATAATGAGAGGGTTTATGCAATTTATTCATTATATTTCTATCGCCATATTTACAATTATATTTAGCAATAGTGTATTTGCTGCCGCGCCTACAAAGCCTGCGCATCAGGTAGTTGATATAAAAAACAAAGCCAACTTTGAAGATGCAGAATTTAGCCTAAAAATTAACGATATAGTTATGCCATATTCGGTGTTTTCAGTATTTGTAATGCCCAAAGAGCAAGTTGAGTTTGAAGTGCTTTTTGCGCAATCAAAAAATGCTTACACGCTAATTAACACTCAGGGGAAATCTAAGCTTACAGACACCAACCGTTGGCAATGGCAAGCACCCAAAGAGCCCGGTTTAACAACGGTAATTATTGAGTCGCCCGATAAAAAACAGCGTATGAAAATCAACGTATTTGTAAAAGTACCGGCAGACAATGTTGAAGGAGGAAAGCTCAAGTATTACCACATTGGGCACTACCCTAAACCTTCACAGATTAAAGACGCTTCACACTACATAGTGCCCGATGGCTTTGTGAAGGTAACGCCTGAAAATGAAAACGTAAAAATATCACCTCACTTTTCACTAAAGGAATTTGTTAGTAAGCAGCGAAGTAAGTACCCAAAGTATTTATTTTTACAAAATAAGTTGTTACTTAAACTAGAAAAAATACGCAAAGAACTGATTTTAGAAGGTATACCGGTTAGTAATATGGTGGTTATGAGCGGTTATAGAACTCCGTACTACAACAAATCAATTGGCAATGTAAAACTTAGCCGACATGTATTTGGTGATGCTGCCGATATTTTTATAGATAACGATGGCAACTACCGTATGGATGATATAAATAATGATGGTAAGCATTCAATTGGTGATGCTAAAGCGATGGCCGATATAGTGGAGTCGTTAGCTAGACGTGAATCATTTAAAGGTTTACTAGGTGGTTTAGGTATTTATGGGCCTAAGTCGCACAGAGGCGCATTTATACATGTTGATACGCGTGGCTTTAAAGCGCGATGGGTGAGTAAGTAATGGCAACGGCTACCTCATTTAGCATAAAGCTAAACTAGTTAAGTCTAATTGTACAAGAGATTAGCTAAGCCAAGGTAGGGTGGCTTGGTTTTTATAAGCCCTTAGTTTTATAAACATTTTATACATTTACTGAGCTAGTCTTTTTTGCTTTAAACTGAGGCGCTTATATGAGCTATAAACATGGTGTGTATCAGCCGCTTTCCAATAATTAATTATTTTAATTTTGTACGAAAAGCTTTAAATATAAAGGCTGCATAAGCAGCCTTTATATTATGCTATTGCAGCATAAACGTTTCGTATTCTAAATCTTCAAATTGTTTAGAAAGCCAAAATAACCCAACAACAGAGGTAACAATAGTTGAGAGAGCAAAGCCGTAACCATAAAATTGCGGCCCAAAAGCGATTGATAGCAAAGTTAAAACAACGTTTATTACCAAAAATAGCCCCGCTAAAAACAGGACGGTTGAGCGTTTATCTAAATAAAACAAAATATTTAAAATAGACAAAAATATAACTTGTACACCCACACCAACTACATCAATAAATAAAAGCGTTTTATAGTTTGGATCAATACCAATAAAGGTAAGTATTTGCTCGCCCCATAATAATAAGCAGGCAACGGTAATACCTTGAATTTTAAATATATCGTATAAACCGGCACGTGCAGTTTGGATCATATTGTCTTTTAAATAGTAAATCTCTTCTAACGATGAACCCTCTCGAATAGCTGTGTAAAAACGGTCGTATTCTTCTACAAAGTCGGTTTCCATTTTTACTAAAAATACTGCCATACCGGGAATAATAGACAAATAGGCTAAAAATATAGGCAAGTCGTAAATTGGGCTGGCTCGTAACGTGCCAATAATTTGAATTGATGTGCTTGGTGAATACCAAAAAATGATTTTATCAGCCCACACACCAATGTTATAAAACAGACCACAAAAGAATAGGCTGTAATACACTTTTTTATTGCTTAAAAAGTCAAAGCTTATAAGTTTTTCACCTGGGTAGCGGCGAATAATCATAAACAAAAAGCTAAAAAAGAGCAGAGCTTCGCCTGCAAAAAACGCAAAAAATAAGCCGTCTAACTGCCAGTCTCTTAATAAATATGCAAGCAATACCATAAAGGCGTAACCACTTAGCATAGTTATTAAAATTAACCGGTATTCTTTCATACCTGATAGAAAAATAGCGCCAAGCCACTGATTACATAAGCTTACAAAGGCACCTAAAATTATAATCTTAGTAACAACGGGTATAGGGAGCATAGGCCATACAGCCAAGCCTACCAATAGCGCGGCTATTGTTGTTATAAGTTGCGCACCAAGTAAATTAGGCAGTACCTTTGCCTCTTCTTTTTGAAAAAATAAATCGGCAATAAATCGAGTTAATAATAACTGCAAGCCACCCGTTAAAATAAGTGAAGCTGCCATCATGTAGGTAACAAGCGTTAAAAACTGAATAATAAGTACTTTAGGTAATACAACGCCTAAACTTAAAATACCAATTAGCATTAACGCTACAATAGAGAGCAGCCAAGGACCTGAGCCTATTAAGCCCGCGTAGCCGTATGCTTCAAAAACTGAGAGCAGGGTATTTTTTTTGAGAATTTTTCGTATCTCAAAACCTATTCCGGCCATGCCATTGTATCCTTATAAAGTTTATCGTAACGGGCAAACATGTGGCTCTCGTCATAAAATTTTTGTACGCGGTCTAAACCACTTTTTTGATACTCAAGCCAAACTTGATCATTTTTTAGCATGTTTGATATTTGTTGTGCTGTTTCGCTAGGTGAAGCAATTGAGACAACTTCACCGGCTTTACCTAATGCTTTATCTTCATCGGTTCCGCCTTCGATTATTTCGCGGCACGAGCCAACATCACTAGCAAGTACAGGCACACCGGCCGCCATTGCTTCTAAAAGTACTAAAGGCTGCGCTTCGGAAATCGAGGTTAAAGCTACAATTCCGAGCTTAGGCAAAATTTTGGTAATATCTTGCATACCTAAAAACTTTACACTGCTTTGTAAATCAAGACTGCCTACAAGTAGTTCACACTCTTTGTAATATTGCGGGTCTTCTTCATAAGGGCCGATGATCCAGCCTTCTACTTCAGGCAGCATCGATTGTGCCTCTTTAATCGCACGTATAAAGGTTTTAATATCTTTTATAGGCACTACACGTCCAATTAACCCAACAACCGGTGGTATCTGTTTTGGACGCTGATCAAGCGCTTCAATAAAGCGTACTGTTTTAATGCCATTAGGTACAACAAATGCTTTTTCTGGCGCTGCACCATCTTTTATTTGGCGCTGCCTGTTACCGTCGTATAGCGAAATGACCTTATCTGCTTCTTGGTATGTTGTTCGGCCGATTTGCTCAAAAAAGCTGATCCACATACGGCGAATAAAGCCCATCTCGGTATTTAAGTTTTTACCTAGGCTTTGCTCAGACTCTTTAATCCAACTGGCTTGAATAAGATCTATTTTTCTCTCTTTGGTGTAAATACCATGTTCGGTCAACAAAAAGGGAGTATCGCTTATTGCACTGGCACCAGATCCTAAAATACCAGCATACCCAGTAGATATTGAGTGAATAAGTTTAACTTTTGGAAGTCCGCGTGCAATTTCGGCTATTTTAAATAGCGGTTTATATAAATTGCGGTATGACCAAAAAAAGTCAATAAAAGAGGATTCATCACAAAAAGTTGAATAGTAATTGGTGAGTACTTGCCACGATGATTCACTATATAAAAAGTCGGCTTCGTTAATACCGTCTTTTTTAGCCAAAGTCTCAAATGCAAACTTTAATAACTCAGTTGGGATGGGCTCATCACAATCCCTAAAATAATTTTGTAGTTGCTGCCAAAAATCAAAGAGTTCTTTTTTATATTTAACGCCATGCTTGGCTTTTATTTCAGAAGTGTCATTTTCCACTAAATAATGTACATGCAGCTTTGTAACATTTTTAGGCAAAGTATATTGAATCTCGCCATAATGCTCTGGTGCTCCACCTATAAAAACAAGCTCAAAGTTATAATGAGGTAACCCTTCAATTATTTGATGAACCCAGCTAGATACGCCACCACGTACATAAGGGTAAGTGCCTTCTAAAAGCAGTAAAATGTCTGCATTTTTATTACTCATGCCAATACTCCTGCAAATGACGTAATTCACTGCCCTTAGGTTGTTCTGGGAGTTCTTTTAAGTAGCGTTTACAGTCGTCAAACTTGTTCATACAAAAGGCAACTTCGGCTTTATAAGGCAATACATGGCGCCTTGCCATACCAAACTCAGTTGCTTTAAGTAGATACTCATGGGCTATTTCGTATTTGTCTAAGGCTAAAGATATACGCCCTAAAAATATAAAAGTTGCGGGTGTTTTTACGTGCTCAATACTTTGCAATGCAAGTGCTTCTGCTTTTTCTAAAACGTATTTACGCAGTGCGCCTTGGGCTAAGCCTAAATAGCTCAGTTCCCAATAAAGTTCGGCTAGCTGTTTTTGTAAATGACTCAATTTTGGCTGCTTAGTTGTAACTGCTATTTCTTGCTGATACAAACTGATTTTTTCGTTAAGTTTGGTTTCTTTACCATCAAGGGTTGAGTAGGCGAGCAAGCGAATATCATCTTCTAAATCTTTAAGTGCTAGCTTTAAAATAGGAATAGCTTGTGAGTCACTCATGTGACGAGCCGCCATTACAGCACTTAAACGCTTATTTGGCTCATTAGCGTGCTTCAAAATTGCTTTAAGTCCACCAATTGAATAGGTTGGATTTGCTGATATTGCTCTGGCTTCAAAAGGAAGCTCAGGTATTTTATGCTCCTCTATTTCTATCTCGTCATTCTTGAGAGGTTTACAAAGAGCAAATGTAAGCGCTACTACAACACCTATAATTCCAAGTACTGGTAATGTAAACAATAATAAAAACATGAGTAGCAAAGAGCTATAAGGAGTCGTTTTGTATTTTTTAGGTATAAAAACATAACTAACAATAGCAAAAAAGATGCTAGCGATAGCATGCAATAATATAGCTAAAAACCAATCAGGTGTTTCCAGTACTTCTATTAGTGCAAAGTACTGACAAATACACCCTAATATAGCCGCTACAATAATTATAATCATGAAAGTGAAACCAATCTCTTTATGTCATCTGAGCTTATAGGTAGTGCAAGTTGCTGCTCAATAACAATATCAAGCTCAGCTAAAGTGCTACCAGTGCGCTCTTTACACCAAGTGTTCATTCGGGCGATAAACCCTGCTTTTTCAAGCTCATCAGCTAATGGCATTAATAGCAGTAATACCTGATTTTGATTATCGTACAAATAAATGTCTAAACCACGGCGTGCTTCACTTAAATAACTCATAAGTTGAGTGGATTTATCAGTAATATTATTAGCTTTTATTTTTAGTAGCTGCGATGGAATGTTGTATCGTTTTGCTTCTTTATTCGCACGTTTAACTTGGCGAATAAAGTATGGATACTCTTCATAAGTCATTACTGGGTTTGTTATTTCATGGCGCAGTAGATCGCCAATATGCCCAGCCATAACTGCAAGTAGTGTAAGAGTGGTATTTTTAAGTGCAAAAAATTGTACTCTTTCAACTAAAATAGCGCCATAAATTGTGTTATTTACGTCGATAAGTGGAATCGCCATATGGTATTTACTTATACCTGATGCCATTTTTGCGTCTTTTACTGATACTAATTCTTTTTCTTCAATCATCGCTAATATAAGAGGATCGTTTTCAGCTATTTGACTCATTTTGCCAATAGAGGCTAGTGGTGGCTCTAAAACAGTGTCATTTTCAACTTTATATAAACCCGCTCTTTCTAGCGAACCGTACTCAACAAACAAGTCGATTATTTTTTGCGCTGCGCTATCAAGTCTTCTTTCTTTTAATAGCCCGATAGAGGTTCTTACTGCTTGTAGCGATTCACGTAAACTTAACGTATGGCCAGCTAGCATTTGCTCAATTCTATCGTGAGATGAATTAATTAAATGATACTGACGAGTAAATGTTTCAAGACGATCGGTTACGTACTCAAGCTGAATACTTTGCTGTTGATTAGTACGCTCCCACACATCCCTAAATTCGCCTGTGATCATAATTACAATAATGTAGCCAATCATAGCGTTAATATTGAAGTCGCTTTGCGGTGATAAAATATTTGCTTGAAGTAAAAAAAGTTGGCCAACAAGCAAACATAAAATACTAATAAAGCCTTTTGAAAAGCCATAGCGTAAAGAAACTAAAAGTGGGCCAAGTACAGGCCACGAAAACCCTCCCTCAGTCCAAAATGGGTCCTGTGCGTTAAATAATACAGGCAGCCCTAAAGCAAGCGCGGTAAATATAAATACCTCAGCCCATATTTGTAGCTCAGGAACGTCTCTTGGTCTAAGGAAATGTGTTTTCACTCACTAACCTCTATATAAGAAATTAAATCGGCAATCACATCTTGTGCTGTTGCTGCAATGCTATCGCGGCCCCAACCACTTTTAGCAATAGTACCGGTCCAAATCGGTGTTGTTTGTCCAGTTACAGTGAGTGATAATGTAAGTGCAACAACGGGTTCGCCATCAAGGCCAGCTTTGTAGCGCCACTCTTCAATACTGCCTGTTAATACATAGTCAGCTTGTTGAGTGTTTAACCACTGCATAGCATTGTCTAAGCGGTATTGATCGTCCAGTGGTGGAAGCTCTTTGGTGTTAACGCGAGGTGCACGTATAAGAGTTGGTAATTTATTTTGTTGCCAAATACTGGCTAAAATATCTTCAGCACGCTCACCTGCAAGCGGTGTTTGAGCATGATTAACAAGTGGCATTAATGCCACTGTTTTTAAAGGGCTAAGCTCTACATCATCAGCAACTCTGCTGGTGGTACATGCTGATAATAGTAATACCAAACACGGTATAATTAAACGAAACATACTCTCTCCTAACATTAAAAATGTACGTAATAACCTAATTGTAATTGTGTATCTGAGTTACCCACTTTATTACTACTTTGGTAACCCAGCTGTAATTTAAATAAATCATCGCCTAGTACAGACCAACCTGCGCCACTCGAAACAGATACATCTACTGTATCGTTAAGTGTTTGATAGCCAGTACTTATATCGAATAGCCATGAAGGGTTTGCGCCTAAATAAGGCGGCTCTAACGAACCCGTTGAGGCAAATGAGGTCCCTAGTGCAAAACGTCTAAATGGTTGAAGGTCAACTCTTAGCGGTCTTCTGCTTGCATCTGTATTTATTAATGCATTAACACGTTCAAAGTCTTGCCATTGCGCACTAAAATAAGCGTTCCAAATTGGGCGGTCTTTTAAAATGCTGTATTGGTAACGAGCATTATATTCTTGGCCGTTTATTAGTGAGCTGCCATCGCTTCTTCGAGAAAAAGACATCGCTGCTGCTGATAGCTGTACGTTTTGTCTACCATCAATATTGTAGTTAACATAGGCCGTGGCTTTATCTAGCTGAGCATAGCTAAGTAGTGCTTCTGATTGGCGGTTTTCAACATTATATTCAAGCTTTAAACCTACCTGTGTTCGTGAATCCCATTGATAACGAGAGTCTATGCTAAGACCTTGGCGGCTAACTAAGCTGCCTTGGTGCGAATCTATTTTTGCATCAAAATACCAACGACCAAATGTCATTTTATCTTCTATTGCAAACAGTAATCCGTTGTTATCAAGGTTTTGCTGATTACTTAAACTTAATTTCCATTGCCCATTAGCATAAGGAAAATAAACGTTTACATCGTACTGGCTACTGTTTAAACCAGCCTCTGGCGATAGGTTTATTTCAAGCGCTCTAAAATAGGATGCGCGTGCATTTCTGAGTAAACTCAATTGCGATTCATTTGCCTCGCCAGTGAGTTCTTCGTACCAACGTTGCATGGTGGCATAGGGTTGTTTTAAATAGAGTAGGGCGTTTAGCTCATCTAGTTTGCTTAGTGAGCCTTCTGCTAATAGTTGTTTCGCTTTATTAAATTCGCCGTTGGTCATATAAAGTTGTAGTTTTTGCCATGGCTCTAATTTTTGTGCAGCTCGGCGTGCTAACCACCAGTTTGTTTGGGGCTCACCAATAGTGTCGGGGGCAAGTTCTTCCATTGTGTTTAATTGCATTAAATGAGGAACAGCCATCGCGCCCGCCCAGCGAAACATTAAGCCTCTGTATGCATATTTATCTTTAGGTAAGTGTTGCAGTAAATAGTGATTAAGTTCAGCAGCATTTGCATAATATCCAAGTTGTTTCATTACATCGGCTAAGTTAACCAGTGTTGTTAAGTCACTTGGCTCTGCAATGGCCAATTTACGCAAATAAAAGTAGGCACTGTTATATGACTTTTCGTGAATAGATAGGCTAGCTAAGAGCTGCGTCCACGCATAGGAAGTGTCGCTTTGAGAATAGCGCGTTAAAATGCGGCCAATCATTACAGTGTCATGCATTTGCAGCGCTAACCAACCTTGTGCAAGCACAACATCAGAGTCATATTCGCTTAATTTAGCAGCGCGGTTTAAAGTTGTATAAGCTGAATTTAAATCACTTTGGTTTTGATACCAATTAGAAAGAATTAACCAAGCAGGGTAGAGAGCTTTATTGTAGCGCTGCTTATCAAGTTCAGCATGAATACGTGCAACTGATTTAGCATCATTTACTTGTGTGCTTAATAATGCAATTTGAATCAATTGACGGTCAGTTTGCGACTCACTTTTCCATAAATAATCAAGAAGCTCCTGAGGCCGACCTTCAAAGCGCAGTTGTTGGTAGTGCAGCATGTCGCCTACGCTCAAAGGACTTATTTTTTGTAACTTCTCTAATGCATATAGCTCATGAGCTTTGTCCTTAACTCGCATTGCCATGTCAACATTGGCGCTCCAAAACTCATCGTCAGAACTTTCATGTTTGTTTTTTAGTACTTGCAGAGCTGTAGAAAAGTCATCATCTAGCCAAAATGCGCGGGCAATCCAAAGTAAATCTTCTTCATTTTTAGGCCCTTTATATGTAGGCCACAAAGCTCTTAATGCTTTTAAATTACCAGTATCGTGAAGTACTTTTGCTTTCCAATATTGTGATAATGCACTTTTACCATTTATTTGCTCAAAGCGTTCAATATTATTTAATTCTTGCTTTGTGTTACCAATAAATTCGTTAGCTTGCATCCAATTAGCAAAGCCATTACCTTTTAGATTTCTATTTTGGGCTTTATATTCGTATATATCATTAGCGTCTTGGTATAAATATAAAGCGGTGGCATCGTTAATACTATCGGTAAGCATCGCAGGAGTTACAGCTTTGTTAGACATTAGCCATTTAAACTCTCGAAGTGCTTCTTTAGGCTTGTTTTGCCAGCGCTTTATCTTCCAATTTAATAAATGTAGCTCTTTGTCAGCTGGGCTTTGTAGTAATAGCTTTGCAAGTAATTGCTCTGCCCCTTTTGCATTTGCATTTGCTAAACGCAGGTGCATTGCTTGTGTTAAGTACTCGCTGTTATTTGGATCGGTCTTTAATAAACTTTCAATGGCTTGAGCCGCATCTTCTGTATTGCCTGCTAAGTTAGCCAAATAAAGTGTGCGTTTAATATTGGCTTGGTCGCCATAGGTTTTCCACCATGCATAAGCTTGTATCGGGTTATTTGCACCAAGTGCAGTTTCAATCGCTTTAGCTGCAATATCAGCATTTATATTTGTTTTATAAATAGCGAATGCTTTGTCTGGTTCGCCTGCGCTTAACCAGTAATCGGCTGCAAGGAGAGGCTGTTTATTTTTTTGATAGTACTGAGCAACTTTTGCATTTAACCCAACTGCTTTTGCAATAGTTAATATTTGTTCGTTCCAGTTTTTATGAGCACCAATTTTTAAAGATAACTCTTCAAAGCGGTCGTCAACTTTAGCACCGCTTGCTAGCCATAATGAGTAGAGCAGCTTTATTTCAAGTGTTGCTTTGCGCTCACCTCTAGGTAGCTTTTCAAGCTCGTTAGTAGCTTGTGAATACTCACTAAGCCCTATATGTAGCTCAACTAATTTTGCGCGTAGCTTTTCGTTGTCGGGCTCTGTATTGAGCGCTGCATTAAGGTAAGACTTCTCAAAGGTATAGTCTTGTGAAAGTGCATCATCTTCAAAAAATAAGGTATGTGGAAATAATGCATAAAGTGCAAAACAACTTACGGCTAATATCGCTAATATTGTTTTTACTGAAATTAACTGAGGGCGCTTTGTAGTATTCATTATAGTGCGGCTCCGTCGCAGTTAAGGTAACCATAAAAATCACCTGCAGGTATTTTGAAATGTGTTAATTTACCTCGGTTAATACCTTTAAAGTGCTCACCCAAACCAGATACAAATTCGCAAGAACGTGCATTAATTAAATCAAGCGAAGCAGGTACCCACGCTTTAAAGCTAACAGGCCCGTTAACTTGCCAGCTATTAACAACAACATTTGCAGATGCTAAATAAGGTTTTTTACTATTTTGGCTATGATCAAAGCTAAGGCGAGCTATGTTATTTATAATATGTATGTAGTCACCTTTTTCAGTTACACCAGATACACCTTCACTTTGAGCTATGTTTGGCACATCAAAATCGGTAGGTATTCGCAAAGTATGAATGTACTTTGAGCTAAATAACCATTCATTATTACTGTTTTTTGCAAGTGCAGAAAAGTAAAAATCCTTTGCTACTTTTGCATAATGGCTTAAATGCACAGGTGTATTTGGTCTTGCTAAAACATAATCTATGTTGTGTTTAAGAGCGTCTAGTCCCGCAAGAACTTCACCTGAATAAAAGTGATAATAAATAGTGTAAGGTTTTAACCTATATGGCTTTTCTGTAATTTCGAAAGTTTCAGTTAAGCGTCTAAAGCCATAATAAGGGCCATGCCATAAGTTAGTGTAAACATTTTCATTTAATATGGGGGCATAAATTTGATACAGCAAATCTCTTTCAGGGCGGCCAATAGGTGATATATGTGTAAGGCTAGGGTTATCGGAATTTACATCAGTGTTGCCGCCATTTACGTTTAGCACACCAGCATCACGAGCCAGTTCAAGCGCTTTAGGACCAGGAGTTGCATCGCCTGACCATAACATCATCACTGTTTTTTTATTTTTAGGTGTGAGTTTTTCATCAATATATTTTATCGAATCTGTAATTTCTTTTTTAAGGCTGATGGTATTGTAGCCAGGTACATCTAGATGAAAACCGTAATCAGTGTCGTCTTCATCTATTTTTTTTCGCCCAGATAGAGCAGTCCAAAAATAGGGGTGGCTATAGGTGTGTGAAGCAACTTCTACGTAAGGCAGCTTAAAAATACTACGCGCAATGTCTTCGAGTTTGGCACTTTGTTTAGAGTGAATACCGCCTTCTTCAATGTCAGCTTGGATCACTGAGGACGTTAACGGTAGTTTGTAGTGTTTAATTATTTCATCTCGAATTACTTCTGCTGAATAAGGCCTACCCGCATAGTGGGCAACACTTGTAAATCCATCTCCATCTATATGCAGCGTAAGCATTCGCCTGCCGCTTTCGGTGGTTGTATCTGGCACTAATATAGGTGGTAGTTCCATAGCCTGAGTTAGTAGTGTACGTGGATCAATAACCCATTTGCTGCCTTCCATCGGAAATGTATCAATTAGCCAAGGAGCAACCACGACTGCACCATATTTAGTTTTAGCCGCTTGTACAATTATCGTGTTATCAGCTGATTTTATTGTAATTAAAGGAGTCGCATTAGTTGCTAATTTTAGTAAATATGGTTTAACGATAGGGGGAGGTGTTGTGGATTCTCCTTTGAGCCAAGGTGCAAAGCTATCTTGTTTATATGGACCTTCAGGTAGTGTGTTTAACGACTCAATACCCATGTTAAAAAGTAATTTAGTTGACTGTGGTAACTCGCCTAAAATAAGTTCTGGCACAACACCTAAATTAGCTTCAAGCCAATTGGTAAGTGTTGGGGTGTAAAATGCATCGCTTGAGGTCCACGAAATAATACCGGCATGTAAGCTAGGGTCAACCAAAGGTAAGTCGCGTTTTGCCATATCTATGTAATCAGGTATGTACCCCAAATACTCAATCATGGTCGCAAGCTTTAAGTGTACGGTAGTGTATATGAGTGGTTTTACGTTACTGTTATAAGGGATTAAAATGCGCCTAGGGATCGGCTTAATTGATGATGTGCCCCACGTTTGCAAGTGACCGTCGGTCACCCACGGATTGAAACCTGCGTCTATAATATTTTGTGCCATAGTAAGGCGATTACCGGGCTTTGCATAATCAATAACTTGGACGTTGAGGCCTAAACTTTGTGCTGTTTTTAATTGTGCGCTTAGCCAATCTTGGTCGTTTTTGTTGGTCACTTTATAGCTATTGTCGGTTGGATTGAAGTGGCTATAAAAACCCTCAGCAACTAAGTCACTTGCTAAATTAGCGAGTTTAGGCAATAACTCAAATCCCCGATTGAGGATAAGGTGCTTATCAAAAGTCTCAGATAGTGAGCTTATTATGGTGACTAACCCAGCTTGTTGATCGGGTTTACTGTGTGTAGCATCTAATAGCTGATAGCTATCTAGGGTATCTAAAAATAAGCCGCTAAAGCCGCGTGCTTTTAATGCCGCAGCGCTACTTTTAATATGTTGTTGCCAATGTGCTGATGCTAAATCGGCAATATGGCTATTCCAGTTAGGGTTAACTGCGAGTGAAGACTCACTTTCAATAAACGACTCACCAATACTTAAATAAGCATAGACAGCAATATTACGCTGTTTAAACCAATTAAGTTCGTGCTCAGTCACAAGATCAGGCTGGACTACAACGCGAGAATAAAAGGTCATTTCGGCTAATGGCATCGGCGCTGAGTAGTAAAATGCAATACTATTATTCACAGGCTTTGCAAATACTTGACTAGAAATTAAAAGCACTAGGTATAAAAAATATTTCATTAGTAATTCATTTCAATTAATTTATAACTGTGGCTCAAAGTAATGCGTTCCAATTTATCTAGCTATTTGGTATTAGTAATATAGGGTTATTATATGTTAATGGAAGATTAATTTCTACATGTTAATTCAACCATATACTCAAGGGGTATAATAACATGCTGGTTTGATTAACTCACCACAATAAAACCCATTGGTTTGCCACTCGAGTTATTAAGAGCAACCTACAAACCTATACTTAGAAAAACGATAAAAGAATGTATCAGTATGTTACTTACAATAAGAGCTTAGTTTTTTATTACTCACCATCAAGCAGCTCTTTTACATTTTAAGTAACCGTAGAATTGACCTTTTGGCAGACTAAACTGTGTGATATCAGCATTTGATTTACCTTTAAAGCGCTTTCCATCATTAGAAACAAACTCACAAGAACGCCCATTAACTAAATCAATTTTAGCAGGCACCCAGGCTTTAAAACTGACAGCTCCATTCACTTGCCAATTATCCATGGAGACATTAGCTGAAGCTAAATACGGTACATTGTTTTCTTGGCTGTGATCAAAGCTAAGCTTTGCTAAATCATCAGTTATATGAATGTAATCACCCTTTTGAGTGACGCCGGATATTCCTGAACTTTGAGCTACATTAGGAACATCAAAATCATTGGGAATACGTAATGTTCGAATACTTTGAGAGCTAAAAACCCATTCGTTATTGCTGTTTTTAGCAAGAGCTGAAAAATAAAAGTCTTTAGCTATTTTTGCATACTGGCTTAAATGTACTGGCGTATTCGGTCTTGCAAGTACGTAGTCTATATTATATTTCAGGGCATCAAGTCCAGCAGGTAGTTCACCAGAATAAAAATGAAAGTAAATACTATAGGGTTTTAATCTGTATGGTTTTTCTGTAATTTCAAATGTTTCGATTAGGCGCTTAAAACCATAATAAGGGCCATGCCACAAGTTGGTGTATACGTTCTCGTTAATAATGGGTGCATAAATTTGGTATAACAAGTCACCTTCAGGTCGTCCAATTGGCGATACATTTGTAAGAGTTGGGTTATCAGCTTTTACTGAAGTATTACCACCATTCACGTTGAGCACGCCAGCTTTTCTTGCTATGGCTAAAGCCTTTGGTCCTGGAACCGCATCGCCTGACCATAGAATTAATACTGTTTTTTTATTCTTTGGCGTCAGTCGTTCATTAATATATTGAATTGACCCTGAAATTTCTTTTTCTAAATCGACAGAGAGATACCCAGGAATATTTAAATTAAGTCCGTATTTCGTATCATCTTCATCTATGTTTTGTATCCCTGATAGCACTTTCCAAAAGTAAGGGTGGCTATATGTGTGCGATGCAACCTCTACATAAGGTAGTTCAAATATATCTCTTGCAACTTGCTCAAGTTCTTTACTTTGTTTTGAATGTAAGCCGTTAGGCTCTATGTCTGCTTGTATTATGGAGGAGGTTAATGGCAATTTGTACCTTTTTATTATTTCATCGCGAATTACTTCTGAGTTGTATGGCTTACCTTTGAAGTGCGCAATGCTACTAAATCCATCGCCATCTATATGCAAAGTTAACATACGCCTTCCGCTTAGAGTCGTTGTATCAGGAGCTAATATTGTGGGTAAATTTAGTACTTTCTTTAACAATTTCTTAGGGTCGATCACCCATTTACTGCCTTCCAGTGGTAAATTATCAATTAGCCAAGGGGCTACTATTATGCCACCCAGTTTAGTCTTACTTCCTTGCGCTAGTGTTCTGCCGTTTGCTGAAGTAATGCTAATTAACGCTGTGGCGTCTGAGGTTAATTTAAGGAAGTTTGGTCGGATTATTACAGGTGCTTTTGTCGTTTCACCTTTTAGCCAATCGGCAAAGTATTTAACTTCATAAGGGCCAGGTTGCGCATTATTTATATTTTCTACGCCTAA
Source organism: Pseudoalteromonas sp. SG45-1 (assembly GCF_014164135.1). Classification (NCBI taxonomy): domain Bacteria; kingdom Pseudomonadati; phylum Pseudomonadota; class Gammaproteobacteria; order Alteromonadales; family Pseudoalteromonadaceae; genus Pseudoalteromonas; species Pseudoalteromonas sp. SG45-1. The sequence continues at coordinate 98,246 of NZ_JACJEP010000001.1, forward strand.
ACTAATCAGTAATTTATTTGATTGAGGTAATTCCCCTAATATTAGTTCCGGTACTATTTCTAAACCTTCTTCTAGCCATTTAATAATCTCAGTACTATAAAATATATTACTAGTAGTCCAAGAAATAATGCCGGCATGTAAACTCGGATCTATTCTAGGTAAGCTTTCTTTAGCTACATCTACATAATCAGGAATATACCCTAAGTATTCTATGATTGTAGCAAGCTTTGAATGAACAGATTTTTTAACTAATGGTGAAATATCGCTATTATAAGGAATTAATATTCGCCTAGGCACCGGTTTTATTGATGATGTACCCCATGTTTGCAAGTGGCCATCTGTCACCCATGGATTAAAACCTGCGTCTATAATCTTTTGTGCCATAGCGAGGCGGTTATCGGGCTTTGCATAATCAATAATTTGGACGTTGAGGCCTAAGTTTTGTGCTTTTTTTAATTGTGCGCTTAGCCAATTTTGGTCGTTTTTGTTAGTCAGTTTATAGCTATTGTCGTTTGGGTTGTAATGGCTATATAAACCTTCCGCCACTAAATCATTGGCTAAATTAGCGAGTTTAGGCAATAGCTCAAAGCCCCGGTTGAGGATAAGGTGCTTATCAAAAGTCTCAGAGAGTGAACTTATTATGGTGACTAATCCAGCTTGTTGTTCGGGTTTACTGTGCTTGTCATCTAAAAGTTGATAGCTGTCTAGAGTATCTAAAAATAAGCCGCTAAAACCACGTGCTTTTAATGTCTCAGCGCTCCTTTGAATATGTTGTTGCCAATGTGCTGATGCTAAATCGGCAATATGACTATCCCAGTTGGGGTTTATACTAAGTGATGACTTATTTTTATTAAAGGACTCGCCAACACTTAAATAAGCATAAACAGCAATATTACGTTGTTTCAACCAATTAAGTTCGTGCTCAGTGACGTGTTCTGGCTGAACTACAACGCGTGAATAAAAGGTCATTTCGGCTAGAGGCATAGGGTATGAATAGTAAAATGCAATACTATTATTTACAGGCTTTGCAAATACTTGACTAGAGATTAAAAGCACAAGATATAAAATATATTTCATTAGTAATTCATTTTTATTAATTCATAACAGTGGCTCAAAACAATATGTTTCAATCTATCTGGTTATTTGGTACTAGGAAGATAGGGTTATTATATGTTAATAAAAAATTAATCTCTACATATTAATTTAACCTTGAGGTCAATGTTTATACTCGCTTACAAATAATCTAACTCGCTGCAATTAAAACTAATTGACTTAAATAAAAGCAGTAAGGCTACGTGGATATTATTTATAGAGAGTGTTTTAAATAATGGATAAACGTTGGATGAATTATTTTTATTAAGACTAAGGTCTCTGCGTTATTGGTGTCTAAAATGCCGAGTTGGGATTATAATATGGCTAAGCTGACTTCTAACTAACTTGGTCCTACCTAATTTTACCTATGCTTTTCTTAATATAAGTTTAAAGCGATATAAATGAGCGAAGTTATTTTGGGCAAATAAGTAAATCTGCAAACTATATTCGTTTTGCTAGATTTTAGTTGTTGCTGCACACACACCTTTATTCACCTCGGAGAAAAAATGAGTAATTTAAGCTTGAAAAACAAATTGCTGTTACTAGCTATTTTACCGCTAATGCTACTTTTAATCAGCTTAATGCTGAGTTCTTATTATTTAGAGAATAAAAATCAGCAACAAAATTTTGAAGCATTTCAAACTAAGTTAATAAGTGACAAGCAAACGTTACTAAGTACCGAAATTGAAATTGCTAGCAAAATTGTTCGCTATCAATTAGCAAATGGCTCTGAGCAAGATGCTAAAAACGCTTTAAGAGACTTAACATTTGGCCAAGGTGGTTACTTTTTTATATACGACACCAATGGCATTAGTGTTTTTCATGCATTACTAGGTGATGCTATTGAAGGGCAAAACAAAATAGGGATGACTGACCCTAACGGTAAAAAAATAATAGTGGGCTTATTAGAGCAAGCTAGAAAAGGCGGTGGCGCTTTTAACTATCATTTTCAAAAACCAAATACCACAGGCTTAGTTGAAAAGATGGGCTATGCAGCAATGATACCAGGCACAAACTGGATGATTGGTACTGGCGCATATATGGATGATATAGACGCAGAGCTACTTAAATACCAAACAGCAATGCAAAAGCACATGAATGATAAGGTAATGACCTTATTATTAATTGCTTTATTTTGGGTTGTTTTAACAATTATATGTGCGTTAGTTGCCGCAAATACAATGGTAAAACCAATACAGCGCATGGCGCAAAGCCTTGACGATATTGCAAAAGGTGAGGGCGACTTAACCAAGCGTCTAGACATTGATACTAACGATGAAATAGGCCAACTTGGCGAAGCATTTAATATGTTTGTAAGTAAGCTACATGGCATTATTGCTAATGTGGTTGATGTAACACACGATGTAAAAACAGCTTCTGGTGACATAAATACACAAACACGATTAATTGAAGACAAGTTACTTAATCACAATCATGAAACAGATCTTGTTGCGACGGCTATTACCGAAATGTCGGCTACTTCTCATGAGGTGGCTCAAAATACAAACCAAGTGGCAGAGTCAACTCAAGCGGCAATGCAAGAAGTTGCTAAAGCTCAAGAGTGTGTTGATATTTCACTCAGTGAGGTGTCCAATCTAATGGGCGAGATAAACCTAGCCGCTGAACAGGTTGATTCACTCAGTGATCAATCTAAAAAGATTAATAGTGTACTAAGCGTAATTGGTGGAATTGCCGAGCAAACAAACTTACTTGCACTCAATGCTGCAATAGAAGCTGCGCGAGCAGGTGAGCAAGGCAGAGGGTTTGCAGTTGTAGCCGATGAAGTAAGAAGCCTAGCAAGTCGTACTCAAGTTAGCACACTAGAGATTAGTGAAATGTTGAGTGAGCTACATAATTTAGTATCAGATGCAGTTGCAGCAATGCAAGCAAGCCAAAGTAGTTGTAATCGCTCTGTTGAATCCTCTCGTGCTATTTCAGAAAGTTTAGGCGCTGTAACAAGCTCAGTTAGATCAATTAACGACATGAGCACACAAATTGCGACAGCGGCGCTGGAGCAAAGTAGCGTTACAGAAGAAATAAACCGTAATGTATTTGCTATTCAAGAAATAGTTAATGAGCTAACTATTTCAAGTAAAACCACCTCTTCAGTTGGTCAGCATTTAGCTGGGCGTGGTGAAAGCTTAGGACACTTAGTTGGCCAATTTAAAATTTAACAAAGCTTAAAGCCCTACACTAAAAGCCGCTAATAGCGGCTTTATTTTTGTGGGCGATTTTTTATAAAAATTATTGAATTTTTTGTATGCGTTAAGGTCTATCAGCATGCAAATATACTTATACAGTGGAATAACCATGCAAAACATGCCATCAATTAAACGTTGTACTCGAGAAGAGTTAGCGCCAGAGCAAGATTTGGGGCGTTTAGTCTCTTTTTTACGTTCGAGATTAGCCATTCATGTTGATGCCAAGTTACTTCCTATGGACTTAACTTCTGCGCAATATATTGTGGTTGTACTACTTGCGAGAGAGTCGGTTAATACGCTTGCAGGACTTTGCGAGTATATGGTTTATGATCGTGGCGCTATGAGCCGCTTACTAAACCGACTTGAAGAAAAAGGACTCATTATTAAAACGCAATGTGAGCTTGATAAGCGCTCAACTATTTTGTGTTTAAGTGAAAAAGGTAAAGCTCTTTGTCCTGAAATTATGCCTGTAGTGAACGAAGTCTATGCGCAAGCATTAAGTGGTTTTTCGGAGCCAGAAAAAAACCAAATAATCGACTTACTATTCAAAGCTATAAATAATCTTGATTCACTGCCAGACTCCCCCCAAAAGTAGATTATCAATAAAATAGCGATACTGTTTCAATAGAAAGTTAGCGTGCTAATTAGTTGATCTGATTGTGCGCAGAATCTAACTTTGATAATATAGTTGCCTAGGCAATTAAAGTTATCATCTTGTTAGGTTTGTTATGATTGAAAATAATTTGTTAGTACAATTACAACAGCAATTTCCAGAACATACTTTTATGCAACATCACTTAAGTGTTGTCCATAAGGGACGTTTTGCTAACGCGATTGTGTATCGATATAAAGATAATGAATTTGATTTAATTGTTAAAGATTTTAGCCAAAGCCCGTGGTTTATCCGCAAAACATTTGCACGAATGTCGGTAAATCAAGAGTACAAGGGGTTAAGCCGTTTAGCTGAGCTTGACGCAGTTGCTAACCGCTTTTGTAGATTGTCGCCGATAGCGGTTGCTTATAACTATATTGAAGGCACGCCACTGCGCGCTTTAATTCATGAAGACAAAACACTACCTGTTAACTTTTTTAGTGAGCTTGAGCGTCAAGTAGCAAAAATGCATCGCAAAGGCATCGTGCATTTAGACTTGCGTAATATGGGTAATATTTTATGCGGCGCAGACGGTAAACCTTATTTTATTGATTTTCAGTCCACTATTAGCTTTTCTCGTTTTCCACGTTGGTTGCAACGCTTTATGCGAGGATCTGACATGTCAGGCGTATATAAAGCATGGAATAAATTGGGTGAGCAGCCTCTGCCACAAAAAAAGCAAGACTATTTAGAGCGCTTTAATCACGTGCGTAAACGCTGGATTTTTAAAGGTTACCCAATACAGCGTGGCTATGCGTGGGGCACTGCACTTATTACTCAATTTGTAGATTCTGACTTAGTACGAAATATTACTGATAGACTTTAACTTAAAGCATAAACCGTAATTTAAAAACACCTAATTCATTGTGTGATTTTGCCCATATTAGCCTAGCTAATATGGGATTTTTTTTATTATAAGTAATCCCTTTAGTTTGTTTACTTGTTGTTTAATCCCTCAAAAATAATTCCTTTTACTGTTTTTTTAATTTTTTTAAATAAATATTAGTACTGCATTTAGTTTGCCCATACAATGCGCAAAAATAGCTTGCGCATACTTAATAAGTTCACGTTTTTTCTGCAATTTTTTATTGTTCAAGTAGACTATAAATAATGTGCGCTTTTAAATTTTAAGGTTTTAAGATGATTGAGTATCCGGTAGACCAACTTCCACAGCTCATAAATGATTTATTGCAATGCGATACAACAGAACGCAAAAATAAATTATTAGCAGATGCGCAGTTAACGCTTTCAACAGAGCACCTGTCATTACTTTTTGAGGCGATACCAAAAGAACAACGACTTGAAATTTGGCAGTTGCTTGATGAAGACACGCAACACGAAATTTTTGTTAATTTAAGTGAAGATAGTTGTTTGTGGTTGCTACAAACGCTAGAAGACAATGAGGCTTTTAAACTTCTTGATGAAGTTAATGTAGAAGAGCTACTGGAACTTGAAGAAGTTATACCAGAGCGATTTGTTGAGTATGCAAAAAAGCAACTCGATGAAGCGCAAACCAAACAATATGATTTAGCGCAGCAATACCCGCCAGAGCAATTAGGTCACTGGTTAGGTTTTGACTTTTTAAAAGTATCGGAGAAGCTAACAGCCGGTGGTGCTAAAAAATTGCTACATAAAGGTTTACCGCAATACAGTGAAGTTATTTATTTAGTAAGCCGCAAGGGTAGTTTAATAGGTGAGGTTGCGGTAAATGATTTAATAAAAGCCAGCGACACCGATAATTTAATAACATTGGCAAATCATGACTTTTCATCGCTCCATGCTGATGATGATTTATATGAAGCGGCAGAAGTGGTGATCCACAGTGAAAAAATGGCACTGCCAGTGGTTAATGCTGATAACAAATTACTTGGGCGATTAACCATTGCCTCTGCTTATGAATTACGACAAGAAATTGCTGATGAAGCAGCCGCTAAAGCCGGTGGTTTACGTGAAGACGAAGACCTGTTCGCAAGTGTGCGAAAAAGTGCTAAAAACCGTGGCATATGGTTAGGTATTAATTTAGCTACTGCCTTTTTAGCGTCGTGGTTTATCGGTTTATTTGGCGCAACGATAGAACAAGTTGTAGCACTAGCGGTATTAATGCCAGTGGTCGCTTCTATGGGGGGAATTGCAGGTAGTCAAACATTAACCGTTATTGTGCGAGGTTTAGCGCTTGGACAGGTTACAGATTCAAACCGTAATGCGTTGCTTAAAAAAGAGCTGCGTGTTGGCGCTGTAAATGGCTTGGTATGGGCGTTTGTAATCGGCCTACTTACCTTTTTATGGTTTAACGACTTAATGCTTAGTATTACGATTACGGTAGCCATATTATTGAATTTAGTGGCCGCGTCACTAGCAGGTGTTGTTATTCCGTCTATTTTAGACAAAATGAAAATTGATCCTGCGTTATCTGGTTCGGTAATTTTAACTACCGTTACCGATATTGTTGGGTTTGTTACCTTTTTAGGTTTAGGCAGTTTATTGCTTTTATAAGCCTTATACCAATTCGCTTAATTAAGTGAATTGGTATTACTAACAGGAAAATACAATGACCTTTGAAGTCATGATTTGGTGTGCAATTGCTTTGTGTATTTCACAATCGGCAATATTTTCGGGCTTAAACTTAGCGTTTTTTTCACTAAGTAGGCTTCAGCTTGAAATGGAAAGTGCAAAAGGGAACGAGGCGGCCATAAAAGTCATGGCCCTTCGAAACGACTCTAACTTTTTATTGTCGACTATTTTGTGGGGTAACGTAGGTATTAACGTACTACTTACACTACTTTCTGATTCGGTATTAATGGGCGCAAGTTCGTTTTTATTCTCAACTATCGCAATTACTATTATTGGTGAAATAACACCACAGGCTTATTTTTCGCGTAATGCGTTAAAAATGGCGAGCCTACTTTCGCCGTTAATTAAGTTTTATCAGATTCTGTTTTATATAGTTGCTAAGCCAACTGCTTTAATTCTCGATGCATGGTTAGGTAAAGAGGGGATTACGTACTTTGCTGAAAGTGAGCTCAGGGGTATTATTCGCAAACACATAGAGGCTGAAGAAGCTGATGTTCAACACGTTGAGGGAATAGGCGCGCTTAACTTTTTTAGCTTAGATGAAATAAGCGTAACCAAAGAGGGTGAGGTAATTGATCCAGACTCGATTATTGCTTTGCCTACTAAGCTTGATTTGCCTATTTTCCCAGACCTTACATTAACAACTGATAATGAGTTTTTACGCAAACTACATAAGTCAGGTTATAACTGGGTGATCATTACCAATGAAGACGGTTGGCCTTTATTAGTGGTAGATGCTGACGGCTTTTTAAGATCAGCGTTATTTGAGCCAGATACGTTTGACCCTTATCACTATTGTCACAGACCTATAATTGTTGCTGATGAAGCGATGCGTTTAAGTGAAGTGATTTTAAAAATACGGGCTAATCATTCTTTAGATAAATCGTTTGATGGGGCCATTGATCACGATGTGGTATTAGTGTGGAGCGATGTGAAACGCATTATTACCGGCGCTGATATATTTGGTCGGTTGCTCAAAGGTATGAGTGCACCAAAACTCGAACTGCATGAAAATACAGAGAATAAAAAGCCGCTGTAAAGCGGCTTTTTTGTATTTAGTTGGATGGAGCTTTACGCCCAACCTTCGTAGCGCTTACGACGTGACAGCACTATCGTTAATATAATACCTAAAAACAGGCCTAAAAACGCAATAGCACCACCGTAAGTAAGTAGCTGGCGTTTCTCTTTTGAGCTAGCAGCTTCTTTTTGAGTGCGCTCTTGCTCTAGCGTTGTTTTAAGCTTAGTAATTTGAGCAGATAACTGCAGATTTTGATCTGTTAAAGTTTGGTTTTGTTCTTGTAGCTGTGGAAGTTCTATTTGAGCTTGGCGTAGCTTTTCTTGCATAGTGCTCATTTCGCTACTTAGTGTTTTGTACTGTTGGTGTAAGCCCGCTGTTTTAGTAATAAACTTAGTTTCTATCCAGCCTTCGCGGTCTTTATCATCTTTAATTTTTATAAAGCCGTTTTCTTCATTTGATAACAAGGTTAACTTTGTTCCAGCATCTACAGAGCCGAGTAGTCGATAATTTTTACTCGCCCCAGAGCGCATAAAAGTGTATAGATTATCGATAATATAAGCGGTGTTTGCATTCGTTGAATTTGCAGGTTGTGCTTCTTGTGCATAACTCATGAATGTGGTGGCTGTTAAAAGTAGCCCTAATAAACAATGTTTTAGCATTTATCTACCTTGTTGATCTAACTGCGTCCGTTATGAACGTGATTTTTATTTCACATAAGTAGTTAGATAGTATGGATTAAATAGATCAATAGCAAGACTGATATTGTAACCCAGTACGGTAACGCAGGAGTAGTTATCGAGTCCACTAGGTTACAAGCCTCACGCTGTGATTAAATTGCTCCTAGATAGAACGAATTTTAATCCGCAAAGGTCATCAAGCCCTAAAATAAGGTTAAAAAATTTGCATTGTTAAGGCGCTTTGTTTATTTTGAGCACTTATTTATTTTAAAGGTAATCCGCAAACCGAATGGATACTGAGATAGAACTGAAATTTTTGGTATCAGATGCCGTTATTCCACTGATCCCCTCGTTAATTACTCAATTTGCAAAAACGGTGAAGAATAAACCGTCTCGCAGCTTACAAAATGCATACTACGATACGCCAAGCAGAGAGCTTAGAGCGCTTGATATAGGCTTTCGAACGCGTTGTTCTGACAGCGAATGCGAGCAAACTATAAAGCTTGCAGGTGAAGTGGTAGGTGGTTTACACCAACGTCCAGAGTACAATTTACCAATTGAATCAAGCCGCCCTAATTTAATGGCGTTTGATGCTGATATTTGGCCTCATGGCATGCAAATAAGCGCCATCTCAAAAAACTTGTATCCAATATTTAGTACTAACTTCATTCGTCGTACTTGGTTAATTGAAACCGAAAGTGGCGCTAAAATTGAAGTCGTACTCGATAAAGGTGAAATTGCGGCTTCGGGTAAAATTGAAATTATTAGCGAGCTAGAAATTGAGCTAGTTGAGGGCAGTCGTAATGAGCTGTTTGCATTTGCAGATATACTAGTTAGCCAAAACTGCATACGCTTAGGTTTGTATTCTAAGGCCGCGCGTGGTTATCGACTTGCTGATGAAAAACCTTTAATGCCAAGCAAATCTATTGGTTTTGTACAATTACCAAAGTCGACTACTCAAGAGCGTGCTTTAGTTGAAGCCATGAACTTTGGCATTCGCTTTGTACAAAAGCACGAGCAATGCTATTTCGATAAGCCAAGTTTAAAAACACTTAAACGCGTAACTGACGGCATCAGTTTAATCCGCCATACTTTTTGGCTATACGACGATATAGTATCTAAAGAAAGTACAGAGCACTTACGTACCGAACTTAAATGGTTATTAAGTGAATTAGCGTGGGTAGAAAACGCGATTCAATTAAAAACGTACACGTCTAAACGCCATGCTTTTTATAAAAAAATTAATGCGGCGCCAGCACTTGCTCAAGTCATTGGAGACTTAAAAGAGTTACAGCCAAGCATTGACGATATAAATGCACTGTTTCACAGCGCACGTTATAATCGTTTATTACTATCGTTAACTACCTGGTTAATCGATAAACAATGGCGTAAAGACTGGGGGCAAGCAGAGCTTCAAGCGGCTGAGCAAAATGTGTCGTCTATTGCCAATAGGCTTTTCAATAAAGACTGGAAAAACCTGCACGAGTTGCTTCCAAAGGAGCAAACACTCGATGTCGCTTCGTATTTAAACCTACGAACTCAGCTTGAAAATAGCCTACTGAGCGGTAACTGTTTAGGATCGTTATTTGATAAAGAAGAACGCCTAGAGTTTAGATTGCCTTGGCTTGATATTTCTCATGGTATTTATGAATTAAGTACGCTTGAGTATTTAAAGCAATTATGTGCAGGGCAAGAGGACGAACAGCTTGCTAAAATCCAGTCATGGCTTGAACAAAAGTCTGAATATTTGGTCAGTGCCATGGAGCAAAGTCGCCTTGCTTCACTTGACATAGAACCTTACTGGCAAAAATAAATGATGCGCTTTTGTAATAAAATTCAGTTGCAAAAGTGTTTATTCGTTATTTTTTTATTAGTTAGTTTTAACACTTACGCTGAGCCCATATGGCATTTGTATAAAAACAAAAATGGCGTAAGTGTGTATTATCAAAGCCACAGTGATAATACCTTTGAAGTAAAAGCGCAGATGAGCGTGAAAGGCGTATCCACCAATGAGTTTTTAGAATTACTTAGTGATACCGATGCCGCACCCCAATGGCTCGAAAATATATCTCAGGTAAAGGTTATTAAGCACATAAGCCCATCAGAAAATTTAGTGTACAGTTATTTTAATTCTCCTTGGCCTGTTAGAGATAGAGATAGCATTACTTATTCTTGTTATTCACAGTTGACTGCAAATAAAAGCCAATTGCTTATTAAGGCTCGCCCTAATAAGCAGCCCAAAAACAATGGCGTTATAAGAATTACCACTTTAAATGCACGCTGGCTGCTGAGTGAGGACAAAGGCCGCCTTGATATTGAGTACCAAGTATATGCTTTGCCTGATGGGGCAATACCTACTTGGCTAAGCAATAAGGTCGGATTGAAAAGTACTTACATCACATTTATGAACTTGCATCATATGCTCACAGATAAAAAATACACTCCAAAACTACCTGTAATCAAAGCAGGTCAATGCTAAATATCGAATATATAATAATTTAATGGTGTGTTGAGTAGTCTTTAACTACGCTTAAGCAATAATGACACGCTATTATTTGGAGAATTGATGAAGTATTTAGTGGCTATATTATGTTTGATACACAGCTCATTCTTATTAGCTCAAGAATATACCTTTGGTGTAGTGCCGCAATACGAGCCGCAAAAGCTAAATACTATTTGGCAACCTTTGTTAAAGCAAGTAAGTAAGCAAACGGGAATAACAATAAAGCTAATTACAGTTGAGTCTATTCCTGTATTTGAAAAAGCCTTTGCTAATGGCGAGTACGACTTTGCATACATGAACCCATGGCATAGTGTTGTAGCATACGAAAAACAGGGATATTTACCATTAATAAAAGATGCAGGGCGAAAGCTGCAAGGTATTTTGCTCGTAAACAAAGACAGTGATATTGATAATTTAAGCCAACTAGAGGGCGCTGAAATAGCATTCCCTGCACCTAACGCATTAGGTGCGTCATTATTAATGAGAGCTGATTTAGCATTGTTATACGGGCTAACAATAAAGCCTGTATATGTCCAAACTCATCCATCGGTATATTTAAATGTAGCACTGCACTCAACAATGGCGGGCGGTGGTGTAATGGGCACATTTAAACAACAACCAGAAAGCTTACAAAATAAACTCAAAATTCTTTATAAAACGCGTGAAATTAGTCGCCACCCAATTGTAGCCCATCCAAGGGTTGATCCTGCAATACAGTTAAAAGTGCAACAAGCTATTTTAGATATAGGGCAAAGCCCAGAGCATAAACATTTACTTGCAGGTATCCCAATTATTAAACCTAGTATTGCAACTTTAGCAGAGTATCAGCAGTTAACTCAGTGGGGCTTGCGCTCATTTTATGTTGAAAATTAGAGGGTTTCGTAGTTTAAGGGCGCAAAGCTTTATTGTTGTATTGCTTTGTGGCTTGCTTATGGCATGTCTTTTTATGTTTTACGCATTACCTGAACAAGCGCGTTGGGTAAACGATGGCCTTTCAAAGGCTGCTCAGCGTTCTTTAGCGCAGTTATCGACTTCTATAACGACTCCGTTGTTAACTAGGCAATATGCAGAGCTATATGAAGAAATAGACAGTCAACTTCAAACTCGCCCTAATTGGAAAAGTATTAAAATTGTTGACGTTGATTCAAAAAACCAATTGTATCCGCTTGAGAATTGGGTTGGAGCAAATGAAAACGGCGACATGCTGTTATCTCAACAGGTGGTATTTTTAGACAAACCGCTGGCTAATATTAGCTTGGTTGTTAATTTTACGAATGAAATTAACGAATCTTCAAAACTTCATTACACCTTAATATATATACAATTTATTATTTTAGTTATCGTTTTTATAGGTTTAGCTTGGCTGGTGGATTACAGGGTTACATCGCCTTTGAGGACGCTAAAACTTGGGTTTTCACGTTTAGCCAAAGGCGACTTTGATTGCCATATAGATAAACAACAACAAAATGAAGTGGGCAGTGTAATAAATGCATTTAATAATATGGTTGATGAGGTTGCGAATAACCATCAAAAATTAAATGCATTACGAATTCAAGCTGAGTCTGCAAGTAAAGCAAAGTCAGATTTTATGGCCAGTATGAGCCACGAATTAAGAACTCCATTAAATGCAATTTTAGGCTTAGCCCAGCTGTATGGATATGATGAGAATGCTAATAAAGTACAAAAAGAAAACGCGAAAAGCATTTATCAAGCTGGAGAACATTTACTATTACTCATAGACGATGTGCTTGATTTAACAGCTATTGAGTCGGGTAATATGCAGTTTAGTTTTTCTTATGTGCCTATTAAAAGCATATTAGAAGAGTCAGTAGAGCTTGTCACTGAGCTTATTAAAGGGCAATCAATAACACTGCAAACTCACGGTTTTGAGTCCTTAGAAGGGTTGAGTATTTATATTGATCAGCGCCGCTTTAAACAAGTGATGCTTAACTTGCTTTCAAATGCGATTAAATACAACAAACCAAATGGCAGTATTAATATTAATTGTCGGGTGTTAAGTAATAAACAATGCGAAATAGATGTAATAGATACCGGATGTGGATTTGCTCCAGATGATATTTCTCGCTTATTTAAACCTTTTGACCGTTTAGGCGCTGAAACCAGTAAAGTAAATGGAACCGGTATTGGTTTAGTGATAACTAAGCAGCTGGTAGAGCGTATGCAAGGGTCTTTGAGCGCACAAAGCGAGCAGCACAAAGGTTCTTGTTTTACGCTAAACTTTAACAGTTTTGATCAAACTGACTTGCCAGCACAAGTGCAAGCCCCTCAAATAACACAGCAAAGCTTAAATGCGGTAACGCTTCCTACGCTTGAGGTTTTAGTGGCAGAAGATCAAGTTACAAATCAGCAAGTGTTAAAACAGCAATTAACTATGCTTGGAGTGTGCTCTACTTTTGTAAGTAACGGTGAGCAAGCTTGGGAGGCCATACAAAATAAACGCTTTGATATTTTACTAACCGACATTCAAATGCCCTTACTCGATGGGTTAGGGTTAGCCAAAAAAATACGAGAAAACACTCATTTTGATGAACTGATTATAATTGCAATTACGGCCAACATTACCAAAAACAACATAGATAATTGCTATAGTTGTGGAATGAATGGCTTTTTAACAAAGCCTATTGAGCTTGTTAAATTAAAGTCGTTATTGATGGAGCATTCTCAAACTATGGTCAATACACGTTCAGAAAAATCAGATGGTGAAAATATAGCTTCAGATAGTTTTGATCAATTAGATATTACGCTACTAAAAGCAATGCTTGGTGATGATCCTACTGTGCACTGCATGGTATTTAATGCGTTTTTACAAACAGCAGGGGAGCAAATTAAATTAGCTAACGCGTATGCTAAGAGTAAAAACTATGTTGATTTAGCTTTTCAGGCTCATGCATTAAAGTCGTCTTCAAAGTCTGTGGGGGCTATTGAGTTGGCAAATATATGCCAACAGATAGAAACACAGGCAGAGAGTGAAATAGTTAAAGGTGATTATATACAGCAGCTGGAAGAGTGCTTTAACGATGTAGTCACACAACTTAAAAGCTATTGTTTACGATATGAAAAACGCACATAAAAAATGGCTCTTAAAGAGCCATTTTTTGTTTTAGGTATATTAGTATTTAGCCGCTTGCCCTTTTTTGGGTAAAGCGTGCTGTATAAAGTCACGTAAATCGTTGTTAGAGCTTTCTAAGTCAGCGTGGCGAAGATACATCATGTGTCCACTTCTGTAGCCTTTAAAGCTCAAACGGTCTTTCATTTTACCGCTTGGATCTAATTGCCATAATGTATATTTAGCGTCAAAGTAATTGGTTGCACCATCAAAGTAACCTGATTGGATCATCACGTTTAAGTAAGGGTTTTGCGCCATAGCTAAACGTAGGTTTTCGCCCGTATTATTACCGGTTCTATCCCATGGGTGAACATTACCAAATAAATTATATTTTACATCCGTTTTATAGTTTAGCTCTTCACGCAAGTAGTGATTAATTGCAGGAGTGAAAGAGTGTAACCAAGAGGTAAGTTCAGCCCAGTAGTCTGGGGATTCACCCGCGTCTCTTTTATCCATTCCTAAATAACGAGAATCTAAGCGACCCACAGTTCGACCACGTTCACGTAGTAGCTCTTTCCAGAAAAATTGAGTTGGAATATCCAAGTTATTTTGTTCAACAAATTTTTCTGATAAGCCAGCGTAGTGCGCCATTTTTGTAATAATTCGACGTTTTTCTTCAGCATTAATAAAGCCCCCCTTAGCAAGCGCTGGGATTAACTCATTTACAGTAAACTCTTCAACTTCAGGTAATAACTCGTCTAGGTCTTTAGCTTGTAAATCGGCTTTAAGTGCTTTGTGATACCAAGCAGTGGCTGCAAAGTAAGGTAAGCGGTTAGCGGCTTTAATCGGACCATCGCGTTTAATACCAATATCGGTAGGGGATACTAGTACAACACCGTTTATGTACATCCATTGACTATTTTGAAGCTCATGAGCAAGACCTGACACGCGTGTTGTACCGTAGCTTTCACCAATTAAAAATTTAGGCGAGCGCCAGCGCTGTGCTCTATTTACAAAGGTATTTAACCACTCAGCAAGGTATTTAATATCGGCATTAACACCAAAAAACATTTCTTTTTGTTGGGCTTTAGAAGGAAGTTCGCCTTTTTCGTTTTCAAGTACGCGAGAATAGCCTGTATTTACAGGGTTTACGTAAACAATATCGGCAATATCAAGTACAGAATATGGGTTGTCTTTTACGCCATAAGGTTGAATTGGATAGCCTTCGTCATCAATTTTTAATACGCGAGGTCCAGTATAAGCAAGGTGCATCCATACAGAAGCCGAACCTGGCCCGCCATTAAATGAAATAAGTAACGGGCGGGTTGTTCTGTCGTCAACTTTGTCGCGGGTGTAGTAGGTGTATTGCAGTGTAGCAACCGCGTCGCCTTTATCATCCCATACAGGTTGTGTACCTGTAGCAACAGTGTAGTTAAAACGTTGACCGTTGATTTTAGCTTTATGTTGAGTAACAACTTTGCTGTCTACATCAATACGACGTTGGTTATCGGCAAGTGTACTTGTACTGATTATTAATGCAATAACGGTTATCGGTAAACTGATAATACGACTAAGCTTCATTAGGTGTCCTTATTATTGTTGATACATCATTAAAGATAAAAATGAGTTAAATAACAAAAGTATTGAGACTAGTGGCCGATAATACTGGTTAAGTAAGGTATTAATACATTGAAAGGCGCGTATTAATCGCTTTTATAGTTATTTTGGATTTACTTTCTTTATTTAGTTAATTGCAAAATTCAGGTATATTGCGGCCTACTTGTATTGATTTTTTATACAGGCTATCACCAAAAAATCTAACGGATTACGCTTTCAAGCACATAAGTGCACTCTACACCGGATGTTTATGACTAATGCTATTGCAGTAATTGCGTGCTATTTGTCGTTTTGTGGTAAAACTAATTAAAGGTAAAGAGAAGCTTTATGCAAAGAGTATTAGTGGTTGAAGACAGTAAAGTAGTGCAGCAGGTACTTCGCCACTTAACTGCACAATACCTTGATGTGGCAATCGATTTTGCTTGGTCTTTAGCTGAATGTGCCACTTACGTAGAAAAATACGACTATACGCTTGCGTTAGTTGATTTAACCTTGCCAGATGCTCCTCACGGTGAAGTCGCAAAATATACTTTATCTAAAAAGATTCCTACGGTTGTTTTAACCTCAAAAATAGATGAGTACAAGCGCCAACAAATGCTTGAATTAGGTGTCGTTGATTATGTTATTAAAGATAATCGCGACTCTTACCATTACGCCGTTAAACTCGTTGCGCAATTGCTAAGAAACCAAGGTTGTAAAGCATTAGTAGCAGATGATTCATTACTGAGCCGCTCGTTAATGAAGCAAATGCTTGAAAAGCAATTGTTTGATGTGACAGATGCCCACGATGGACAACAAGCACTCGAAATATTAAAAGCTAATCCTGATATAAAGCTACTTATGACCGACTACGCTATGCCTTCTATGGATGGCTTTGAACTTGTTAAAGCGGTACGTAACTTTAGAGGCCGAGACGACTTAGCAATTATTGGCTTGTCGGGCGCGGGGAAACATGGCCTATCAGCGCGATTTATTAAATATGGCGCCAATGACTTTTTAACAAAGCCATTTATGAATGAGGAGTTTCATTGTCGAGTACTTCAAACAATGGAGCAACTATCGTTAATTTCAGATATTAAAGAAAGCGCGCATAGGGATCATTTAACAGGGCTTCATAATCGACGCTATTTTTATCAATATGCAGAAAAGCTCCTTAAAAGTAAAAACCAGAAAAATACTCTCGCATTGTTAGATATCGATTTTTTCAAAAATATTAACGATACATTAGGCCATGAGGGTGGCGATCAGGCTTTAAAGCAGGTTGGTTCATTAATCCGCACTACGTTTTCAAAGTTTACAGTTGCACGGGTTGGTGGAGAAGAGTTTGCCATAATATTACCTGAGATAGAGCTTGAACGTGGTCGTGAATACTTTGAAGCATTTAGAAAAAAGCTGGCTAGTTACGATTTTTCTATCAGCGATAAATCAATTAAAATTACTACAAGTATAGGCTTGGCAGACTTTCAAGACACTAGCTTGACGCAGGCAATGCGTGTTGCTGACAAAGCATTATACGAAGCTAAAAACCAAGGAAGAAACTGCGTGGTATAGCTCTGTTATATAAAGCTAAGCATGCAATTAATATATTGCACGCACCAATGTAGATAACTTGTTAAATTAACGCACCTAATTGGTGCGTTTTTTTTGTTATTTAGTTTCTGTTTTTCACTAACTTATTGTTTTAAAAAATATAAAAATAGTGGCACAAAGGTTGGATTGTTTAACCCAACAGGATAACAATAAAGAGTCCGAGGGGGCCGCTATGAAAATGATTAGTGCAATCATAAAACCATTTAAATTAGACGACGTGCGTGAAGCACTCGCTGATTTAGGAATTGAGGGGATGACAGTAGTTGATGTTAAAGGTTTTGGACGTCAACGAGGTCATACTGAGTTATATCGTGGTGCAGAATACCAAGTAGATTTTATTCCTAAGATCAAACTTGAAATTGCAACTCGTACTGAAAATTGTCAACGCGTTGTTGAAGCAATTACTAAAATTGCATCAACAGGTAAAATCGGTGACGGGAAAATTTTCGTGTACGACTTAGATCAAATTGTTCGTATCCGTACTGGCGAACTTGACGAAGAAGCAATTTAAGGGGGTCTCATGGAAAATACAATAATAGAACTAAAGTTTTCACTCGATACCTTCTATTTTTTAATATCAGGTATATTAGTAATGTGGATGGCAGCAGGTTTTGCCATGTTAGAAGCGGGCTTAGTTCGCTCTAAAAACACAGCTGAAATTTTAACTAAAAATGTCGCGCTGTATTCAATTGCATGTACGATGTTTTTATTAGTTGGCTACAACATTATGTATGTAGACAATGCCGAAGGTGGTTTTATTCCTTCAATAGGCGCTTTAATTGGCACACAAGCTGCTGATGCTGACCATTCTTTAGAATCTGATTTTTTCTTCCAAGTAGTATTTGTTGCAACGGCTATGTCGATTGTATCGGGTGCAGTTGCTGAGCGTATGAAGCTATGGGCTTTCCTTGGCTTTGCTGTAGTACTAACTGGTTTTATTTACCCTATTGAAGGTTACTGGACATGGGGTGGTGGTTTCTTATCTGAAATGGGCTTTGTAGATTTTGCAGGTTCTGCAATTGTACATGGCGCAGGTGCAGCTGCTGCACTAGCGGGTGTACTAATCCTAGGTGCTCGTAAAGGAAAATATGGTAAAAACGGTGAAATATACCCAATTCCAGGTTCAAACTTACCACTTGCTACACTAGGTACATTTATTTTATGGATGGGTTGGTTTGGCTTTAACGGTGGTTCTCAATTACTACTTTCGGATAAAGAAAACGCAACTGCGGTAGGTCAAATATTACTTAATACTAATGCAGCTGCTGCAATGGGTGCTATTGCTGCACTGTTTGTATGTAAGATACTTTGGGGCAAATCAGATTTAACCATGGTATTAAACGGTGCATTAGCAGGTTTAGTTGTAATTACTGCTGACCCACTTTCACCTTCTCCATTAATGGCATGTTTACTAGGTTTACTTGGTGGCTCATTAGTTGTGTTTAGCATTATAGCACTTGATAAAGTTAAGATTGACGATCCAGTAGGTGCTATCTCTGTACACGGTGTGTGTGGTGCATTAGGTATTATGTTAGTACCGCTAACCAATGGTGATGCAAGCTTTGTTAATCAGTTAATTGGTTTAGTGTGTATTCTTGCCTTTGTATTTGTAGCATCATTTATTGTTTGGACTGTGCTTAACAAAACAATGGGTATACGAGTAACTGAAGAGGAAGAACTAAACGGTATGGATCAACACGATTGTGGTATTGAAGCCTACCCAGAGTTTGTTTCTGTTCGAAATAGCTAATAGTTTATTTAAATAATAGTGTATTTACATAAAGCCCTACTTCGGTAGGGCTTTTTTTGTTTCAGGGGGGGTTAACTTTTCGGATGTTAGGATATGCCCAATATGCTAAGCTCACACTCGTGAATAACCCTTGGAATAAATTACACTTAAATGGCCGACAATAAAAAAACACCTACCAGCAAACCTGCAGCTAAACGTGCTAGTAAAACGTCAAGCACGACAAAAAAAAGCACATCAAAGGGCAGTAAAAAAACAGTGAATCCCACTGTTAAACGCTCTTTTATGAGAAAAACATGGTCAGTGTTTTGGAAATTCAGCTTGGCTGTTTTTATTGCAATGGCAATGTATTTCATTTATTTAGATTCAAAAACTACACGTATATTTGAAGGTAATAAATGGCAACTTCCAGCGCAAGTGTATGCTCGTTCTATGGAGTTCTATCCGGGGCAATTTTTATCAAGCCAAGAAGTTGTGTTTGAGTTAGAGCGTCTACATTATTCATCTGTTAATAGATTAAGCAGAACAGGGCAGTTTGTTAAAACAGCAGATAGCATCAAGATTTATCGCCGTGATTTTGAATTTTATGATGGCCTTGAAGAATCACATATTATTGAACTTCGTTTTGCAGGGCAAAAAGTTGCGACTATTAAAGATAAGTTCGGCAGGCGTTTAAACTCTGCTCGCCTAGAACCTGTGCAAATAGCGCGAATTGGCAACGACTCTAAACAAGATAGAGAATTTGTACCGCTAGATAAGTTCCCAGCCATGCTTAAAGATACGCTACTGGTAGTTGAAGACCGTGATTTTTATGATCACCATGGTGTGTCGGTGTTTTCTATTTTACGTGCGCTTTATTCAAATATTAAAGCGGGACGCACCGTTCAAGGTGGCAGTACGCTTACTCAGCAATTAGCTAAAAATATTTACCTCACGCGTGAGCGTTCTTTAGTACGAAAAATAAATGAGGCCTTTATTGCCCTTATTTTAGATTATCGCTATTCAAAAGATCAGATATTAGAAGCTTACTTAAATGAGGTATACCTAGGGCAGTCATACAACCAAGGTATCCATGGTATGGGGCTTGCCTCTGACTTTTACTTTTCAAAGCCTGTAGACGAGCTTGAGTACGATCAAATTGCTCTGCTGGTGGCAATGGTTAAAGGCCCATCTTATTACAACCCACGTCGTTATAAAGAGCGCACAATGGAGCGCAGGGACTTAGTGCTGCGTCTAATGGTCGAAAATAAGTTACTTAGCACAAAAGAGTACCGTGCATCGCTTAATCGCCCAATTGATATTGCGCCAATGAAAGCCAGTTTACAAAAATCATACCCAGGCTATTTAGAGCTAGTAAACAGAGAGTTAAATGAATTATTACCTGATCAGCAAACACTTGATGCAGGCGTAAGAGTATTTACTTATTTTGACTTGCAAAAGCAAACAGCAATGGAAGAGTCGATTGAAAAGAGTTTACCGTACTTGGAAAATCGCCCTAGAACTGAAAAACTAGAAGCAGCCATGATCTCTGTTAATGTAGAAAAAGGCGGTGTTTCTGCACTTATTGCTGGTCGCGATGTTCGATATTCAGGATTTAACCGTGTTTTAGACACAAAACGTAATATAGGCTCGCTTGTAAAACCTGCCGTGTATTTAACCGCACTGCAATTGCCACATTATAATTTAGCTACTTTGCTTGATGACTCGCCAGTACAGGTCACAAATGAGCAAGGTAAAGTGTGGCAACCAGAAAATTTTGACCACCAATACCGTGGTGCAATTCCACTTTATAAAGCATTTAGTAACAGTATAAATATCCCAGCGGTTAATTTAGGCCTCGATGTAGGTGTTGATAAAGTAGTAAATACATTGAAAGGTTTAGGCGCAACAGGGGCGATAGACGAATACCCATCGCTGCTTTTAGGGGCTGTTGAAATGTCGAGTTTTGAAGTGGCTCAGCTTTATACAACAATTGCTGCAGATGGCGAATATAAAAAGCTCACTGCAATTTCGGCATTAACTGACTCTGTTGGTAAAGTACTTTATAAGCATAAAGTAAATGCAGAGCCTCGTTTTGATAAATCTGCAATGTATATGACCAAATACGCGATGAAACGCGTAACGAAAGATGGCACTGCTAAACGCTTAAATTTACACTTTCCGTCAATCCAGCTCGCTGGTAAAACAGGGACCAGCAACGATTTACGTGATAGTTGGTTTGCAGGCTTTGATCAAAATACAGTGACTGTTGCGTGGCTTGGTCGAGATGACAACAAAAGCACTGGTTTAACAGGTAGCGTAGGCGCATTAGAAGCATATATTCGTTACTTAAAGCCGCTTAACCCACAAGCAATAGCTGATACGCGTCCACCATCAATACGCTGGGCATTTGTAAATGAGCAAACGGGTAAGCAGGCACCACCAGGATGTGGCAAGGTGATTCAGCTACCGCTTAGAGCGAGTGAGTTCGAGCCTAGGCCGCAATGCATACGTTAGTTTAAGATTACTTTAAACAACAAAGCCGCTTATTTAGCGGCTTTGTTGTAAGTTGTAGTTAACGTAATTATACCAATCCGTAATAATACTTAATCAATTTGAGGGGTTAAATCTGACGTTAACTACGTTAAAAATTTCTGATATAGAACAACTAAATAACGAAATTTTTGCCTTGTTATCGACACGATTTTCTTCCCTCAAAATAGATCACTTAATTAAGCGAATTGGTATTAAGATTTAAAAAACTGCATTGATTTGGTTAAATCATTAGATAAGCGACTTAATTGCTGTGCATCTTGTAGCGTTGATTGAGCCGATGTTAGCGTTTGATCTGCTAAATTACTCACCTCTTGCGAATCATTCAATGCTTGTGTTGTTGCATTTGATTGCTGTTTAACACGCTCTGCAATTACTTCACCTTGATGTTTAATATCGCCCATACTTTGCTCTGCACTTTGCAATACTTCATTGGTTTGATTGGCTGCTTTTACTGATTGCTCCATTTTTTCAACACTTGAGCGCATTTTTTGCTGGGTGTCGTCAGATGCTTGTTGTAAAGAGCTAATAATTTGATGTATTTCTTGGGTTTGTGTTTGTGTACGCTGAGCAAGTGTTCTTACCTCATCAGCTACAACGGCAAATCCACGGCCATGCTCGCCGGCTCGCGCGGCTTCAATAGCGGCATTAAGTGCAAGCAAGTTTGTTTGATCGGCTATTTCACTGATCCCTTTACTTACTTTACTAATTTCCTGGCTATCTTGTGCTAGTTTATCGAGCGCTTGTTGGCTCTCTGCAAATTCAATTTGGAGGTCTTGCATATATTTAGCAAGCTCCATTGTATTATCTGAACCTTGTTTCACATGAGCTGCAGCATTTTGTGCGGTAAGCGTAGCTTGATGCGCTGACTCTTCAACTGCAAGTGCGTTTTGAGCCATATCGCTTAGTGCATTATAAATGGCATTGACTCGAATTTGCTGTTTTGAAACATCATTGCTTGTTTCGCTACTCGCATGTGATAGCGATTTAGTTGCGTCGCATAGCTCTTCTGTACTTGCTTTAACATCAAATAATAAATGTGAAAATGCATTAAGTAATGCATTGTAGCGCGATGCAATAATTCCCATTTCATCATTAGTGCTCGAATCGATAGTGGCATTTAAGTCGCCATTCGCGGCTCTATTCGCGGCATCAGCAAAGCGATTAATGGTATCAACAACTGCAAAATAAAAACCAATCATCAAATAAAATGCAAATAGCAAACTGATCAATGAAGCAGCTAAAACAAGATTTCGTGTCCACTGTTGAGTTTGCAGTTTTGCCTCAATAAGGCTCTCAAGGGTTGGAATGCTCTTACTAACAAGTTGATTAATACTGCTGTGAACATTGTTTGTTAGTTTAGTAAATTCTGATTGAGTTAATAGAATATCGTCTGGCTCAAGTAGTTTTTCATCTATCGCGTTTTTAAATGCACCCACAGCACTGTGTAAACTAGTTAAAGGAGGCATGAGCGCTTTGTTTACTGATTTATCTGCATTGGTGGCTACATTGAGTATTTTATCGAGTTGTTTTTCGTATAAAGGAAGTGACTTACTAAAATTTGAAAGTGCTATAAACGTATCGGGCGTAAAACGGTTACTAGCTAAAACAGTATTAGCGCTTTGCGCTGTTGAGTTTATTTGCATTATAAGTGCAGGAATTGGCGTGACTAAAGAGCGGTTTACATAAGCGCTTGCTAATTGACTGTCTAAGGCTAGATTTGATTGAATAGAAACAAGTTCAAGTACTTCATTTGCTTGTGTGTCTTTTATGTCAAAGCCGAGTGAGCGAGCTATTTTTATATTTTGATTCGTATCTCCCTGCATTTGATTTGAAAGTATAGCTCTGTAGCCTTTTAAGCCTTGCTGCTGCATTTTTGAAACAGTAATACTTTCACTTAATAACGAGACTAAAAAAAACAAACTAAGTGATAGAGGAACGAGTAAAATTCCAAACATTAAGCTGATTTTAGTTTTGTATTTTAAGTTTGCCATTAGCTGGATAGCGGGAAAAGAAAATTGGCGTAATCCTGACATAAGGCTCTCTTGTATTTTTTGTAATAGAGTAAAGGTGAATAGACCTTGTTATGCTTAATTATCATTCATTTATAGTACACTACAAATAAAAAAAGCCCTTTCGGGCTTTTTTCAATCTTTAGTCTTAATTACATACTTAAAAACAAGTGGTTACAAATGTATAAATAGTAATTTTTAGCTTAAAGTTTAGCAAACGAGCGTTCCGCTGCCGCTATTGTGTCTTTTACTTCTTGCTCAGTATGCGCAGCACATACAAAACCAGCCTCAAATGCTGATGGGGCAAGGTAAACGCCTTCTTCAAGCATGAGGTGGAAAAAACGTTTGAAGCGCTCTAGGTCACACTCAGTTGCTTGCTTGTATGTCGTTACTTTTTCAGCATCAGTAAAAAAGAATCCATACATGCCGCCCGCATAGTTAGTTGTTAGCGCAACACCGGCTTTTTTAGCACCAGCTTCAAAGCCTTCACAAATTGCTTTTGAAATAGCTTCTAACTTATCGTGAAGGCCAGGCTCACTTAATAGCTCAAGTGATTTTAAACCTGCAGCCATTGCAATAGGGTTACCAGAAAGAGTACCAGCTTGGTAAACTGGTCCTACAGGCGCAATGTAATCCATTATTTCAGTTTTACCACCAAACGCGCCAACTGGCATGCCGCCGCCAATTACTTTACCTAAACACGTAAGATCTGGTTTAATGTTGTAATAAGCTTGTGCACCGCCAAGTGCAACACGAAAGCCTGTCATTACTTCATCAAAAATAAGTACTGATTTATATTCGTCACACACATCACGCAAACCTTCTAAAAAGCCAGGCACTGGTGGAATACAGTTCATGTTACCGGCTACTGGCTCTACAATAATGCAGGCAATTTCGTCTGCGTATTTTGCAAAAATAGCTTTTACTTCATCTAGATTATTAAACGAAACTGTAAGTGTATGCTTAGCAAAGTCTTCAGGAATACCTGGAGAATTAGGCACACCCATTGTTAGCGCACCAGAACCTGCCTTAACTAATAACGAGTCAGCGTGACCGTGGTAACAACCTTCAAATTTTAATATTTTATCGCGACCGGTAAAGCCACGTGCTAAACGAATTGCACTCATTGTTGCTTCAGTGCCTGAGCTAACCATGCGTACTTTTTCGATTGATGGAACTAGCTCTTTTACTTTTTCAGCCATTAATATTTCGGCTTCAGTTGGTGCGCCATAGCTAAGGCCATTTTCTACAGCTTCGTGTACAGCTTGTTTAATTGCAGGGTGATTATGGCCCATGATCATAGGCCCCCAAGAGCCAACATAATCAATGTAACGATTACCGTCGGCATCAAATGTAAACGCGCCTTCTGCTTTTGTAATGAATAGTGGCGTACCGCCTACACCATTAAAAGCACGAACTGGTGAGTTTACGCCACCAGGAATAGAAGCTTGGGCGCGTTCAAATAAGTCTTGGCTAATTGTCATGAAAAATCCTATAAATTGTCACTTAAAAGAGGGTTAGCTGTCGCGTTTGCGGCTAAACCAAGGTACGTCTACTTCATACTTATCGACTTTGTTTTCTACGCCGAGTGTTAAAGCAAACAGTGCCATACGAATTAATACGCCATTTTGTACCTGGCGGAATATTGCTAAATTGTCGTTACTGTTTAAGTCGTTATCAAGCTCGTTGGCTTCTAAGCGACTGTCACGTGGAAGAGGATGCATTAATACAGAGTTAGGCTTACAGTGAGCGCTGTAAATAGATTGGCTAATCCTAAAACCGCCACGGTATTTATTTGCTTCTTCTTGCGATGGAAAACGCTCTTCTTGAATACGTGTTTGGTAAACAATATCGGCTGCTAAATTGCCTTCCATCTTATTTACTAGCTCAATTTTATGGCCAGCATTTTCTACTGCATCTAAAATGCTTGTTGGCATTTGTAAGCCGTCAGGCGCGACCATCGAAAACTTTACATTTTTATAATGGCACAATAGTTTAGATAAAGAATGCACTGTGCGGCCATACTTTAAATCGCCCACAAGCGCTATATGCATACCATCAATATTTTGACCAAAACGATGTAATTCGCGCTCAATGGTTAATAAGTCAAGTAATGCTTGAGTAGGGTGCTCATTTGGGCCGTCGCCGCCATTAATAACCGGCACAGTACAGCCGTCAGCAAATTCACTAACTGAGCCTGCATCAGGATGGCGCATAGCAACAGCGTCAGCATAAGCTGAAATAACGCGGGCGGTATCGTAAAGAGACTCACCTTTAGCAAGGGCTGAACTTTGCATACCTGTAGTTTCACGTACGCCACCGCCAAGTAAGTTAAAGGCGGTGCCAAAGCTAACTCGTGTACGAGTGCTCGGTTCAAAAAACAAATTAGCTAAAATAGCGCCTTCTAGCACCGTTGTTTGCTTTTGCTTTTTAGCATAAGGCTCCATTTTTTTTGCTACTGCAAAAATACGTTCAATGCAGTCTCTGTCTAGCTGATTTACAGACAGTATATGCTCACCTTGGAAACTTAACATGGGGTAATTCCTAATCAATCAAATGGGCGCGATAATCCATAAATGGAGCACGCAATCGCGCGTGTTATAGCAAGTATTGTAAATTGCAGCGCAGTTTAACATGCACCGAAACGCTTATAAATTAGGTTTTATTACCGCAAGCGCCACTATGATGAGCAACGCAATAACTGGGAGCTCATTAAAAATACGGTAAAAGCGGTCTGTCTTAGTGTTGCGGTCATGTTTAAAGTCATTTAATAACTTAAAACAGTAGCCGTGGTATATATATAATATGATCACCAGCACTAGTTTATAGTGCAACCACATACTGTATCTAAACCAATCACGACCATATTCAACAATGGTCAACACACCAAATACAGCGGTTAATACAGCAAATGGGGTAACGAAATAAAGTAGTCTGCGCTCCATAACTTTTAACATAGAGTTGCATGATCTTTCCTCGCTCATAGCGTGATATACAAATAATCGAGGCAAGTAAAAAATACCGGCAAACCACGCAATCATAAAAAATATGTGGAGTGTTTTATAAATCAATAATGCGCTCATAATAGTCCTTATTGTTTAAAGTAAGCTGTTACGAATGGTTAAAATATGATGAATTTGATCCCAGCGTAATAGCCCCATAATTTGTTGATTATCTAAAAGGTTATAAACGTAAAGCGCGCCACTTCTTTTATCTTTTAGGATATCGAAAGCATCGGCTAGGGTGGCCTGACTACTGATGCCCTGCAAGCTAATATAATTTATATTTATTGTTTCATTAGACATTAGCGTTAAATCGTATTCAGCGAGACGATAGCCATTTTCTTCGTCAAAAACAATTAACGGAGTTTGGCTATCCATGGCATCTAATGTGCTTTTTATTTGCACTTTGTCGTCTGAATAAAGCAATTTAAAGTCTTCATCCATATCATCCATTATCCCCACTTTTTGTAATGCTTCGGTAGCGGGAGATACATGGTACGGTAATCCCTGAAAATCTAGTTGCTGCAAAAATATGGAGCGATTTCCAAAAAACTGTAATGCTGTTACATAGGCCGTGGTGATCACAAGCATAGCTGGAACAATTATTTCAGGTGACGATGTAAGCTCCATGACCGTTGTTAAAGCAGCTAGTGGTGCATGCAATGTGGCGGCCATTAATCCGGCCATACCTAAAACGCCATAAGTACCCGCTATATCAGTGCCAGGACTAATAAACTGAGCAAAAAAAGCCATTAATGTACCAATTAATACGCCAAGTCCAATTACCGGACCAATTAAACCGCCCGGAATACCCAAACCGATAGCAAACAATGTAGCAAGTAGTTTAGCGATTAAAATAGTTGTGAGTAGCTTCACGTCATCAGGAGATTCAACCGCGATAGTTATTGCGCTCATACCAGAGCCCATAGCATGAGGCACTGCGTAAGCTATTAAGCTGGCAATGCATCCTGCAATTAATAAACGAGGGAACATACTTAAAGGTTTAAATGTTTTAATAATTAGCATTAAGTTTTGATTAAAGCTAAATGCAATAGCACCCAGCGCCATACCGCATAATATTAAATAAGGGTAATGCCAAC
Source organism: Pseudoalteromonas sp. SG45-1 (assembly GCF_014164135.1). NCBI lineage: Bacteria > Pseudomonadati > Pseudomonadota > Gammaproteobacteria > Alteromonadales > Pseudoalteromonadaceae > Pseudoalteromonas > Pseudoalteromonas sp. SG45-1. The sequence continues at coordinate 125,627 of NZ_JACJEP010000001.1, forward strand.
CACTCAATGGCGCTATGGTAATGAGTGCAAGCTCTGAGCCTTCACCAAAAACAAACTGTGTTGCCAGTGCGCCAGTAACAGCGGCAAGCATGATAGGTACAAATATATGTACTTTATATTCACGAAGTACCACTTCCATTACAAAAATAACGGCTGCAAGTGGAGTATTAAACGACGCGGCTATACCTGCCGCTACTCCACAACCACTTAGAGTGCGCATGGCATTATGCGGTAAATGCAGCTTATCTGCCAAAATACTCGCCCCAGTTGCGCCCATATGCACGGAAGGCCCTTCTCTGCCAACTGAAAAACCGCTAATGAGAGCAAGTGCGCCACCAACAAATTGATTAACCGTATTGTATAAAGGCATTTGCCCGTAGTGACGTTTAATTCTGTGTATAACGAAGGGGATACCCAAGCGGTAATGTTTAAACCCAGTAAAGGCAGCAAACGTGGCTATTAGTAATGCAGCAACTAAAGGCATTAGTACACGTTCAAGTGTTGGTAGGGTAGTAAAGTCGTCAGGTGTTTCTAAAAATAAGCTTTGGAAAAACAGAATGGTTAAGCGAAATAAAATAATAAAAAATGCAGCAATTAATCCGGCAACTACGCCTAATAAGCATAATTGTACAGATGTTTTAGGTTTTGCCAGCCGACGCCTGAGTTGCTCAAGCCACATGCATAATTCCTCGCTGTATTTTTCAGCAGCATTTTAGCAAAAGAGTTTAGCTAAGTCCTTGTGATTTTGAAATTTTCGTAACTTATATTAACAATTTGCAGTGAAGATTAAGACCTATTGCCTATAACTTAAATATTTAATGAGTTTATAGCGTATAAAGGTCGCTTTTAGCTTGCTTAAGTATTATTTTAGCTAGTTAATGTTTGGCCACTTTTTTACTAATTTATAGATATAACTTAGAGGAAAGAGTTGTTTTACTATACTTGATTAAAACACTCGGGTATTAGATAATCACGCCATTGCGATATTGAGGGTTTTAAAATGTCTGAAGAATTACCAATTAAGTTCAGCGATGCGGCTGCTGTTCGTGTTAAACAGTTAATCGACGAAGAAGAAAACCCAGACTTAAAACTGCGTGTTTATGTAACAGGCGGTGGTTGTTCTGGTTTTCAATATGGTTTTACTTTTGATGAAAAAGCGAATCCTGGCGATTTAGAAATTGTAAAAAATGGTGTAACACTCGTTATTGATCCAATGAGCATTCAATATTTGGTTGATGGTGAGGTTGATTACACTGAAGGATTAGAAGGCGCACGCTTTTTTGTATCTAATCCAAATGCAACAACAACCTGTGGTTGTGGTGCAAGCTTTAGCGTTTAACAGCCAAACGCTAAATAGAATAAAGCCGCTTTTGCGGCTTTTTTAATGCCTATAAATCAGTTGGTGCGTATTCGGTAATTTGCATTATCAATACAAAAAAGCCGAGTACAAAGGCTGAAAACGCTAAAATATACATAAAGCCTTTTTTACCTTGTTTAATTGGTACGCCGTTGTGGCGCAAAAAAAAGTACCAACCTAAACACAACACGATAGGTAATAAAAAAAGAAGTCTGAACATTACTTGGCCTTTTTAGTGCAAATTATTGCTTAATAATAAACGTGTAACATTAAAAAGGAACAAATATGTTATAAATATTTTTAAGCTGTTTTATGAAGGTAATATTATTTTTTTAATATTTTCTGATAACTTAGGTCAAATATTCAGTGTTTATAAATGTTCGTTCAGGTTGATTTTGTACCGAGTATGTAATTAATTATTTAACCAAAGTGTTAATAGTATATAATGTATCCAAGAATGAGACGGGCAAAATTTCATTCTCAATAAAAACAAATCTTTACCATATTATTAGCGTAGTTTTTAGCTGTGTTGGTGGAGTGAGTAGCAACACATGCTTTATTAAGCAATAGCTTGCTATTGAAAGTATGACTGCTTACCTGCCTACGGCTATTGATGGAAACTACTGCTTTAATGGGTACGTCAAATCATCTAGTAGGAGATGTAAAATGATGGGCAAAACAGTTTCTTCTGAAGAAAATGCAAAGCTAACAAAGTGGCTTAAAACTAAGCGCCATGAAAAGGGTCATACAATGCGAAGCCTAGCACAAGTGCTTGGAACGCCTCATTCATTTATCGGCAAGATTGAAAATCAAGAACGCCGTTTAGATGTCATTGAGTTTGTTCGCTATTGTACAGCTCTAGAAGTTGATCCACATGAAGCACTTAGCTTGCTAAAAGTAGATTAACTCAATAATTGCTTAGTACACTTTTAGGGGCACTTGATAGTGCTAAGCAATATGTTAATGCAGGGATGCATTAAATATTTTTGTGGTAATTCTTCTCAAGCTCATACAACTTATGCCTAATCAGATATAAAAATATCAACGAAGGTAAAACCATTAAGGCTGTTAAAATAAAGAACAGCGACCAATTTCCCATTAACCAATCATCAATTACTACACCACTGTAGCTTGAAAGCAATGTTCGTCCTAAATTCCCTAATGACGCCAGTAATGCATAGTGCGTTGCACTAAATGCTCTATCGCATAACATCGATATAAAGGCCACCATAGCGACCAACGACCACGCTTGCGTAAAGCCATCAATAACAATAGCAAAGGCATACAGCCTTAGGTCAGGGCCAACTAAAGCAATCCACGAGAAGGCTAAGTTTGAAGCAGCCATTGCAATACCACTTACAAATAAACCCTTAACAATGCCATATTTTTGATTAAATAAACTGCCAACAAAGGTAAATATGATTGTAAGTACCGCTGTACCTACCTTCGAAAATGTAGCTATATCGCTATTACTAAAACCAATTTCTTTATAAAACACAATCGACATGCGCCCTAAAAACGCTTCGCCTATTTTAAATAAGAAAATAAACGCAAGTAATGCTAGTGCTGTTTTAACGCCATTTTTAGTAAAAAAAGCTCTAAAGGGATCAATAACGGTTACCGCAAGCCACGCAACAGTTTTTGTTAAAGGAGTTTGTTTTGTAGAGGACAGTTTTTCAAGGTACACACGCTCAAGTTCAGCATGTACTGCTTCGCGGTTAGTTTCGGGCTCTTTTGCAAACAGTGCTCCACTCATTAACAGCAGCATTACGGCAGCTAAAAAGTAATAAATTTGTGGCCAGTCGAGCGAGGGGATATCGGCCATGTAAAATGGAATGGCGCCTAAAAGTGCATAACCTGTCCACCAACCCGAAGTTGCCATGGCGGCTGCAGCGGTTGCTTTGTGTGATTCGCTTTCGCTTAGGGTGTCTATTCTAAAGGCATCAATAGCAATGTCTTGAGTAGCCGAAGCAATGGCGATTAATAAACAAATCGCAGCAACAATTGCCAAATTAGCTTTTAAATCAAGCCCTGCTAATAGCAAGGTGCCAATAAAAATAAAACTTTGGCAAAATAGTATCCAACTGCGACGCTGGCCTAGCCATTTATATAAAATAGGAAGTTTTGTACGGTCAATGAGTGGTGACCACAAAAAGTTTATGCTGTAAGCGCCAAATACAATGCCAAATAGGCCTATCATACTGCGACTTAGCCCTTCATCTTTTAGCCAAGCAGACATAACAGAGCCAATTAAAACCCACGGAAAACCGCTACTCATACCAAATATGAAAATGTGGATTAAGCGTTTGTCTTTAAAGTAAGAAAAATATTCGCTAATAGAGAGAGATTTGCTCATAGGGCCTTCATTGGCTTTGATGCAGAGCAGCTAAGCTGCTCTTAAAAAATTATAGTGGGACTTGTTCAAGCACTTTAATATTTAAGATGACAACAGGTTTTTTAGGTACGAAATCGTAGCCAATTTTTTCATTAAAACCGGTTTCAACAGTCATAATTTTATCAAGCGTGTCGTAACCATCCATTACGCTACCAAATACTGCAAAGCCCCAATCTTTCCCTGGATTTAAGTGATCGTTATTATCCATATTAAAAAAGAATTGGCGAGTTCCTGAGTGCGGTTGTCTATCTTGATAGGCCATAGCAATGCTATACATATCGTTTTTTAAACCGTTACCGCTTTCATTAAAAATAGGGTCATTTTCATGTAGGCCATCATAGTCTTTATCGTAACCGCCACCTTGAATAACAAAGTCGCGATCATTTTCTACATCGCGCTCAATACGGTGAAAAACGCTGCCTTGATAACTTTTGTCTGACACGTAAGTTAAAAAATTATTGACTGTGATGGGCGCTTTAGAGCGATCTAGCTCAACCACGATGCTACCCATTGACGTTACAATTTCTACGCGTGGAAAAATGTTGTCCTTTTGCACAAAGCGGCCTTCTTGGGCTGCTAAGCTACTTACACTAAAAAATAGGCCTAAGCAGATTAAAAAAAGTCGTTTCATAGTTAACCTTCTAAAAATTCTATTAATTCAGGGTCAGATACAATGCGGGTAATAACTTGCTCAGTCAACTTATTGAGTTGACCTTCTATTTTTGCTTGCTCATGACTAAATGGGCCTTCTAAATTAGCACTACCTCTATACACTTTACTAAAGTTACTTGAGGCGCGAATAACACGCACGCCAAGTTCTATGTGGGCTTCGCTGGTATGGCTCACTAGCTTTTCGGTTACAACAGCTTGCAATGCATGAATATCTACTTCAAAGCGAACCGTTGCTAAGTTAGAAATACTGGCTCCATTGCGGCTTAGGGCGCTGTCTAACACACTTTTAATAGAGCTGGTAATACCTTGGCTTGCAAAGGTTTTAGTTTTGTCTGACTCAATAAGTTTAAGTGTTGATGTATCGCCACGTAAATCAATTACACTAGTACTTAAGCTACTATTTATAGTGCTAATTTGACCATTTTTATAAACTGGGTTAAGTATTACTTGGCTAGGCTGATTCGCGCAGCCAGCAAGTATCAGTAATACACAATACCCAATTATAATGTTTGTTAATTTCATTTATAGCATTCCACTATTTTTTGTTGCACTTAAAACGACAAACTTTTTGTTTGAACCTAGCAACTTACAGTTGCCAAACATACGGTTTAATTTATCATGATAATCTAAATGACGATTACCAATAATACGCAGCTCGCCGCCTTCTTTTAAAGTATCTTTTGCTTGTTTAAACATTTGCCAAGCAATATGGTCGGTAACGGCCTGAGCTTGGTGAAATGGAGGGTTACAAAGCACCATATCTACACTGTCTCTTTCAAAGCCTGTTAAACAGTCGTTTTCGATGAACTCGCAGTTATCAAACTTATCGCCTAGGTTAATTTCTACATTTAACCGAGCCGACTCTACTGCCATGTAAGACTCATCAACAAAAGTAACTGATGCATTAGGGCAACGAGCAAGCGTCATTAATCCAACAACCCCGTTACCACAGCCTAAATCAATAATGCTTTTAGCTTTTGGTGTTTCTGGTAAGTAGTTAAAAAAGAAGCGTGCACCAATATCTAACGAATCACGCGAAAACACATTTGCATGGTTTGTTATATTAAACTCAGTACCTTCAAGCTCCCACGTTACAGGGAAATCTGCTGCTTTATATCCGCCTTTAGCTGTACTTAATATAAGGCGGGATTTTTTAACTGCTAGGCTAGTTTTTGTTTCACCAATAAATTGCTCAAATGATTTTATTGTTGAGTTATGAATTTCTTTTGTTTTACCTGCAGCAATTACTGGCGTACCAGGTGCAAGGACTTCACTGAGCTCACTTAACTGAAACTGTAAAAAACCTACATTACGAGGGATTTTAATAAGTACTAAATCAACATCCTGCGGTAATGCAGACAAACTATCTAATTGTGTGAAATCTGCTGTAGGCAGTTTGTTTTCTTGTAAGTTATAAGCCGCAGCTTGGTGGCTAATATAAGAATCGTTAACTGAACAAACCGTTAACTTATTAAAATAACAAGCAAGTGCACCAAAGCTATCGTTTAAAATAAGCAATGAGCGACAATCAGGGTGATGTTCGTTAACATAATTGATAAGGTACTCATCTGCCGAATCCCACGCTTGTAAGCTGCGGTTTTTTTGATCCAAAGGAAAGCGTTCAAGAGTAAAGGTTTTATCGCCTAGCTGGGCTTGCGTCGTCATAATGGTTCGTTGATCAGTAATCTAATGTAGGTAAATTCTAACATGCAACGGCAAAACGCCAACCCCCAACAGTTACCAAATGGCTTTTCTTATCAAAGTAGGGCACTTAGTGCACAAAAAAGCCTCGATCTATTTTATTATTTGCAAAAAAACCTACGTTGGCAACAACCCGATGTAACTGTTTATGGTAAAACGGGGCCTATTCCACGGCTACAATGCTTCATGAGCGATTTAAATATTGAATACGGCTATTCAAGTAGTAAGCAAATAGTAGAGCCATGGGATGAATTGTTACTTAATATGAGAAGGCGTTTAGAGACGCACTTAAATCAGCCTCTAAACTCATTACTCGTTAATTATTACCGAGATGGTAATGATACGATGGGCTGGCACAGTGATGATGAAATAGAGCTTGGTGATAAACCAACAATTGTGTGTGTCTCGCTAGGAGCTGATCGGGTTCTAAAGTTAAAGCACAAGGCGAGCAATAAAGTAACCGACTTAAAATTACAAAGTGGCAGCTGTTTAATAATGAATGGACATAGCCAGCGAGATTATCAACATGCAATACCTAAACAAACAACGCTTGCACATCCTCGAATAAGTTTAACTTACCGATTTATTAGGGACATTAAACAAAAGCAATTTAGTTAGCCAAGCGCTGCGTTAAATTGTTATAGTAAGTGTATAAATTAGCTAATTAAAACGGTCTTTTATGTCAATGCAGCAACAGATCCAAGAAAAAATAAGCAACGCTATTGCGTGTAAACATTTAAACGTAATTAACGAAAGCCATATGCACAGTGCGGGCACTGAATCACACTTTAAAGTAATAGTGGTTAGCGAAGGTTTTACAGGTAAACGTTTATTGCAGCGCCATCGTGAAATTAATGAAATTCTAAAAGATGAATTAGCAAATCATATTCATGCACTCGCAATTCATACATATACACCCGATGAGTATACAGAGCAGGGCGGCGAGGCACCTGATTCACCTAATTGTATGGGCGGCTCTAAATTAGCTTAAATAATTAATAGCGATTTGATTGTTACACTTGTGGTTAACTGATCAGATCAGTGTTTTTAGTATTAGCCTTTAAACTAGCGCTAATTTTTATTGTAAAAGATATAGGATGATCAATGGTCATTAAGCCTAAAATTCGTGGATTTATCTGCACAAACGCACATCCAGCTGGTTGTGCAGAGCATGTTCAAGAACAAATTAACTATGTAAAACAACAAGGCGCATTAAAAAATGCACCAAAAAATGTATTAGTTATTGGCGCATCAACAGGCTACGGCTTGGCTTCGCGCATTACAGCAGCGTTTGGTGGTGGTGCTAAAACATTAGGTATTTTCTTTGAAAAAGAAGGTACAGAACGCAAAACAGGCTCTGCTGGTTGGTACAATACCGCTGCTTTTCAAGATGCAGCAGACGAAGCAGGCCTTTGGTCTAAAAATATTAATGGCGATGCGTTTTCTAACGAAATTAAACAAAAAGCAATCGACACTATTAAAGCCGATTTGGGCAAAGTAGATTGTATTATTTACAGCTTAGCGTCTCCTCGTCGTACAGACCCAAATACGGGCGAAGTTTACTCATCTACGCTTAAGCCAATTGGAAATGCCGTTACTACTAAAAACTTAAATACATCAAAGCGTGAAATTGATGAAATTACTGTTGAAGCTGCAAACCAAGACGATATCGACAACACCATTAAAGTAATGGGCGGTGAAGATTGGGAAATGTGGATTGACGCATTAAAAGAAGCGGATGTATTAGCCGATAACTTTAAAACGACTGCGTACACTTATATTGGTAAAGAGCTAACATGGCCAATATACGGACACGCTACTATTGGTAAGGCTAAAGAAGATCTAGACCGTGCAACCGCTGCTATTAAAGAATCAACAAAAGATTTAAATGGTGAGGCATATGTTTCATCACTTAATGCTGTGGTAACGCAAGCAAGTTCTGCTATTCCTATTATGCCGTTATATATCTCTGCTTTATTTAAAGTTATGAAAGCAGATGGCACATACGAAGGCACTATTGAGCAAATTCACGCATTATTTAGTGAAAACTTGTATGGTGAATCTCCTCGCTTTGACGACGGTGGACATTTATTCCAAAACTATAAAGAGCTAGAAGACGACGTGCAAGCACGCGTGCAAGCTGTTTGGGATAAAGTAGATACGAGCAGCATTGATGAGCTAACAGATTATGTTGGTTACCATAATGAGTTTTTACGCTTATTTGGTTTTGGTATAGATAGTGTTGACTACGATCAAGATGTAGATTCAGTTAAGCCAATTGCCAATATGATTGACTAACAGAACTTAGGGCCTGTTTATCTTTCGAGGTTAAATTTGCAGCAGTCTGTTTGGTATTTAGGCAAGGCAGAGCCTATGTAGTGTGGTTATTCCCCATAAATGGGCGATAACGTGGAATAAATGCCAAACATGCGCTGCCCAAAGGGTTCTGCCTAGGGGCTATTTACTCTTTGTTGTTCGGTTTTTACTTAGCCCACTAGGTTACAAACCTCACGCCGCGATTAAATAAATAGCCCCTAGATTGAACAAATTTTAATCCTGAAAGGTCAACAGGCCCTAGTTATAAAAAGCCGCTATCGCGGCTTTTTTTGTATTATGCGATTTGTTGAATTTACGATGAAATCAGGAATGATAATTGCTTAGGCTACCACTTTGGTCTAGCTTGATTTTTATTTAATTCACTTAACAAAACTAAATAAGTGTTTCTGTCGTATAATTTTCATAAATACACTCGCATAGTCATCTAAAATGATGTTAAAATCTCGACAATATGTGATGAGTTTTACTACGTTGCTTGTTTGATATCTCTAGCAAGCTGCTCTTTTGTACCTTGATATAACTTGGAATAACTCAAATGGCGACGTGGTTGATACGATTTTTCAGTTTCTTTCCTTTAATGTAATGCAAGTGCGTATGATCAACATAAAAAAAGGTCTGGATTTACCCTTAGAGGGCGCGCCACAGCAAGTTATACATGACGGTTCTGCTGTCAAACGTGTAGCTGTGCTTGGCGAAGAGTTTATCGGTATGCGTCCAACCATGCATGTTCGTGTGGATGACCAAGTCAAAAAAGGCCAGGTACTTTTTGAAGATAAAAAGAACCCAGGCGTCCTATTTACTGCTCCAGCTTCTGGTACAGTAAAAGAAATAAATCGTGGTGCTAAACGTGTGCTGCAATCTGTTGTTATTGAAGTAGCAGGCAGTGAGCAAATCACCTTTGACTCTTTCAAAGCAGACGAGCTTCCGAGCTTAGAGCGCGAAAAAGCCAAAGAAGTACTTATCCAGTCTGGTCAATGGACAGCACTTCGTGTTCGCCCATTCAGCAAAGTAGCGGCTGTGGATGCAAATCCTAGTTCTATTTTTGTGACCGCAATCGACACAAACCCATTAGCTGCAGATCCTGCAGTAATTATTGCAGAAAATGCGCAAGCATTTGAAGCGGGTCTTGCAGTTGTTTCGCGTTTGACCGATGGCAAAGTATTTGTGTGTAAAAAAGCAGGCAGCCAAGTTCCTAGCTCATCTATAGCTCAAGTAGAAGTACATGAGTTTGGTGGTGTGCATCCGGCTGGCCTCGTTGGCACTCATATCCATCATCTTGATGCAGTTTCTGTTAGCAAACAAGTTTGGCATATTGGTTACCAAGACGTTATTGCGTATGGTCACTTATTCCTTACTGGTGAAATTTACACAAATCGTGTTATTTCGCTTGCAGGTCCTCGCGTTAAAAATCCACGTTTAGTGAAAACACAATTAGGTGCTTCATTGGATGATTTAGTGGCTGGTGAGTTAGAAGACGGAGATAACCGCGTTATTTCTGGTTCTGTTCTATCGGGTTCTATTTCAAACGGTGTTCATGCATTCTTAGGTCGTTACCACGTTCAAGTATCTGTTTTACTTGAAGGTCGCGAAAAAGAATTGTTTGGCTGGATTGCACCAGGTAGTGATAAATTCTCTGTAACGCGTACATTCATTTCTCACCTTGCACCAAGTCGTTTATTTAAAATGACAACGTCAACAGGTGGTTCAAAACGTGCCATGGTACCAATTGGTAGCTACGAGCGCGTAATGCCGTTAGATATTTTGCCTACTCTATTATTACGTGACTTAATTGCACGTGATTTAGACAGTGCAATTTCATTGGGCGCGCTTGAACTTGATGAAGAAGATTTAGCGTTATGTACCTTCGTTTGTCCAGGCAAATACGAGTATGGTTCTATCCTACGCGATTGCTTAACTACGATCGAGAAGGAAGGCTAGAGAGATGGGTTTAAAAAAATATCTAGAAGATATCGAGCCGAATTTTGAAGCCGGTGGTAAATATGAAAAGTTTTATGCACTGTATGAAGCAGCTGCAACTATTTTTTATACACCAGGCTACGTAAATAAAGGCGCGACACACGTACGCGATAACATCGACCTAAAACGTATGATGATTTTAGTGTGGATGGCGACGTTCCCAGCTATGTTTTTTGGTATGTTCAATATCGGTCATCAGGCCGCTGGTGCTTTAGCACAAGGTTTTGAACTAGCAAACACGTGGCAAGTTGGTTTGTTCCAGTTATTCGGTGGCGAGTTAACCGCTGATGCAGGCTGGGGCGCTAAGATGTTCTATGGAGCATGTTTCTTCTTACCTATCTACGCTGTAACATTTGCAGTAGGTGGTTTCTGGGAAGTTATATTTGCTTCAGTGCGTAAGCATGAAATTAACGAAGGTTTCTTCGTTACTTCTGTATTATTCGCACTTATTTTGCCAGCAACTATTCCTTTATGGCAAGTTGCGTTAGGTATTACGTTTGGTGTAGTAATCGCTAAAGAAATCTTTGGTGGTACTGGCCGTAACTTCTTAAACCCTGCTTTAGCCGGTCGTGCATTTTTATTCTTTGCATACCCAGCTCAAATCTCAGGTGACACAGTATGGACAGCAGTAGATTCTTTCTCTGGTGCAACTATGCTAGGCCAAGCATTTGCTGGCACACTTGACTTTGCAAACATGGAATTATGGTGGAATGCGTTTTATGGTTTCATTCAAGGTTCTGTAGGTGAAACATCTACACTTGCATTATTAGTAGGTGGTTTGTTCTTAATTTACGTTCGTATCGCTTCTTGGCGCATCGTACTAGGTGTATTCCTAGGTATGGTAGCAACTGCATTTTTATTAAATGCTGTTGGCTCAGAAACTAACCCTGTATTTGCAATGCCTTGGTATTGGCATTTCGTACTTGGTGGCTTTGCGTTTGGTATGTTCTTTATGGCTACTGACCCTGTATCAGCTGCATTTACTGACAAAGGTAAATTAGCATATGGTCTACTAATTGGCTTTATGGTGGTTATGATACGTGTTGTGAATCCTGCTTTCCCAGAAGGCATGATGCTAGCAATCTTATTTGCTAACTTGTTCGCTCCACTGTTCGATCACTTTGTAGTGCAGGCTAATATTAAGCGGAGGTTGGCACGTAATGTCTAGTAATAACGAATCAATCGGCAAAACGTTGTCAGTTGTTGTAGCACTATGTTTAGTGTGTGCAATCATTGTATCGTTTGCTTCTGTACAGCTTCGTCCTTTACAGCAAGCTAATAAAAACAAAGATATTCAAAGCAATATCTTAGCTGCTGCGGGCATCGACAAAGTTGAAAATGTTCTTGAAACATTTGATGCAAAAATCGAAGCGCGCGTTGTAAACATGACTACAGGTGAGTTTGTAGATACAGACCCAACAATCTTTGACTTTGAAAAAAGCAAATATGATGCAGCGCTAAGTGTTTCTCTTCAAGAGAAAGGCGTTAAAGATATTGCTGGTATTCAACGTGTGACTAAAGAGTCACCGGTGTATATCTCTAAAAAAGAAGATGGCTCAGTTGATGCAATCATTCTTCCTATCCAAGGCTACGGCTTATGGGGCTTGATGTACGGTTTTATCTCGCTTGAAAGCGATGGTGAAACAGTTAAGGGCATTATCTTTTACAAGCATAATGAAACCCCAGGTCTTGGTGGCGAAATCCAAAATCCACAGTGGACTGCTACATGGGAAGGTAAAGAACTTCCAATTCAAATTGTTAAAGGTACTGCGGGCAATGATGAGCATAAGATCGATGGTCTTTCAGGTGCTACATTAACGTCTAACGGTGTTGATCATGCAGTTGACTTTTGGACTGGCGAAAATGGCTTTGGCCCTTTCCTTGCGAAAGTACGTAAAGGAGCATTGAAATAATGGCTGATACTAAAGAAATGAAGGCGGTCCTATTCGGTCCGGTTTTAGCTAACAACCCAATCGCACTACAAGTACTTGGTATTTGTTCTGCGCTAGCGGTAACGTCTAGCTTAAAAAATGCATTAATTATGTCAATCGCATTGACACTTGTAACTGCGTTTTCGAGCTTCTTTATCTCGCTTATTCGTAACCAGATCCCATCATCTGTACGTATCATCGTACAAATGACCATTATCGCATCATTGGTAATCGTTGTTGACCAAGTATTACAGGCATTTTCTTATGCTACTGCAAAAGAGCTTTCTGTATTCGTTGGTCTAATCATTACTAACTGTATCGTAATGGGTCGTGCTGAAGCATACGCGATGAAGTCGCCACCACTTATGTCATTCCTTGACGGTATTGGTAACGGCTTAGGTTACTCTGTAGTACTACTTACTGTTGGTTTCATTCGTGAGCTATTTGGTAAGGGTTCACTATTCGGTGTTGATATTATCCCATTAGTACAAGATGGCGGTTGGTATCAGCCTATGGGTCTATTGATCTTACCACCGAGTGCATTCTTCATCATTGGTTTATTCATATGGGTACTGCGTACTTATAAGAAAGACCAAGTAGAAGCTAAAGCGTAAGGGGCAAATAGTGGAACATTATATTAGTTTATTTGTAAAAGCCGTTTTTATTGAGAACTTAGCGTTGTCATTCTTCTTAGGCATGTGTACTTTTTTAGCGGTATCCAAAAAAGTAACTACATCAATTGGCCTAGGCATAGCGGTTATAGTTGTATTGGGTATTTCTGTGCCTGTAAACAACTTGGTTTATCATGCGGTACTTGCACCTGGTTCACTAACTTGGTTAGGTTACCCAGATGCAGATCTTAGCTTTTTACGTTTCTTAACTTTCATTGGTGTTATTGCAGCACTTGTGCAAATTCTTGAAATGGCATTAGATAAGTTTTTCCCTGCACTATACAACGCGTTAGGTATCTTCTTACCACTTATCACAGTTAACTGTGCAATATTTGGTGCGGTATCATTCATGGTTGAGCGTAACTATAACTTCGGCGAGTCTGTTGTTTATGGTATTGGCGCTGGTGTTGGTTGGGCACTTGCAATTACATTACTTGCAGGTATCCGTGAGAAACTGAAATACTCAGACGTACCTGACGGCTTACGTGGTTTAGGTATTACCTTCATCACTGTTGGTTTAATGGGACTTGGCTTTATGTCATTCTCTGGTATTTCACTGTAAAGGTAGCGAGGATAAATCATGGATTATCAGATTTTCTTAGGCGTTGGTGTTTTTATCGCTATCGTTGTACTACTGGTTTTAGTCATCATTGGTGCTAAATCTCAGTTAGTTGCAAGTGGCGATATTATCATCGGCATTAATGGCGACCCAGATAAAGCCATTAAAACATCAGCAGGTAGTAAGCTTTTAGGCGCACTATCTGAGTCAGGTATATTTGTATCATCTGCTTGTGGTGGCGGTGGCTCTTGTGGTCAGTGTCGTGTACACATTAAAGAAGGTGGTGGTGATATTCTGCCAACTGAGCTTGATCACATATCTAAAGGTGAAGCCCGTGAAGGCTGTCGTTTAGCGTGTCAGGTAAATGTTAAAAATGACATGGAAATTGAACTTGAAGAGTCAATTTTTGGTGTTAAGAAGTGGGATTGTGAAGTTATCTCTAATGATAACAAAGCAACGTTCATCAAAGAACTTAAGCTGCAAATTCCAGATGGCGAGTCAGTGCCGTTTCGTGCGGGTGGTTACATCCAAATCGAAGCTCCACCTCACCATGTTAAATATGCAGATTTCGATGTTCCTGAAGAGTATCGTGGCGACTGGAACCATTTTGGTTTCTTCGATCTGGAGTCAAAAGTAGACGAAGAAACAATTCGTGCTTACTCAATGGCTAACTACCCAGAAGAAGAAGGCATCATTATGCTTAACGTGCGTATTGCTGCTCCACCTCCAAGAAACCTTAGCTTGCCATGTGGTAAAATGTCTTCGTACATTTGGTCACTTAAAGAAGGCGACAAGGTAACTATTTCGGGTCCATTTGGTGAGTTCTTTGCTAAAGACACTGATGCAGAAATGGTATTTGTTGGTGGTGGTGCTGGTATGGCGCCAATGCGTTCTCATATCTTTGACCAACTTAAACGTTTGAACTCTAAACGTAAGATGAGCTTTTGGTATGGTGCACGTTCTGAGCGTGAAATGTTCTACGTAGAAGATTTTGACGGCCTAGCCGCTGAAAATCCTAACTTCGTATGGCATACAGCACTTTCAGATCCACAGCCTGAAGATAACTGGGAAGGCTATACTGGCTTTATCCATAACGTGTTATTTGAGAACTATCTTAAAGATCACGAAGCGCCTGAAGATTGTGAGTACTACATGTGTGGTCCTCCAATGATGAATGCGGCAGTTATTACTATGCTTAAAGATTTAGGTGTTGAAGACGAAAATATCTTACTAGATGACTTCGGTGGCTAACACTAATACCAAAACAGTTTAGTTTTGGTTAAAATACCAGCCTCGTAGCACTTGTGTTACGAGGCTTTTTTTATTCTTTAATTTTATCAATCTATTAAGTAGAGCTGTTATGAATCGAGTAAGTACTTCACAGGGCATAATGGCCTTTTTACTAATTACACTGACTTTATTATTGTCTGGGTGTGGTGAAAAGCCAGAGTTAAAAGAAACCTTTTTAGAAGGTAAGACTATGGGTACCACTTATCATATTAAATATTATGATGAGCAAGCCCAGCTATCGGCTTCACAACTACAGCTGCAAATAGACGCTGTTTTAAAAGATGTGAACCAATCTATGTCTACTTACATAGAAGACTCTGAAATAAATACATTTAACAGGTTACCTGCAAATCAAGTCATGCCAATTAGCGAAGATTTTAGGGCTGTTATAAGTGAGTCTATTCGCTTGGGTGAATCGACTAAAACACTCGACGTAACAATGGGGCCTTTAATTGATTTATGGGGCTTTGGGCCTGATAAAAAACCAACTAATCGCCCAAGTGATGAAGAGCTTGCAAGTATGGTTGAAAAAATAGGCATTGATAAACTTATCTTAAATGAGCAAGGGTTGGCTAAAACAGTTAATGGACTGGAGCTTTCTTTTTCGGCAACAGCTAAGGGCTATGGTATTGATAAAGTTGCCCAGTTATTAGAAAACCACGACATTACTAATTACATGGTTGAGATTGGTGGTGAGCTACGTATAGCTGGTGAAAAGCCAAATAATCAGGATTGGAAAATCGCGATTGAGCAACCAGATGCGCAACCTGGAGAGCGTAAGGTACACCGTGTTTTATCGCCAGGTACAAGTGGTATAGCGACATCGGGTGATTACCGTATTTTTTATAAAATGGATGGCGAGATCTATACCCACTTAATTGATCCAGCAACAGGTATGCCTATTAAGCACGACTTAGTGTCGGTAACTGTGCTTCATCCAAGCGCTATGACGGCAGATGGTTTAGCGACGGCACTTACTGTAATGGGGATGCAAAAAGCGCAAGCTTATGCTGAACAACATGATTTACCGGTTTATTTAATAGGTAAATCAAAAGAGGGTTTAGTTACCTACTCAAGCCCAGCATTTAAGCCTTATTTATAGTATGGTGCTGACTTGTTTATTTCCGTGTTATTTGGGTATATAATAGCAGTCGCTCAGAAATATTTGAGTTTAATTTATTGCTGATCAATAGGGGCTAAGCAATGTCACTTTTTCTTCTTACTTTTGGCTTACTAATTTTGATAGTTTCGGCTATGGCCGTTGGTATGATCGTGCAAAAAAAATCTATGGCAAGCAGCTGTGGTGGTTTAGGTTCGGTTGGTATTGATAAAGCCTGTGATTGCGATGATCCATGTGATAAACGCAAAAACCGTTTAGCAAAAGAGCAAGCCTGGAAAGAAAACCAAATTATTTAAGCCTGTCTTAAATATTAAAAAGCGCTTTATAGCGCTTTTTTTGTGCCTGTAAAACGCCTTCGCATCATAGCTTCCAAAGCAATCCAATCTAAATGTATTAGACAAAGGTATATAGTTTAGTTTTTTTCACCTATTAGGTTTATTTTTCTCGTTTGTCAAATTGGAGCTAACACTCTAAAGTTTAACCATAGACAAAGAGCAAGGCTCTCGTCATAAGCTTGAGGCATAAGTTAGCCTCGCTTAAAAGAATCTTTATATTGTGTGTGAAGATGTTGTCAGTGTGAAAGGCAACTCAAGTTTGGTGGTGACTGAGTTTGAGTTGTTTTTATTCCCTACAATTGCCACGCAGTGTAAGCCAAGAATCTTTATATTGTGTGTGAAGATGTTGTCAGTGTGAAAGGCAACTCAAGTTCGGTGGTGACTGAGTTTGAGTTGTTTTTATTCCCTACAATTGCCACGCAGTGTAAACCAAAAATCTTTATATTGTGTGTGAAGATGTTGTCAGTGTGAAAGGCAACTCAAGTTCGGTGGATTCACTTCCATAAAGAACGAGTTTGAGTTGTTTTTATTCCCTACAATTGCCACGTAATGTAAACCAAAAATCTTTATATTGTGTGTGAAGATGTTGTCAGTGTGAAAGGCAGCTCAAGTTCGGTGGTGACTTAGCTTGAGTTGTTTTTATTCCCTACAATTGCCACGTAGTGTAAACCAAGAATCTTTATATT